>JAGWVA010000081.1 GCA_028875855.1 Paracoccaceae bacterium
TGAAGCAAAGGCCGTCGATGGGCCAGCGCAGTCCCTCGGACCGCCCGCTGACCGGGGCCATCGGGAAGAGCGACAGCCGCGCCCGGGGCCGCATCGTCAACGTGATCCGCGGCGGGGCGAGAAAGCAGACATCCTTGCCCGAGAGCACAAGGCAGCGCCGGTCGGAGTGCCGCACGAGCGTGTTGAGCACCGCGAGCCCGTGATCCATCCGCGCGCCGGAAAAGCCCACCGCCAGCACGAAGGGCGCCGCGATATGGCGCAGCGCCTTGTCGAAATCGGTCGTCTCCTGTTCGAGCACTGGGTGCAGCCGATCCGCCAGTTCCGCACGCGCGCGCGCGGAAAGGGAATCGAGATCGCCGATCACCGCCTGCGGAACCTGCCCGGCGGCCAGCGCCCGCTGCGCCCCCCCGTCCGCCGCCACGAGTGTCGGGGCAATGGCCAGCGCATCGGCCAGCAATCGGGCGGAAATCGGCGCGCCCCCCACAAGGGTGACGCCACACGAGGATTGGACAATCGGCGGATTCATGGGATCATGTTGCATGAATATGGCATTGGGGCTGAGTTGCGGCCACAATCAATCCATAAAATTACCCGCGTCTCATCACGGAAAAGCGCGGGCCTCAGTTCAGGGTCGGTAAATCTGGAGTGTGAGGAAGCGAGCGTCCAATGGTCGGTGCGAGTAAGATTCTAACGGTCTCATACGGAACCTTCTCCTGTACGCTTGAGGGATTCGACGAGCCGTTCAACACGATGAAGGCGATCGCGGAATACTTCCGCGACCTGGCATCCGAAGATCGCTACTTCGGCGCGGAACCGCCGACGCCCGACGCCGAGATGCTTCACCGCATCGCCGAGCGCGAGATCCAGCGCCGGGTCGAGGCGAAGATCCAGGAAAACGGGATCGTGCTGCGTGCCGGCGACAGCGATGCGCCGAAGGCGATGCCTGCCCCCGTGTCGGGCGCGCCGGTGTCTCCCGCGCCGAAGGCCGATGCTGCGGCAGAGGCGACCCCGGCCCGGACCGAGGAACCCGCCTCCGCGCCCGTCGCGACCCAGCCAGCGCCTGCACCCGCCGAGCCCGAGACGATCGCGTTCGAAACGGCCGCTCTTGCCGCGGCCGGTGCCGTGGCCGGTGGCATGGCCGCGCCCATGGCCGAAAGCATCGCCGCCAAGCTGGCCCGCATCCGCGCCGCCGTCGAACAGGCCCGCGTGGATGCCGCGACCGCCACGCCGGATGCGGAACTGACCGAGGATCTGGAAGAACCCGCAACGCCCGTCCCGGCGAAGGTCGTGGCCGAGACGGTCACCGCCCCCGCCGTCGAGCCTGCGCCCGCCCCCGCGCCGCTGGAGCCCGTTGACGAGGCCCCCGCAGAGGATGCGGAGGCCGAGAAGGCGCTGGACGCACAGCTTCAGGACACGATCAGCGCTGTGACCGCTGCGCTGAAGACGCGCGCCGCCGCGCCCGCCGCGGAAGAACCCGCACAGACCGGCGACGAGTCGCTCGCCCGTCCGCGCGCCCGCGTCATCAAGGTGCGCCGCATCGAAGCGGAAGCGCCGGGTGCGGCTGCGGTGATCGAGACCGAACACATGGACCCCGCGGCGGCCGAGGCCGAGCGCGCGGCCTTCCTGGCCGCCCGCGCCGAGGCCGCGGCCAAGGAAGAGGCGGCCCGTCAGGAAGCCGCCGAGAAGGAAGCGGCCGAAAAGGCCGAAGCCGAACGTCTTGCCGCTGAAGAAGCCGCGCGGGCCGAGGCTGCGAAGCAGGCGGCCGAAGAGGCTGCCCGCGCCGAAGCCGAGCGCCTTGCCGCCGAAGAGGCTGCCCGCGCCGAAGCCGAGAAGCAGGCGGCCGAAGCCGCCGCACAGGCGGAAGCCGTCCGCAAGGCAGCCGAAGTCGCCGCGAAGGCCGAGGCAGAGATGCGCGCCGCCGAGGAAGCCGCCAAGGCAAAGGCCGCGGCGGAAGCAGCGGAAGCTGCCGCCCGGGCCGAAGCGGAAGCGGAAGCAGAAGCAGAAGCCGAGGCAGAAGCCGTGGCCGCGAAGACCGCCATCGTCTCGACGCTTGATCCCGCCGACGAGGCGGAACTGCAGGCCGAACTCGCCGCCATCGAACAGGATGCCTCGGGCCTTGCCGCGCCCGTGGCGTTCGACGCAACGCTGGACGATGCCGACCTCACGGATCTGGATGCGGACGAGGCCGAGCTTCCCGAACTGACCGCCCCGGCGGCGCAGCCCGAAGCGCCCGCCGCGCAAGCCCCCGCCATGCCGGTCACCGCCCCGTCGGAAACCGCCGAGATCGCGCCGGAAGAACCGGCACCGGCGGCCGCCGAGGCGGCCCCCGAGCCGGCCGACCAGACCCCCGAGGAAAGCGCCAAGCCCGCCGCGGGCCCGCTGACGCTGCGCCTGTCGGAAATGGCCGGCGGCGTCGTCGCCGCCGCGGCCGCGCGGTTCCTGCCCGGTGCGCGGTCTGCGCGCGCGCCCGACCAGCGCCAGGACCTGCTCAAGGGCGATGTCGATGCCGACGGCCTCTCGATGGAGCGGCTGATGAAGCGGTCGGATGCGGAGTCGAATGAACCCGAAGCCCGTCGCCGTCAGGCGACGCTTGCGCATCTGAAAGCCGCCGTCGCCGCGACGCAGGCGGAAAAGGAACTGTCGCCCGAGGACAAGCCCGTGGCGAAGGTCTCCGAACTCGACCGTTACCGCGACGATCTCGCGCAGGTCGTGCGCCCGCGTCGCCCCGCGCTGCCCGGCGGTTCGACGACCCTGCGTCCCGAAGCGCCCGCCGATCGGCCTGCGCCGCTCGTTCTCGTGTCCGAACAGCGGGTGGACAGCGAGGCCGGCCGCGGCGAGCCGCTGGTGATCCGCCCCCGGCGCGTCACCTCGGCGCTGGCGCAGCCCGAGCTGGACGAAGATGACGAGTCGATCGACGACGCCGAGAACATCTTCGCCAATTCCAAGAGCTTCGCCGAATTCGCCGAACGCCTTGGCGCCACCGATCTTCCCGACCTTCTGGAAGCGGCCGCGGCCTATGCCTCCTGCGTGGAGGGGCGCCCCTACTTCTCGCGCCCGCAGATCCTGCGCTCGGCCACCGAAGCGGCGGATGTGCCGGTCAGCCGCGAACAGAGCCTGCGCAGCTTCGGCATGCTGCTGCGGCAGGGCAAGATCCAGAAAGTGAAGCGCGGGCAGTTCGCCATCGCGGAAACCTCTCGCTACCTCAACGAGGCGCGCAAGATCGCGCACTGAGGCACAGGGCCGCGTAACGAGTTTGGCGGAAGGGGCAACCCTTCCGCCTCTTTATTTCCGGGGGTCGTCCTCGGGGGGCGGGGGCGCGTCGGGGTCCGCCCGACCCACGCCCAGGAAGACGAAGCGGAACGGCGCCATCCACAGGAAGCCCAGCCCGACATAGACCACAAGTTCCAGCCACATCGGCGGGCGCTGGAGCATGTCCACGATGGTCACCGCCAGCACGATGTAAAGCGGCAGCCCGACCAGCAAGATGACCAGAGACCAGCGCCGCCGCGCCCTGTAGCTGAGTGCCATGTGCCTACCCCGCGAATGGGTCCGTGACGAGAATGGTGTCGTCGCGTTCCGGACTGGTCGAAAGTAGGGCGACCGGGCACTGGATCAACTCTTCGATCCGGCGCACGTATTTGATCGCGGCCGCGGGCAGGTCGGCCCAGCTGCGCGCGCCCACCGTGCTTTCCTGCCAGCCCTCGTGCGTCTCGTAGATGGGCGTGACCTTGGCCTGAAGGTCGGCCGCGGTCGGCAGGTAGTCATAGACCGTGCCGTTCAGCTCGTAGCCGGTGCAGATCTTCAGCGTCTCGAAGCCGTCGAGCACGTCGAGCTTGGTCAGCGCGATGCCCGACACGCCCGAGGTGGCGCAGGTCTGGCGCACCAGCACCGCGTCGAACCAGCCGCAGCGGCGCTTGCGCCCGGTGACGGTGCCGAATTCGTGGCCGCGCTCGCCCAGGCGCTGGCCGTCGGCATCCTTGAGTTCGGTGGGGAAGGGGCCTTCGCCCACGCGGGTCGTATAGGCCTTCACGATCCCCAGCACGAAGTCGATCGCGGTGGGCCCGAGGCCGGTGCCGCTGGCGGCCATCCCGGCCGTGGTGGTCGAAGAGGTCACGAAGGGATAGGTGCCGAAATCGACGTCCAGCAGGCTGCCCTGCGCGCCTTCGAACAGGATGCGCTTGCCCGCGCGGCGCGCCTCGTTCATCACCTTCCAGACCGGGGCGGCGAAGGGCAGCACCTTCGGCGCGATCTCGAGCAGTTGCGCCTTGAGCGCGTCGCGGTCCACCGGCTCGAGGCCAAGCCCCGCCCGCAGCGCGTTGTGATGGGTCATCAGGCGGTCGATGCGCAGGTCGAGCGTGGCGGGATCGGCCAGATCGGCGACGCGGATCACGCGGCGGCCCACCTTGTCCTCATAGGCCGGCCCGATGCCGCGCCCGGTCGTGCCGATCTTTGCGACCGCGTTCTGGCTTTCGCGCGCGCGGTCCAGCTCTCCGTGAATCGGCAGGATCAGCGGGGCGTTTTCCGCGATCATCAGGTTCTCGGGCGAGATCGCCACGCCCTGCGCCGTCAGCTTGTCGATCTCGGCCAGCAGCGCCCAGGGGTCGAGCACGACACCGTTGCCGATCACGCTGAGCTTGCCGCCCCGCACAATGCCCGAGGGCAACAGCGACAGCTTGTAGGTGACCCCGCCGATCACCAGCGTATGGCCGGCGTTGTGGCCGCCCTGAAACCGCGCGATCACGTCGGCCCGTTCCGAGAGCCAGTCTACGATCTTGCCCTTGCCCTCGTCGCCCCATTGGGCGCCTACCACCACGACGTTGGCCATCTGCCCCTCGCCTTTCCTGAAACCCGCTGCGGTATAGCGGCAGGGCGCGCCGACCGAAACCGGAAAGTTTCATCCCGGCGTCCCGAAGCCCGGCCCGGACCGGGCCGATGCGCGCGACCGCGACGTCGCTCGGGCGATCTGAGGGGTTGCGGCAGGGCGCACATGGGCCTAAATAGCCCCGTCCGAAGCCAGCGGAGCCCCGGCCAATGGAAAACGTCATCCTCGTCATTCACCTGATCCTGGCGGTGTGCCTGATCAGCGTCGTGCTGTTGCAGCGCTCCGAGGGGGGCGGGCTCGGCATGGGCGGCGGTGGCGGCGGTGGCGTGATGTCCGGCCGGCAGGCCGCGACGGCGCTGGCAAAGCTTACCTGGATCTTCGCGGGGGCTTTCTTCGTGACCTCGATCGCGCTGACGGTGATCGCGGCCGGCAATGGCGGGGCGTCCTCGGTGATGGACAACACGCCTGCGGCAAAGACCGCGCCCGCCCAATCGGGCCCCGCGCCGGTGCCGCAGAACAAGGTGCCCGCCGCGAAGGACCTGCTTCCGCCGAGCCCGACGGGCACGACCGGCAACGCCCCGGCGACCCCGGCTGCGCCGCCGCGCGCGGGCAACTGATCGGGGGCCTTGCCCCCGCCACTATCCTTTGATCCTGTTTCCCTGACCGTAACTGCATCTAGCGGTGCGCTTGCGGAGGAACGCGTTTTGCGTTATCTCTCAAGTCCCGTGGTGGTGCTGCGTTTCAGATGCGAATCGCAGGGTCGCAAACTGACAATCACGGGGGTTTCTTCCGCATGGCGCGTTATGTCTTCATCACCGGCGGCGTGGTGTCTTCGCTTGGCAAGGGCCTTGCCTCTGCTGCCCTTGGGGCGCTTTTGCAGGCCCGGGGCTACACCGTCCGGCTGCGCAAGCTCGACCCCTATCTGAACGTCGATCCCGGCACGATGAGCCCCTTTGAGCACGGCGAGGTCTTCGTCACCGACGACGGCGCGGAAACCGACCTTGATCTGGGGCATTACGAACGCTTCACGGGCGTGGCCGCACGCAAGACCGACAGCGTGTCCTCTGGCCGCATCTATTCCACCGTTCTCGAAAAGGAACGCCGGGGCGACTACCTTGGCAAGACGATCCAGGTGATCCCGCACGTCACCAACGATATCAAGGACTTCCTTCGCATCGGCGAAGACGAGGTCGATTTCATGCTGTGCGAGATCGGCGGCACGGTCGGCGACATCGAGGGTCTGCCGTTCTTCGAGGCGATCCGCCAGTTCATCCACGAGCGGCCGCGCGGCGAATGCATCCTGATGCACCTGACGCTTCTGCCCTATCTCGCCGCCTCGGGCGAGCTGAAGACGAAGCCCACGCAGCACTCGGTCAAGGAGCTTCAGTCCATCGGGCTTGCCCCCAACGTGCTGCTGCTGCGCTCGGAAAAGCCGGTGCCGACCAAGGAGCGGGAGAAGATCGCGCTCTTTTGCAACGTGCGCCCCGATGCCGTGATCGCGGCCCCCGACCTCAAGACGATCTACGAGGCGCCGCTGGCCTACCACCGCGAGGGGCTGGACCGGGCCGTGCTGGACGCCTTCCAGATCAGCCCCGCCCCGCGCCCCAACCTCGACCGCTGGACCGACGTGATGGACCGGATGGAGAATGCCGAGGGCGAGGTGCGCGTGGCCATCGTCGGGAAATACACCCAACTCGAGGACGCCTACAAATCCATCGCCGAGGCGCTGACCCACGGCGGCATGGCGAACCGGACCCGCGTGAAGACCGAATGGATCGACGCCGAGATCTTCGAGCGCGAGGACCCGGCCGCCTATCTCGAGCCGTTCGACGCGATCCTCGTGCCCGGCGGCTTTGGCGAGCGGGGGACCGAAGGCAAGATCCGGGCCGCGCAATTCGCGCGCGAGAAAGGCGTGCCCTACCTCGGCATCTGCCTTGGCATGCAGATGGCGGTGATCGAGGCGGCGCGCGATCTGGCAGGCGTGGCCGATGCTGGGTCAGAGGAATTCGACCACGAGGCGGGCAAGAAGCGTTTCACGCCGGTTGTCTATCACCTCAAGGAATGGGTGCAGGGCAATCACGTCGTGGAACGCAAGGTGGGCGACGACAAGGGCGGCACCATGCGCCTTGGCGCCTATACCGCGAACCTGCGCCCCGACAGCCGCGTGGCGCAGATCTACGGCGCGACCACGATCGAGGAACGCCACCGCCACCGCTATGAGGTGGATACCAAATATCGGGAAAAGCTGGAGAAATGCGGCCTGATCTTCTCGGGCATGAGCCCGGACGGCCGCCTGCCCGAGATCGTGGAGATCCCCGATCACCCGTGGTTCATCGGCGTCCAGTTCCACCCCGAGCTGAAATCCAAGCCCTTCGCGCCGCATCCGCTGTTCGCGGATTTCGTGCGCGCGGCGGTCGAGGCGAGCCGGCTGGTCTAGGGCCGCGATCTTTCGACGAAAAATCGGGGGCGGTCAGCAGTTCGGCACGTTGACCGCCAGACCCCCAAGGCTGGTTTCCTTGTATTTCTCGTGCATGTCGTGGCCGGTCTGGCGCATCGTCTCGATGCAGGCGTCAAGGCTGACGAGGTGCTTGCCGTCCCCCCTCAGCGCGAGGCTGGCCGCCGACACCGCCTTGATCGCGCCAAGCCCGTTACGCTCGATGCAGGGCACCTGAACAAGGCCCTTCACCGGGTCGCAGGTCATGCCAAGGTGATGTTCCAGCGCGATCTCGGCCGCGTTTTCCACCTGTTCGGGCGTGCCGCCCATGACGGCGGCAAGGCCGGCGGCGGCCATCGCGGCGGCCGATCCGACCTCGGCCTGGCAGCCGCATTCCGCCCCGGAGATCGAGGCATTGTGCTTGGCAAGCCCGCCCACGGCGGCGGCGGTCAGCAGGAAATCCCCGATCCTTGAATGGGTTGCGCCGGGAACGTGATCCAGCCAGTAGCGGATCACCGCGGGCACCACGCCCGCAGCCCCGTTGGTGGGTGCGGTCACGACCTGCCCGCCGGCCGCGTTCTCCTCGTTCACCGCCATCGCGTAGCAGGTCATCCAGTCGTTGATCGTGTGCGGCGGCGTCAGGTTCAGCCCGCGCTCGGCCATCAGCGCCTCGTGGATCGCGGCGGCGCGGCGGCGGACGTTCAGGCCGCCGGGCAGCGTGCCGGTCGTGCCAAGCCCCCGGTCGATGCAGGCGGTCATCACCTCCCAAAGCCGGGCAAGGCCTGCGTCGATCTCGGCATCGGTGCGGAAACGGCGTTCGTTCGCGCGCTTCATCTGCGCGATGGAGAGCCCGCTTTTCGCTGCCATCTCAAGCATTTCCGCGCCGCTTTGAAACGGATAGGGCACGGGCGATCGCGCCATCGCGGCCTTGGCGTTGCCGGTGATCGCCTGCGCCTCCTCCTGTTCCGCGGCCGTCAGCACGAAGCCGCCGCCGATCGAATAGAAGGTTTCTTGCAGGATCACGTCGCCCTGCGCGTCGGTCGCCATCAGGATCATGCCGTTCGCATGTCCGGGCAGCGGCGGACCGTAGTCGAAGATCATGTCCTTCTCGGGGTCGAAGGCGAGCGCGGGCAGGCCGGGCGGCGTCACCTGCCGGTGGGCGCGGATCGCGGCCAGAACGGTCTCGGCCTTCTCGGCGTCGTAGCTGTCGGGCGCGAATCCGGCAAGGCCGAGGATCGTTGCCCGGTCGGTCGCGTGGCCCACCCCGGTAAAGGCGAGCGATCCGTGAAGAGAGGCGCGCAAGCCTTTGGGGTGAAAGGGGCTTTCTCGAAGCATCTGAAGAAAGCGGGCGGCCGCGACCATCGGGCCCATCGTGTGGCTGGACGAGGGGCCGATACCGACCTTGAAGATGTCGAAGACGGACAGAAACATGGCGCGCTTTCCCTAGGGTTCGGCTCAGACTGCGGTCTGGCTGCGCGAAAGGCGAGAGGGAAAGCGACGCTTTCGGGCGGAAAGCGCAAGGTCAAAGCTCCGTTCCCTTTGGCGGCGTTGCGGGCTTCCGGGCGAATTCGCACTCGCCCCGCGCCGGCACTTTGCTATAAGCGGGGCGACCCTGAGATGGAGATGATCATGGCAGCGGACCTGTCCCCGATCGACAAGGCGAAATTCGTGGCGGCGCGGCGGGCCGTGGACTACGTGCAAAGCGGCATGAAGGTGGGCCTTGGCACCGGCTCGACCGCCGCCTGGATGGTGCGGTGCCTGGGCGAGATGGTGCGCGAAGAGGGGCTGAAGATCGTGGGCGTGCCGACCTCGGCCCGCACCGCCGATCTGGCCCGGCAGGTCGGCATCGAGGTCGTGAGCCTCGATGAGGCGAAGTGGCTCGACGTGACCATCGACGGCGCGGACGAATTCGACGGCGAGGCGAACCTCATCAAGGGCGGCGGCGGAGCGCTGTTGCTGGAAAAGATCGTGGCGACGGCTTCCGACCAGATGATCGTGATCGCGGACGCCGCGAAAGAGGTTCTGACCCTCGGCGCCTTTCCCCTGCCGGTCGAGGTCATTCCCTTCGGCTGGCAGACGACCAAGGCGCTGCTGGAAGAGACCATCGAAAGCCTTGACGTGCTGGGCCATCAGACGACGCTCCGGATGACCGGCGACCGGCCCTTCATCACGGATGAGGGGAATTACATCGTCGATCTGCATCTGCAACGGATCGGGGACGCGCGGCAGATGGCGCTGGTGCTGAACCAGATCCCGGGCGTGGTTGAAAACGGACTTTTCATCGATATCTGCGACGTGGTGGTGGTCGGCCATGGCGACGGGCGCGTGACGGTGCGCGACGTCACCGCCGGCACGCAGGAGGAGGAGACGATGGAATTCGTCGAATCCGACAATCTTTTCCGCGATATGGGAGACTGAGATGGCCTTCGACTACGACCTTTTCGTCATCGGCGGTGGCTCGGGCGGGGTGCGCGCGGCGCGCATCGCGGCGGCCGAGGGCGGGGCGAAGGTCGGTCTGGCCGAGGAATACCGGATGGGCGGCACCTGCGTCATCCGGGGCTGCGTGCCGAAAAAGCTGATGGTCTTCGCCTCTTCCTATCCCGGAGCGGTGGCCGAGGCGCGCGCCTATGGCTGGGACGTGCAGCTCGGCGCCTTCGACTGGGCGATGTTCCGCACCAAGCTCGAGGCAGAGCTGACCCGGCTTGAGACGGCCTACCGCAACAACCTGTTGAAGGCGGGCGTGGTGATCCACGACACCCGCGCGACGCTCGAGGACGCCCATACCGTTCGGCTGGCGACGGGTGAGCGCTTCACGGCCAAGCACATCCTGATCGCGACCGGCGCGCGCCCCTTCGTGCCGGAGGTCGAGGGGATGGACCTCGCGCTGACCTCGAACGACATGTTCAAGCTGGATGCCCTTCCCAAGCGCCTTCTGGTTGTCGGCGGCGGCTACATCGCCAGCGAATTCGCCTGCATATTCAACGGTCTCGGGGTCGAAGTGACGCAATACTACCGCGGGGCGCAGATCCTGCGCGGCTTCGATGACGAGGCGCGCGGCCATGTGGCGGATGCGATGCAGGCCCGCGGTATCGCGATCCATTGCGGGACCGAGGTCATGGCGATGGAACGCACCGCCGACGGCATCTGCGTGCGCTCGACCCACGGCCACGACCGGACCTTCGACGCGGTGCTTTATGCCACGGGGCGGGTGCCCAATACCGAAGGACTCGGGCTGGAAGACGTGGGCGTGACGCTGGGCCGGAACGGTCAGGTCGTGGTGGACGACTACAGCCAGACCTCGGTCCCGTCGATCTTCGCCGTGGGCGACGTCACCGACCGCATCAACCTGACGCCGGTCGCGATCCGCGAGGGGCACGCCTTCGCCGACACGATGTTCAACGCGCGCCCCACGATGGCCGATCACGCGCTGGTGCCCTCGGCCGTCTTCACCCAGCCCGAGCTTGGGTCGGTCGGGCTGACCGAGGAAGCCGCGCGCGAGCGCGAGCCGATTGAGGTCTATTCCGCCGCCTTCCGTCCGATGAAGACGCTCTTTGCCGGTCAGGAGGATCGCGTGCTGATGAAGCTCATCGTCAGCCAGCAGACGCGCAAGGTGCTGGGCTGCCACATCGTCGCCCCCGAGGCGGGCGAAATGATCCAGCTTGCGGCGGTCGCGATCAAGATGGGCGCCACGAAAGAGGATTTCGACCGGACCGTCGCGGTCCATCCGTCGATGGCCGAGGAACTTGTCACGATGCGGCAACCGGTCCGCAAGGCTTGAAATTCGCGGCACAATATCCAACTCCGATAAGAGTGACTTGAAAGGAACGAGAGGCCGATGGCAGGCAACAACGGCGGTCCCTGGGGCTCAGGCTCTGGCGGTTCGGGGGGGGATGACAATCGGGGGGGCGGCCGCAAGCCGGGCGAAAACCCGATGGGCGACATCGACGATATCATGAAGAAGGGGCAGGAGCGGCTGAAGGTGCTTCTGGGCGGCCGCGGTGGCGGGCCGGGCCTCACGCCTCCCGGGCGGGGCGATCGGGCTCCGGGCGGCAAGCTCGTCGGGCTTGGCATTGCCGCGGCGGTCGTGGTCCTCTGGGCGTTTTCGTCCTTTTACACTGTGCGTCCCGAAGAACGCTCGGTCGAGATGTTCCTGGGCAAGTTTTCCCGCGTGGGGATGCCGGGCCTGAACTTCGCGCCCTGGCCGCTGGTGACCTATAAGGTGATCCCGACCACGGGCGAACGCACGACCGACATCGGCAGCGGGCAGGGCGGTCAGGCCGACACCGGGCTCATGCTGACCAATGACCAGAACATCGTCGATGTGCATTTCCAGGTGGTCTGGAACATCCAGGACCCGGCGAAGTTCCTGTTCAACCTCGCCGATCCGACGGACACGATCCGTGCGGTGTCGGAATCCGCGATGCGCGACATCATCGCGCGCACCGATCTTGCGCCGATCCTGAACAAGGACCGCGCGCCCATCGCCGCGAGCCTGCGCGAGGCGGTGCAGAAGACGCTCGACACCTACGATTCCGGCATCCACGTGATCCGGGTGAACTTCGACAGCGCGGACCCGCCGAAGGAGGTCATCGACAGCTTCCGTGCCGTTCAGGCCGCGCAGCAGAAGCGCGACCAGATGGTGAACGACGCGCAGGCCTATGCCAACAAGGTGCTGGGCGATGCGCGCGGTCAGGCCGCGCAGATCGTGCAGGAGGCCGAGGGCTACAAGGCGCAGGTCGTCAACCAGGCCGAAGGCGACGCGAGCCGCTTCACCGCCGTGCTGCGGTCCTATGACGCAGCGCCCCAGATCATCCGCAAGCGGCTTTACATCGACACGCTGGAAAGCGTGCTGAGCGGGACGCACAAGATCCTGCTGGACGGCGTGCAGGGGCAGGGGGGCGTGGTTCCCTATCTGCCGCTCGACAAGTTGATGCAGCAGCAGGCCGCCGCGTCGTCGGCGTCCAGGACGAACGGGGGGGTGGGCCAATGAACAACCGGATGACCTATATCCTGCCGGGCCTCGTCGTCGTCGCGGCGCTGGCGCTGTCTTCGGTCTTCATCGTCGATCCGCGGCAGCAGGCGCTGGTCCTGCAGTTCGGCAAGGTGGTGCAGGTGCGCAAGACGCCCGGTCTGGGGTTCAAGATCCCGGTGATCCAGCAGGTCGTGCGCTATGACGGCCGCATCCTCGGCCTTCGGACCGAACCGCTGGAGATCACGCCGCTCGACAACCGCCGTCTGGTGGTCGATGCCTTCGCGCGCTGGCGGATCGTCGATCTGGTGAAGTTCCGTCAGGCCACCGGCCCGGAAGGCGTGCGCTTTGCCCAGAACCGGCTTGAGCAGATCCTGAACGCCGTCGTGCGTCAGGTGCTGGGCTCGGTTCCGTCCGACAAGATCGTGTCGAACGACCGAACCAACCTGATGACGCAGATCCGCGATCTGGCACGGCAGGAGGCGGATTCGCTTGGCATCGACGTGATCGACGTGCGCCTGACCCGGACCGACCTGCCGGATCAGAACCTCGCTTCGACCTACGACCGGATGAAGGCCGAGCGTCACCGTGAGGCGGCGCAGGAACTGGCGCTTGGCACGCAGGAGGCGCAAACCATCCGCGCCACCGCGGACCGCAACGCGCTGGTGCTGACCTCCGAGGCGCGCAAGCAGGCCGAGGTGATCCGTGGTCAGGCCGACGCGCAGGGCAACGACATCGCCGCCAAGGCCTATGGCGCGAACCCCGAGTTCTTCGCCTATTACCGGTCGCTTCAGGCCTACAAGAAGGCGCTGAGCGGCCAGACGACGACGATCGTGATGGAGCCGAAGGGCCAGTTCTTCGACTACCTCTCGACCGAAAGCGGCAAGGCCGCGCCCGCGCCGGCGGCGGGCAAGTGATGCTGCTTTTCGGCATCGGCGCGGTGCTGGCCTTCGAAGGGCTGGTGCTTGCGCTGATGCCGCGGCGGCTGGAAGAGGCGCTGGCGCTGGTTCAGCGCCTCCCGGTCGAGACGCGCCGGGGCCTTGGTCTTGGCGCCCTCGCGCTGGGCGTGGTGCTGATCTGGCTTGCCCGGCGGATGGGCGCCTAACGGCGGCCCCGGGGCTTGTCAGGCTGCTGACAGCGACCTCACATCCATTTGACGAAGGGCTTGCGCATTTGCCTTGGCGGTCGCGCGCGCCATCTGACGATAAAGGGCGGCCCGGCCCTCTCCGGGCAAGGGAAAGGAGATCGACGTGCGCATCACACCGAAGGATCGCGGGTTGCGACAGGCGCCCCTGCAGGCCGTGCTGGCCCTGCTCTTGGGGCTGGCCTTCGCGCTGGGGCAGGCAGGCAGCGCCATGGCCAAGGGGGCGCCGGACGGCTTCGCCGATCTGGTCACCAAGGTCAGCCCGGCGGTCGTTGACATCACGACGATGACGACGGTTGCCGCTTCGACCGATCAGGGGCCGATGGTCCCGCCCGGCTCGCCGTTCGAGCAGTTCTTCCACAACTTCATGCAGAACCACGGGCAGGGACAGGATCAGGGCCAGGGCCAGGGTCAGGGCAACCAGGGTCCCCCGCAGCGCAGCGAGGCGCTTGGCTCGGGCTACGTGATCTCGGCCGACGGCTACATCGTCACGAACAACCACGTGATCGAAGGGGCCGACGACATCGAGATCACCTTCTTTGACGGCAAGACCGCCAAGGCGAAGGTGGTGGGCACCGACAAGGCGACCGACGTGGCGCTTCTCAAGGTCTCGATGAAACAGCCCTTGCCCTTCGTCACCTTCGGCGACTCCAGCAAGATGCGCGTGGGCGACTGGGTGCTGGCGATGGGCAACCCGCTGGGCGAAGGGTTCTCGGCCTCGGCCGGGATC
>JAGWVA010000023.1 GCA_028875855.1 Paracoccaceae bacterium
GCGGTGATGGAGCGGGCCGAGAACCTGTCGGTCGTCCCCTTCGACGGCGGCTGGTCCGATCTGGGCGGCTGGGACGCCGTCTGGCGCGAGGCGGGACCGGACGACTCCGGCGTCGTCGTCTCGGGTGAGGCGACCGCGATCGACTGCCGCGACACGCTGTTGCGCTCGGAATCCGGCGCGCAGGAGATCGTGGGGATCGGGCTGGAAAACATCATCGCCGTGGCGATGCCGGACGCGGTGCTGGTCGCCGACATGTCCCGCGCGCAGGACGTCAAGAAAGCCGTCGCCGCGCTGAAATCCAAGGGCGCGAAACAGGCCGAGACCTTCCCGCGCGACCACCGGCCCTGGGGCTGGTTCGAAAGCCTGGTGATCGGCGGCCGCTTCCAGGTGAAGCGGATTGTCGTCCACCCCGGCGCGGCGCTCAGCCTGCAAAGCCACCATCACCGGTCCGAACACTGGATCGTGGTCGAGGGCACGGCCAAGGTGACGGTGGACGAGACGGTGAAGCTCGTGACGGAGAACCAGTCCGTCTATATCCCGCTTGGCGCCGTCCACCGGATGGAGAACCCCGGCAAGGTGCCGATGGTGCTGATCGAGGTGCAGACCGGCAGCTACCTCGGCGAAGACGACATCATCCGCTACGAAGACGTCTACGCCCGGGGCTGACCAGTGAGCGACAGCCCCGTCCTTGCGGCCATCCTCTGCCCCGAAGGCCAAAGCGCCGATGCGGTGGTGGCGGCGGTCGCGGCCGAGCTGCGCGCGGGCGGGTTGCGCCCGGTGGGGCACGTGCAGCGCGTCGCACCCGGTGGCGCGCGCGAGGTGACGCTGGTCGAGGATGTGGCGACCGGCCAGCGTCAGCCGATCACGCAAGACCTTGGGGCCTGCGCCTCGGGCTGCGCGCTGGACCCCGCCGCGCTGGCTGAGGTTGCAGGGGCGCTGCAAGCCGCGCTCGAGGCGGGCGCGGACCTGCTGATCGTGAACCGCTTCGGCCGGTCTGAATCCGAGGGCCGGGGCCTGCGCGGCGTGATCGAGGCGGCGGTTCTGGCCGGCGTGCCCGTGCTGGCGATGGTCCGGCAGGACTATGCCCCCGCCTGGGCCGACTTCACCGGGGGCGCAGCGGCGACGCTTCCTGCCGACAAGGGCGCCATTCTCGCATGGGCCGGGGCCGCCATCGCCGCCGCGCGCAGCCCGGCCTGACCGTCAGTCTTCCGCCCGGGTTGCCCGGGCTTCCGCCAGGGCAAGGTCTTCGGGCGTGTTGACGTTGAAGAACGGCGCGGAATCATCTGAAAATGCGTGATATTCTGCGCGACATGCGGCGGCGAAATCCTGCACGCGCCGCGACCCGCCGCCGTCGAGCCACGCGGACAGATCGTCCCGCAGCGCCACGGGCCAGAGGCCGAAGACGGGCTCGGGCCCGCTGTCGGTCCGCGCCAGGACCGGGCCCTCGGCAGGCCCCTCGGCCAACCGGGCAACAAGGTCGCGCGGAAGGAAGGGGCTGTCGCTTGCGGCCGTGACCAGATGGGTCACGCCGGGCAGCTCTGCGGCCCAGACGAGACCCGCGAGCAACCCCGCGAGGGGGCCCGGGAAACCCGCCACCGGATCGGGCAGGACCGGCAGGCCGAAGCCGTCCAGCCCCGGCGCATTGGCGTTCAGGGCCAACGCCTCAACTTGCGGGGCCAGACGCACGATCACATGCGCGATCATCGGGCGCCCCGCGAGGGGCCGCAGCCCCTTCACGCCTCCGCCCAGCCGGCTTGAAAGCCCGCCCGCAAGGATCAGCCCGGCAATCCGGCCGTGCCCGCCGCGACGCATGGGGGCCGCCGGATCGTCGGGATCGGACATCAGCGCTTCATCGGGCAGGTGGACATGCCCAGCACCGAGTAAAGCGGGCAGGTCGCGAAGATGCCCGTCAGCAGCGGGACGACGCCGATCAGCAGCAGCCAATGCAGCCCGCCAAGCGCGCCCGAGAAGAAATAGCCGCCCAGCAGAACGACGCCGATGATGATCCGCACGATCCGGTCGTTGAGGCCGACATTCGTCTTGAACATTTCCAATCCTCCTGACCCCGACATGGGGAGAACATATGCAGATTACCGCAGGTTTGCGGGATTGAAAGTGATCTGGATCATGTGACCGCGCCCGGCGCTCAGCCGCGGTGACGGGCTTCGAACCGCGGAAGCATCGCCGAGAAGTCGCGGCCACGGCCGTCCTCTTCCTCGACGAAGCGGCGGTAAAGCTCGGCCGCCAGCGCCCCCATCGGCGTGTCGGCATCCGCGCCCTCGGCCGCCTGCTGCGACAGGCGCAGGTCCTTCAGCATCAGGTCGGCGGCGAAACCGGGGCGGTAGCCGTTGTCGGCGGGCGATTTGGGGCCGACGCCGGGGGCCGGGCAATAGGCGTTCATCGACCAGCTCGATCCCGACGAGGTCGAGACGACATCGAACATCTTCTGCCGGTCGAGCCCCAGCTTGTCGGCCAGCGCAAAGGCCTCGCAGGTGGCGATCATGGTGACGCCAAGGATCATGTTGTTGCAGATCTTGGCCGATTGCCCGGCACCCGAGCCGCCGCAGTGGACCGCCTTCTGGCCCATGACGTCGAAGAGCGGCTTGACCGTGGCAAAGGCCGCGTCCCCCCCGCCGACCATGAAGGTCAGCGTCCCGGCCGTGGCGCCGCCGACGCCGCCCGAGACGGGGGCATCAAGCGCGCCAAGCCCCGCCGCTTCGGCATCGGCCGCGACCGCGCGGGCGCTTTCCACATCGACGGTAGAGCAGTCGCAGAGGACCGCGCCCTTTGCCATCGCGGGGATGACCTCGGCCGCGACCGCGCGCAGGATGGCGCCGTTGGGCAGCATCGTGATGACGACCTGCGCGCCTTTCGCCGCCTCGGCAGCGCTCGCGGCGCGGGTCACGCCTTCGGGCATCGGGGCGGCGGTGTCGAAGCCCGCCACGCCGTGCCCCGCCTTCACGAGGTTCGCCGCCATGGGCGCGCCCATGTTGCCAAGGCCGATGAATCCGATCTGCATGGGTCTAGTCCTCCGGGAAGGTCAGGGTGTCGGGGCCAAGCGGCGCCAGCAGCGCCGCCACGTCGTCGTCCGAGGGCGCGGTGATGCGCCAGTTCGGTTTGCGATCCTTGTCGATCACGGCCGCGCGCACGCCTTCGAGGAAATCGGTCTGAAGGACGGCGCGGGCGGTGTAGCGGAACTCGCGTTCCAGCGCGCGGCGCAGGTCGGGGGCGGGACGCTCGGCCCGCACCATCGCCAGCGTGCAGGCCATCGAGAGGGGGGAGTTGCGGTCCAGCACCTTCGCCGTGGCCGCTGCGAAGTCGGTTCCGGCATGGGCCAGCGCGGCGCGGATCGCGGGGACCGAACCATGGGCGAAAAGCCTGTCGATCTCGGCCAGATGCGGGGCCAGCGCGGCGGCGGGCGGGGTCTGGGCGGCGCGGGTCACCGCCGCCGCATCGCCGGTTTCGCTGAGCGTGGCAATCAGCGCGGGCCAGTCGGTCTCGGGGATGAAGTGGTCGGCAAAGCCCGCAAGGATCGCATCGCCCGGTCCCATGCGGTGCCCGGTCAGGCCGAGGTAGTCGCCCAAGTGCCCCGGCGCCCGCGCCAGAAGGTAGGTGCCGCCCACGTCGGGGATGAGCCCGATGCCGCATTCGGGCATGGCAAGCTGTGCCGTTTCGCCCACCACGCGGGGATGGCCGTGGCACCCCACGCCCACGCCGCCGCCCATGACGAAGCCCTGCATGAGCGCCACGACGGGCTTGGGGTATGCCCCGAGCCGCGCGTTCATCACGTATTCCTCGCGCCAGAAGGCGCGCGCCTCGGCATCGGACCCCGTGATGCCGGCGCGATAGACCGCCGCGATGTCGCCGCCTGCGCAGAAGGCGCGGGGGCCTTCGGCGTCGATGATGACCAGGGCCACGGCCGGGTCATCGGCCCAGCCGATCAGCGCCGCGTCGATCTCGCGGCACATCTCGTGGGTGAGCGCATTGAGCGCCTGCGGCCGGGTCAGCGTGATGCGGCCCGCGCGCCCCTCGATCCGGATATGGGTATCTGCCATCGGCGTCTCCTTCGGGCTGCGATCAGGCTGCAATCAGGCTGCGGGCGATGATCAGGCGCATGATCTCGTTCGTGCCTTCAAGGATCTGATGGACGCGCAGGTCGCGCACGATCTTCTCGATCCCGTAATCGGCAAGATAGCCGTAGCCGCCGTGCAATTGCAGGCATTGGTTGGCCACCTCGAAGGCGGCGTCGGTCACGTAAAGCTTGGCCATGGCGCAGAATTTCGTCGCATCGGGGGCGGCCTGATCCAGCTTCCACGCCGCCTGCCGCAGGAAGATGCGGGCCGATTGCAGCTTCACCTCCAGCTCGGCCAGCCGGAATTGCAGCGCCTGGAACTGATCGATGGATTGGCCGAAGGCGCGGCGCTCCTTCATGTAGGCCCGCGTCGCGTCAAAGGCCGCCTGCGCGCCCCCAAGCGCCGAGGCCGCGATGTTGAGCCGCCCCCCGTCCAGCCCGGCCATGGCGTAGGAAAACCCGCGCCCCTCTTCGCCCAGAAGGTTCGCCGCGGGCACCGCGCAGCCGTCCATCTGCACTTGCCGTGTGGGCTGCGCGCGCCAGCCCATCTTGTCCTCGAGCCCGCCGAAACTGAGCCCCGGCGTGCCATCCTCGACCAGAATGGCCGAGATGCCCTTGGGCCCCGCATCGCCGGTGCGCGCCATGACGATATAGGCGTCCGAATAGCCCCCGCCCGAGATGAAGGCCTTTGTCCCGGTGAGGCTGTAGCCTTCGTTCGTCTTCTCGGCCCTTGTGCGCAGCGCGGCCGCGTCCGACCCCGATCCCGGTTCGGTCAGGCAGTAGGACAGCACGGTTTCCATCGTGCAGGCCCGCGGCAGGAGGCGGGATTTCATCTCGGCCGACCCGTAGCGGTCGATCATCGCCGCGCACATGTTGTGGATCGACAGGAAGGCCGAGACGGCGGGGCAGGCCATGGCCAGCGCCTCGAAGATCAGCGTGGCGTCAAGCCGCCCAAGACCGCTGCCGCCCAGATCCTCGCCCACGTAGATGCCGCCAAGGCCAAGCTCGGCCACCTTGGGCCAGAGGTCGCGCGGGATGGTGCCCTGCGCTTCCCAGTCGCGGGCATGGGGCGCGATCTCGGCCTGCCCGAAGGCATGGGCCATGTCGAAGATCGCCTGCTGTTCCTCGCTCAGTGCGAAATCCATTTCGTCCTCCCACCGCCTGAAATGAACGCCTGTTAAATTCCGCCCCCATGGCAGATTCGGCAAGGGGTCGGGGGCGCAATCGATCCCTCTTCACCGGCTTCGCGGCGCGGTGTAAAACAAGGTCCGGGCATCACCGTCGGTCCTGTAGCCGCCGGTCGGCCCTTCGAGTTTTCCATCTTGAACACACCGAACCTCGACTGTCTGTCGTGTGGTGCCTGCTGTTTCGGCGGGCACGACCGTTATATCGCCCTTCTGCCCGAAGACGAGGGGCGCCCGATCCCGCCCGAGGCGACCGTTCTGATCGAGGGGCGCCGCTACATGCGGATGGAGGGCGGGCATTGCGCGCAGCTGCGGCTGACGCCCGAGCGCCATCTGTCCTGCGCGATCTACGACAACCGTCCCACCGCCTGCCGCGCCTTCCGGGCGGGCAGCTTCGAATGCTCGATGTCGCGCAAGCATCGCGGGCATGAGGCGCGGCAGATGCAGGCGCTGGCCGATCTGCCGGGGCTCCCGCCCGACGCGCTGCCGCCCCGGATCGGTGCCTGAGGGCGCTGGCGCGGCGATCCTGTCGGTCCGCCGCGCCCGCATGGGTCAGTCCATCGCCTTGAAGTTCAGCGCGGCCCCGTCCTTGATGCCCGAGAACCAGCGCGCGGTGACGGTCTTGGTCTTGGTGTAGAAGCGGAAGGCGTCCGGGCCATACTGGTTCAGATCGCCGAAGGCCGACTTCTTCCAGCCGCCGAAGGTGTAGTAGGACAGCGGCACCGGGATCGGGAAGTTGATGCCGACCATGCCCACGTTCACGCGGCTTGCAAAATCGCGCGCGGTGTCGCCATCGGCGGTGTAGATCGCGGTGCCGTTGCCGTATTCGTTGTCCACGACAAGGCTCAGCGCTTCTTCGTAGCTTTGCGTCCGCACGGTCGAGAGGACCGGCCCGAAGATCTCCTGCTTGTAGATCTCCATGTCGGGGGTGACGTTGTCAAACAGCGTCGGGCCCACGAAAAAGCCGTTCTCGTAGCCCTGGATCTTCAGGTCGCGGCCGTCGAGCACAAGCTTTGCGCCCTGATCCACGCCCGAGGCGATCAGGCTTTTCACGCGGTCATGGCTGGCCTTGGTGATAAGGGGGCCGAAGTCCACGTCTTCGCCGGCAGTGTAGGGGCCGACCTTCAGCTTTTCGATCTTCGGGATCAGTCGCTCGATCAACGCGTCGGCGGTCTTGTCGCCCACCGGCACCGCAACCGAGATCGCCATGCAGCGCTCGCCCGCCGCCCCGTAGCCCGCGCCCACAAGCGCGTCGGCCGCCTTGTCCATGTCGGCGTCGGGCATGATGATCATGTGGTTCTTCGCGCCGCCGAAGCATTGCGCGCGCTTGCCGTTCGCGCAGGCGCGGCCATAGATGTATTGCGCGATCGGGGTGGAGCCGACGAAGCCCACGGCCTGGATCGTCTCGTTGTCAAGGATCGCGTCCACCGCTTCCTTGTCGCCGTTGACGACCTGCAGCACGCCGTCGGGCAGGCCCGCCTCCTGCAGCAGTTCCGCCAGCCGCAGCGAGGTCGAGGGCGTGCGTTCGGAAGGCTTCAGGATCATCGCGTTGCCGCAGGCGAGCGCGGGGGCCATCTTCCACAGCGGGATCATGGCGGGGAAGTTGAACGGCGTGATGCCCGCCACGACGCCAAGCGCCTGACGCATCGAATAAAGGTCGATGCCCGGGCCGCCGTTGTCGGTGAACTCGCCCTTCAGCATCGCGGGCGCGCCCATGCAGACCTCGACCACCTCAAGGCCGCGCTGCACATCGCCGCGCGCGTCCGGAAGGGTCTTGCCGTGCTCGACCGAGACCAGTTGGGCAAGCTCGTCCATGTGTTCGTTGATCAGCGCGCCGAACTTCATCATGACGCGCGCGCGCCGCTGCGGGTTGGTCGCGGCCCATGCGGGCTGGGCTGCGGCGGCGGCTTCGACCGCGGCGTTCAACTCGGCCACGCTTGCCAGCGGCAGGCGCGCCTGCACCTCGCCCGTGGCGGGGTTATAGACATCGGCAAAGCGGCCCGAGCCGCCCTTGACATGCTTGCCGTTGATCCAATGCGTGAGTTCTTTCATCGGGAATCCTCCGGAGTTCGTTGCCCGCATCCTAGCCTTGCGTTTTTGCCCGAAAAAGGGGCAAGTTCTCAAAAGGGTTTTGCAATTCTGCAAAGGTGCGCGATGGCGGACTGGGACGATCTGCGGGTGTTTCTGGCGGTGGCGCGGGCCGAAAGCCTGAGCCGGGCGGGCAGGGCACTGAAGATCGACCCCGCAACCGTCGGCCGCCGCGTCGCCCGGCTGGAAGAGGCGCTTGGCGCGCGGCTTTTCACCAAGGGGCCGCAGGGCTACGCGCTGACCGACGAGGGCGAGCGGCTTCTCGCCCATGCCGAGCGGACCGAGCAGGCGGTGGAGGGCGCGCTGGACGAATTGCGCGGCGAAGGCGGGCAGCTCACCGGGCAGATCCGCATCGGCGCGCCGGACGGCTGTTCGACCTATGTGCTGCCGCAGGTGGTGGCCGGGATCTGCGATGCCAATCCGGGGCTCGAGGTGCAGATCGTGGCGCTGCCGCGCGTCTTCAACCTGTCGCGGCGCGAGGCCGACATGGCCATCGCCGTGTCGCGTCCCGAGGCGGGGCGGCTGACGGTGCAGAAGATCACGGACTATCACCTCCACCTGGCCGCAAGCCGGGGCTATCTGGAAAATCATCCGCCGATCAAGGGGATGGCCGATCTCAAGGCGCACCGCTTCGTGGGCTACATCGCCGACATGATCTTTGACAAGGAACTGGACTATCTGGGCGAGGTGGGGGCGGGCGCGGTGCCGCTTGCCTCGACTTCGGTGACGGTGCAACTCAACTGGGTGCGGCTTGGGGCGGGGCTCGCGGTGGTGCACGACTTCGCGCTGCCCTCTGCGCCCGAGGTGGTGCGGGTGCTTCCCGATGACGTGGCACTGACGCGGGCCTTCTACCTGATCCGCCATGCCGACGACCGGCGGGTGGAGCGGCTCAACCGCTTCGCCGATCTGCTCACGCAGGGCATCCGGCGCGAGGTCGCGCGGCTCGAGGCGCTCACGGGCGCGTGAAGCGCGGACTTGACAGACGGGCGCGGCGGGCGGACCCTGATCCTCCACCTTGGAGGAGGGCGGAACATGCTGGTGCAGGAAATCCTGAAGGAACGGGCGGGGGCCGCGGTCGTCACGGTGCCCCCGGGCAGCACGGTGGCCGAGGCGGTCGAGGTGCTGTCGGCCCGCCGGATCGGCGCGGTGATCGTGAGCCGGGACGGCAAGCGCATCGCGGGCATCCTGTCGGAACGCGACGTGGTGCGCGAACTGGGACGGCGGGGGCCTGACTGCCTCAACGACCCGGTGGAGTCGATGATGACTTCGGCCATTCAGGGCTGCGCGCGCGAGGATTCGACCGAAGAGGTGTTGCAGCGCATGACCGACGGCCGGTTTCGCCACATGCCGGTGATGGAGGGCGACGTGATGGTCGGCCTGATCTCGATCGGCGACGTGGTGAAGGCGCGGCTCGCCCATCTGGCGATGGAAAAGGATGCGCTCGAAGGGATGATCAAGGGCTTCTGACGCTCTGCGGTGCAGCAGGGGGGTTGCAAAGTGAGGCGCAATATTGTTGCGTGCGCCAAAGCTTGAGGAGGGCCCCATGCGCATCGGTCTTTACCCCGGAACCTTCGATCCGGTCACGCTGGGGCATATGGACATCATCCAGCGCGCCACGGCGCTGGTGGACCGTCTGGTGATCGGGGTCGCGATCAACCGCGACAAGGGGCCGCTGTTCTCTCTGGAAGAGCGGGTCGGGATGATCGAGGCGGAATGTGCCGCGCTGTCGGAACGCACGGGGGTCGAGATCGTCGCCCATCCGTTCGAGAACCTGCTGATCGACTGCGCCCGCGACGTGGGTGCGGGCGTCATCATCCGCGGCCTGCGGGCGGTCGCGGATTTCGAATACGAATTCCAGATGGTCGGCATGAACCGCGCGCTGGACGCCAGCATCGAGACAGTGTTCCTGATGGCCGAAGCCCGGCATCAGGCGATCGCGTCGAAGCTTGTGAAAGAGATTGCCCGGCTGGGCGGGGACGTGTCGAAATTCGTCACGCCCCGCGTCAAGGAAGCGCTGGACAAGCGCTTCGGCTAGGGGCCTGCCCCCAATCTCCCGGGTCTGTCGTCCCGCAAGGACGGGGTTCAGGCGCCGTAGGCGGCCTTGTGGGCAAGGTGCGCGATGCGGCCCGCGTCCAGGTGCAGATCGGCCCGGATGTCGCTGGGAAGGCTCGACAATTCGGCGATGTTGCGGTTGTAGACGTGGCGGGCGCGCAGGCGGGCGATGATCGATTTCATGGCTTTGTCCTTTCGAATGGGTCAGGCGCCATAGACGGCGCGATGGGCGATGCGGCGGATGTCGCCGGCGTAAAGATCGAGGTCGAGCTGCGTCTCCAGCGGAAGCTGCCGGAGTTCCGAGACGGTGCGCAGATAGGCCCGGCGTTTGCGGGCGGCGGTGCGGATCTGGGATACGAGCGTTTTCATCTTGCCATCCTTTCGGATCGGGGCGGCGACCTTTCGTCGTCGCGACAAGATGTGGAGAGGCGCGGGGCGCAAACAACCGATGCTGCGTCCCTGGCGCCATGCGTCCAGCGCATGGCTTGCGCAAATTCGCCATAGCTTGCGCAGTTTCAAGGCCTTGGCGGCAATCAAAACGGGCGCCGGATCTCTCCGGCGCCCGCTGTCACGATCTGATCTGTGACCTCAGAGCAACTTGCCCATCGCCACGGCCGTGTCGGCCATGCGGTTCGAGAAGCCCCATTCGTTGTCATACCAGGTCAGGATGCGGACCATGTTGCCGTCCATCACCTTGGTCTGGTCGGTGTGGAAGATCGACGAATGCGGGTCGTGGTTGAAGTCGTGGCTGACCAGCTTCTCGTCGGTGTAGCCAAGGATCCCCTTGAGCGGGCCGTTGGCGGCAGCGCGGATCGCGTCGTTCACCTCTTCGACCGAGGTCGCGCGCTTGGCTTCGAAGACGAGGTCCACCACCGAGACGTTCGGGGTCGGAACCCGGATCGCCACGCCGTCAAGCTTGCCCTTCAGTTCCGGCAGCACGAGGCCTACGGCCTTTGCCGCCCCCGTCGAGGTCGGGATCATCGACAGCGCCGCGGCGCGGGCGCGGTAAAGATCCTTGTGCATCGTGTCCAGCGTCGGCTGGTCGCCGGTATAGCTGTGGATCGTGGTCATGAAGCCCTTCACGATCCCGATCGTGTCGTTCAGGATCTTGGCGACCGGCGACAGGCAGTTCGTGGTGCAGGACGCGTTCGACACGACGATGTCGTCCTTCGTCAGCGTGGCATGGTTCACGCCATAGACGATGGTCTTGTCCGCCCCGTCGCCCGGCGCCGAGATCAGCACGCGCTTGGCCCCCGTCGAAAGGTGCGGCTGCACCTTTTCCTTCGAGGTGAAGATGCCGGTGCATTCCATGATGATATCGACATCGCCCCACGGCAGGTCGGCCGGGTTGCGGATCGCGGTGACCTTCATCGGGCCGCGGCCCACGTCGATCGTGTCCGCGGTGGTGGTCACGGTTGCGGGGAAGCGGCCATGCACCGAGTCGTAGCGCAGCAGATGCGCATTGGTCTCGACCGGGCCAAGGTCGTTGATCGCCACGACCTCGATATCGGTGCGGCCGGATTCGATGATGCCGCGCAGCACGTTGCGGCCGATCCGCCCGAAGCCGTTGATGGCAACCTTCACAGTCATGGACATCTTCCTTTCGCGGTTTTGCGCCGGCACGGGTCGATCCGGCAGGGCGCGGTGAGTCTCGTCAGAGCGGGGCTCTGGTGGGGCGCGTCCGACCTATTCCCAGAACTTGAGGAAATCAATCAAGGCGGCAAGCTTGTGGCCGAGGAACAGGGCCAATTCCGAGTGATAGTGGAAATGATCGATGGCCAGGACGGCGACGATGAGGATCGCGAGGATCAAGGCGATGCGGTCGGTCACTGCTGTCCCCTGGCCGAAAGTGTCGCGCGCGACCATAGTGGAATGCACGCGCAGGGTGAAGGGGCCGCGCCAAGGCGGCAGGGGCGGCCCGTCACGCGCCGCCCCCCGATCCCCGGGCTCAGAGCAGGGCCTTGACCTTGGCCACCGTGGCCTCGGCGGTGATGCCGAATTCGTGGTAGAGCCGCGGGGCAGGGGCCGAGGCGCCGAAGCCCTCCATGCCGACGAAGGCGGCTTTTGCCTCGCGCCCGCGCTCGCCCAGCAGCCAGCGATCCCAGCCCTGACGCACACCCGCCTCGATGGCGATCCGCACCGGGCCCGCGGGGAGCACCTTCTTGCGGTAGGCTTCGGGCTGGGCCGCGAACAGCTCCATGCAGGGCATCGAGACGACGCGGGTGCCGATCCCCTCGGCTTCCAGCATCTCGCGCGCCTTCAGCGCGATCTCGACCTCGGAACCGGTCGCCATCAGGATCGCCTGGCGCTTGCCCGTGGCCTCGGCCAGCACATAGCCGCCCTGCGCGCTGAGGTTCTTCGCGGTATGGGCCTTGCGCACCGTCGGCAGGTTCTGCCGCGACAGCGCCAGCACCGAAGGCGTCGATGCGCTGGTCAGCGCCAGTTCCCAGGCTTCGGCGGTTTCCACCACGTCGGCGGGCCGGAACACCCAGGTGTTCGGCGTCGCCCGGCAGATCGCCAGATGCTCCACCGGCTGGTGGGTCGGGCCATCCTCGCCCAGACCGATCGAGTCATGCGTCATGACATAGACCGTGGGCGCCCCCATCAGGGCCGACAGACGCATGGAACCGCGGGCATAGTCGGTGAAGCACAGGAAGGTGCCGCCGTAGGGGCGCAGCCCGCCATGCAGCACCATGCCGTTCATCGCTGCCGCCATGCCGTGTTCGCGGATGCCGAAATGGATATAGCGACCCTTGCGGTTGGTCGGGCCGAAGATGCCCAGATCGCCCGTCAGCGTGTTGTTCGACCCGGTCAGATCGGCCGAGCCGCCCATGGTTTCGGGCATCGTCGGGTTGACGACCTCAAGCACCATCTCGGAGGCCTTGCGGGTGGCGACCTTCGGGCCGGCCTCGCTGGCCTGCTTCTTCAGGGCGCGGATCACGGCCGAGAGCTTCCTGGGCGCCTCGCGGCGCATCACGCGTTCGAACTCGGCGCGCCGCGCGGTGGACAGGGCCGCAAGGCGGGCCTCCCAGTCCTCGCGGGCCGCGCTGCCACGGCTGCCGATGGCTTCCCATTCCGCCTTGATCTCGGAAGGGATGACGAAGGGCGGGTAATCCCAGCCGTAGATCTCGCGCACGACGGCGATTTCTTCGGCACCGAGCGGCGAGCCATGGGCCCCGGCGCTGTCCTGCTTCTTGGGGCTGCCGAAGCCGATGTGGGTCTTGCAATCCACCAGCACCGGACCCGAGGCGGCCCGAGCCGCCGTCAGCGCGCGGTCGATGTCGTCGGGGTCATGGCCGTCGCAGGACAGCACCGTCCAGCCCGAGGCGGCAAAGCGCGCCTTCTGGTCGGTCACGTCCGACAGGCTGATCTTGCCGTCGATCGAGATGTTGTTGTTGTCCCACAGCACGACGAGGCGCGACAGCTTCTGCATCCCGGCAAGGCCGATCGCCTCCTGGCTGATGCCCTCCATCAGGCAGCCGTCGCCCGCGATGACCCAGGTGCGGTGATCGACGATGCGCTGGCCGAAGCGGGCGCGCAGCGCCTCTTCCGCGATGGCAAAGCCGACCGAATTGGCGATGCCCTGACCCAGCGGTCCGGTCGTCGTCTCGATCCCCTTGGCATGGCCGTATTCCGGGTGACCGGCGGTCTTTGCGCCCCATTGGCGGAAGTTGCGCACCTCGTCGATGGTCATGTCGGGCGAGCCGGTCAGGTGCAGAAGCCCGTAGAGCAGCATCGAGCCATGACCCGCCGACAGGATGAAACGGTCGCGGTCCGCCCAGTCGGGGTGGCGCGCGTCGAACTTGAGGTGTTTGGAGAACAGCACCGTCGCCACGTCGGCCATGCCCATCGGCATGCCCGGGTGCCCGGAATTGGCCGCCTGCACGGCGTCGATCGCCAGCATGCGCAGCGCGGTCGCCCTGCGCCAATGGTCGGGATGTTTCTTGCGCAGGGTTTCGATGTCCACGTCACTTCCTCCGGTTCCGGGGCCGCTGGCCCGATCGGGGCCGTGATACCAGTCTTTTCGGTCAGATCAAGCGCGCGGGCGGCCTCTGGAGGGCCGATCGGGCCCGGATCGGCCCCCGGATCGCCCCCCGGACCGGGCATTGTGGGAAGAATTCGGCCGCCGCTTCGGTTTAAGATCGGGAAAAGTCCGGCACGGGCCGATTCGTCCGGGCAACGAAGGGAGCAGGCGATGGAAGAGTTGCAGGAGTTCGAACGCAGGATCGCGCTGGCGCTGGATCGGATCGCGGCGGGGATCGAGGCGTTGGACGGGCTGGACGCGCCGCAGCCCGTGCTGGCGGGCGGTGCCGCGGACGGGGACACGGGCGCCGCCGCATCCGATGTGGCGCGGCTGACCGATGAGTTGACGGCCGAGCGCGAAGCCTATGCCCAACTGGGCGCGTTGCAGAAGTCGCTGCGCGAAAAGCTTGCCGCCGCGCAGTCCGAAGTCGATGAGCTGACGCGTCAGGTCGATCAGCAGGCGCTGGAGATCCAGCGGCTCAAGGCGCAGAACGTCGCGCTGCGCGAGACGGGCCGCGCAGCCCGCGAGGGGCAGGCGACGGGCGAGGGGGGCGATGCGTCGCTTCGCGCCGAGCTTGACGCGCTTCGCCGCGAGCGCGCCGCCGAGGTGGCCGAGCTCGACAGCATCATCGCGCAGATCAAACCCTTGATCGGAGAGGACAATCATGCCTGAGGTGACGATCGACATCGGGGGCCGCCGCTTCGACGTGGCCTGTCAGGAAGGCGAGGAACAATACCTGCGCTCGGCAGCCAAGGTGCTGGACACCGAGGCGCAAAGCCTTGTGCGGCAAATCGGACGGATGCCCGAGGGGCGGCTTTTGCTGATGGCGGGGCTGATGGTGGCGGACCGCGTGGCCGGGCTCGACGACCAGTTGCGGGCCGAGACGCGCAAGGTGAAGGCGCTGACGGCAGAGCTTGAGGCGCTGAACGCGCGTCCCGCGCCCAAGCCCGAACGCATCGAGGTGCCGGTGCTGCCCCGCGCGGTCACCGACTCGCTTGCCGGCGTGGCCGCCCGCACCGAGGCGCTGGCCGCGGCACTGGCCGAACGCCTGCCGCAACGCGCCGAAGAGCCGCCGCCCGAAGCCTGAACGCGCGCCTTGAATGCGACAAGGCCCGCCGGGGGCGGGCCTTGTCGGATCGGACAGCTTTGGCGGTCCGGGGCTTGTCCCGCGCCGCGCCGATGTCAGGCGTTCGCTTCCCGGATCTTGTCGGCGGCTTCCTTGTTGAAGCCGATGCCGTTGTCCTCGAAAAGCTTGTCGAGCTCGCCCGACAGCGTCATCTCGGTCACGATGTCGCAGCCGCCCACGAATTCGCCCTTCACGTAAAGCTGGGGGATCGTCGGCCAGTCGGAGAAGTCCTTGATGCCCTGCCGGATCTCGGCGTCGGCGAGGACGTTCACGTCGGTGAACTCCACCCCCATGTAGTTGAGCACCCCGGCAACGCGGCTGGAGAACCCGCATTGCGGCATCATCTTCGTGCCCTTCATGAAGAGCACCACGTCGTTCTGGGTGATCGTATCGCGGATCGTGTCTTGCGCGCTCATCGCAGAGCCTTTCTGTCAGGAGGGCCGGATCAGTCCGGCGCCTTGGTGGTCAGGGCAAGGGCGTGCAACTCGCCGTTCGCGCCGTCCATCTTGCCCTTCAGGCTGGCATAGACGGCGCGTTGCTGTTGCACCCGGTTGAGGCCGCGGAAGCTTTCGTCGATCACTTCTGCCGCCCAATGATTGCCGTCCCCGGCAAGGTCGGTGATCGTGATCTTTGCCTTGGGGAAGGCCTCGCGGATCAGGGTTTCGATGTCTCGGGCTTCCATCGCCATGGGGGAGCTGCGTCCTAATGCTGAAATCGCCATGAATCTATTGCGCGATCCGGGCGGCTGCAAGGGTGGGGGCGAAAAACCCCGCGGCAGAAGCGAGGGGCTGTCTGCCCCTCGCGCTCCCCGAGGATATTTGGGCCAAAGTGAAGGGAGGGCGTCAGGCGATGGCCGCGCCGAAGGCCCCGCGATACAGGGCCGAGAGCTCTGCCAGCGGCGCCTCGGAGCCGCCGAGACGGACCTTGTCCCCGCCAAAGCGACCGACGGCTGCGACCGTCACCCCGGCCTGTCCGCCCGCGACCATCAGCGCCTCGGCCTGATCGAAGGAGCAGGAGACGAGATAGCGCGCCTGATCTTCGCCGAAGAGAAGACCCGTTTCCGCGCTTTCCAGCGTGAGGCCGATCCCCGCGCTCTCGGCCATCTCGAAGGCGGCAAGGGCGAGCCCGCCGTCCGACAGGTCGGTGGCCGCCGTGAAAAGGTCGCGGTGGGCCAGCAGGAAGTCGCCGTTGCGCCGTTCCGCCGACAGGTCCACGGGCGGGGCGTCGCCGTCTTCGCGGTTGAAGACCTCGGCCAGCAGGGCGGATTGCCCCAGATGGCCGCGCGTCTCACCGATCACCACGGCCAGTTCCCCGTCCTGCGGCCGACCCGCGATCAGATCGTCGAGCGAGGCCAGAAGGCCGACCGCGCCGATGGTGGGCGTGGGCAGGATGCCGCTGCCGTCGGTCTCGTTGTAAAGCGAGACGTTGCCCGACACGATCGGCATGTCGAGCGCGCTGCAGGCCGCGCCGATGCCTTTGATCGCGCCGACGAACTGGCCCATGATCTCGGGCTTTTCGGGATTACCGAAATTGAGGTTGTCGGTCGCGGCAAGAGGTGTCGCCCCGACCGCAACGAGGTTGCGCCAAGCCTCGGCCACGGCCTGCTTGCCGCCCTCGAAGGGGTTCGCCTTGACATAGCGCGGGGTGACATCGGAGGTGAAGGCCAGCGCCTTGCCGGTGCCATGCACCCGCACGACGCCCGCCCCGAGACCGGGCGCGCGGACGGTATCGGCCATCACCTGGCTGTCATACTGTTCCCAGACCCAGGCCTTGTGGGCGTAGGAGGGCGCGGAGATCAGCGCCTTGAGCGCGTCCACCGGGTCGATCTGCGGCACCGGGGCAAGCTCTGCCACGGCCGGCGTCTCGATCCAGGGGCGGTCGTATTCCGGCGCGCTCGAGGCGAGCTTGGACAGCGGCAGGTCGGCCTTGGTTTCGTTGCCGTGGATGATGAGAAAGCGGTCTTCGGGGATCGTCTCGCCCACGATGGCGAAGTCGAGATCCCATTTCTCGAAGATCGCGCGGGCCTCGGCCTCCTTTTCCGGCTTCAGCACCATGAGCATCCGCTCCTGGCTTTCCGACAGCATCATCTCGTAGGCCGTCATCCCCGCCTCGCGGCAGGGCACGCGGTCAAGGTCGAGGCGGATGCCGAGGTGGCCCTTGTCGCCCATCTCGACGGCCGAGCAGGTGAGGCCCGCAGCCCCCATGTCCTGGATCGAGATCACGGCGCCCGAGGCCATCAGTTCGAGGCAGGCCTCGAGCAGGCGCTTTTCGGTGAAGGGGTCGCCGACCTGAACGGTGGGGCGTTTCTCTTCGATCGTCTCATCGAACTCGGCGCTGGCCATGGTCGCGCCGCCGACGCCGTCGCGGCCCGTCTTGGCGCCGAGATAGACGACGGGCATCCCCACGCCCGAGGCGGCGGAGTAGAAGATCTTGTCCGCATCGGCGAGGCCGGCCGCGAAGGCGTTCACGAGGCAGTTGCCGTTGTAGCTGCGGTGGAACCGGACCTCGCCGCCCACGGTGGGCACGCCGAAGGCGTTGCCGTAAGAGCCGATGCCCTCGACCACGCCCTTGACCAGATGTGCGGTCTTGGGGTGGCCGGGCTCGCCGAAGCTCAGCGCGTTCATCGCGGCGATGGGGCGCGCGCCCATGGTGAAGACGTCGCGCAGGATGCCGCCCACGCCCGTTGCCGCGCCCTGATGGGGCTCGATGTAGCTGGGGTGGTTGTGGCTTTCCATCTTGAACACCACGGCCTGCCCGTCGCCGATATCGACGACGCCCGCGTTCTCGCCCGGGCCGCAGATCACCTGGGGGCCGGTGGTGGGCAGGGTGCGCAGCCACTTCTTCGACGACTTGTAGGAACAATGTTCGTTCCACATGGCCGAGAAGATCCCGAGCTCGGTAAAGCTGGGGACGCGTCCGATGATCTGCAGGAGCCTGTCGTATTCATCGGGCTTGAGTCCGTGGGCCGCCACGAGTTCGGGGGTGATCGTCGGTTCGTCCATGCTGGCCTCCTGCCGGGCGGATTTGACCGCCGGTTCTGGTCGAGCGTCTTAAAAGAAGGGACCCGATGGGAAAAGGCCTGAATCGCGCAAGGCCCCGACCGACAGGCGGCGTTCGCATGGCGCCGAGCTTGCAGGCAGGGCGATGCCGCATTGCGGCAAGTTTGAGCAGAGATGGGCGCGGACGAAAAAAAAGGCCGAGCAAAGCTCGGCCCAAGTCCAACAGGGAGGTAGAAGGATAAGAGACAGTGTCGATCAAATCCTTCTGCGGTGCAGTTAGGGGTTTGGACTGCTGCGTTCAAGCGTCAGGATGCGCAATCCGGGGCATGGCCGCTATGCGCTCTGCGCATAAGTATGGGCCTGCGCCCCGCGACCTGACGGACGGGTCAGGTCTTGCGCTGCCGATGGGCAAAGATTTCCTCGGTCACGAAGTCGCGGAAGGCCGCGACCCGCTTGGAGTGGCGCAGTTCTTCGGGATAGGCGAGGAAGACCGGCACATCGGTCGATTCCACATCAGGCAACACGCGGACGAGATTGGGAAAATCGTCAGTGAGGTAATCGGGAAGGATGCCGATCCCGAGGTTGCTCAGCACCGCCTGCAAGACGCCGAAATAGTTGTTCACCGTCAGCGTCGAGGGGATGTCGTAGGCCATCAGCGTCTGCACCAGCGCAAGGCCTGCGGCCACCTGCGGCGTCGCGGGGGCCTGGCAGATGAGGCGGTGATGCGACAGATCCTCGAGCCGGTCCGGCGTGCCGCGCTGCGCGAGATATTCGCTGGAGGCATAGAGCCGCATGCGGATGTTCATCAACCGCTTGCGGATCAGGTCGGCCTGGCTCGGCTCCTTCATGCGGATGGCAACGTCGGCCTCGCGCATCGGCAGGTCGAGCACGCGCTCCTCCAGCATGAGGTCGATCTTGAGGTCGGGATATTTGGCATAGAGGGCGGAAAGACGGGGGGCGAGCCAGAGCGTGCCGAAGCCGGTGGTGGTCGTCACGCGCAGTTCGCCGAACACCTCGTCTTCGGTGTCGCGGATGCGCGCCGAGGCCGCGTCGAGCCGTTTGACCATGGCAGAGGTCGCCTCGAACAGAAGTTCGCCCTGTTCGGTGAGAATCAGCCCCCGCGCATGGCGGTGGAACAGCGTGGTGTTCAGGCTTTCCTCAAGCGCGCGGATCTGGCGCGAGACGGCAGACTGCGACAGATGCAGCGCATCGCCCGCATGCGTCAGGCTGCCCGCGTCGGCAACCGCATGAAATATCCTGAGTTTGTCCCAATCCATCGCGCAACTCTGGTGAAGATGTCAGACGCTAACATCGAAGGGCCTTACGTAGACATGAATTCTTTCCTGTAAATGTCCTTTTTTCAAATAATGTGCTTTGTAGGTCAGGTTTTGTGACCTATCATTGGGGGCCAACGCAACTGGGGAGGGGCGTCATGGGCCTTGAGGATATCCGTCTTTCCGACCGGTTCGACCTTGAAAAATCGCCTGTCTTGCTGAACGGCACGCAGGCGCTGGTGCGGCTGATGCTGATGCAGAAGGCGCGCGACAAGGCGGCGGGTCTGAACACCGCGGGCTATGTCACGGGCTATCGCGGCAGCCCGCTTGGCGCGGTGGACCAGCAGATGGCGCGGGCCGAAAAGGACCTGCGCGCGGCCGATGTCCTGTTCCAGCCGGGGCTGAACGAGGATCTTGCCGCGACGGCCGTCTGGGGCAGCCAGCAGGCCGAACTGCGCGGCGAGGGGAAATACGACGGCGTCTTTGCGCTCTGGTATGGCAAGGGGCCGGGGGTGGACCGCTCGGGCGACGTGATGCGGCATGCCAACATGGCCGGCACCGCGCCGAAGGGTGGCGTGCTGATGGCGATGGGGGACGATCACACGGGCGAATCCTCGACCACGCTGCACCAGTCGGACTGGGCGATGGTGGATGCCTACATGCCGGTCGTCAGCCCGGCCGGGGTGCAGGAAATCCTCGACCTCGGTCTGTATGGCTGGGCGCTGAGCCGGTTCGCGGGCGTCTGGGTCGGGCTCAAGACGATGAAGGACACGATCGAGGCGACGGCCGTCGTCGATGGCGATCCGTTCCGGCAGAGCTTCGTCCTGCCCGACTTCAGGATGCCGCCCGGAGGGCTGAACATTCGGTTGAACGACACGCCCGTCCTGCAGGAAGCGCGGATGATCGATTACAAGAGGTTCGCCGCCGAAGCCTTTGCGCGGGCGAACAGAATCGACCGGCGTGTCTGGGGGAAGCCGGGCGCGAGGATCGGCTTTGTCGCGGCCGGCAAGAACTGGCTCGACCTTGTCCATGCGCTGACCTTGCTGGGGCTGGACGCGGCCGAGGCCGAGCGGCTTGGCATCACCACCTACAAGGTTGCGCAGACCTGGCCGCTGGACATGGAAAGCTTCCACGAATGGGCCGAGGGGCTCGACCTGATCGTGGTGGTCGAGGAAAAGCGCAAGCTCATCGAGGTGCAGGTCAAGGAGGCGATCTTCGACGATCGCCACGGCCGCCGCGTCTATGGCTGGCACAAGGGCGACACCTGGGAACATGGGCGTCAGGTCGAGCTTTTCCCGACGCGCTACGCGCTTGACCCGGTGCAGATCGCCGAGAAGCTGGGCGCGATCCTGATCGAAGAGGGACGCGGCACGGATCGCCTCAAGGCAGCGCTGGAACGTATTGAGGAAACACGCAAAGCCGACAATGCCCCCGATATCGCGGCGCGGCTTCCCTATTTCTGTTCGGGCTGCCCGCACAACACCTCGACCAAGGTTCCCGAGGGCAGCCGCGCCTATGCCGGGATCGGCTGCCATTACATGGTGCAGTGGATGGACCGCAAGACGCTGGGCTTTACCCAGATGGGCGGCGAGGGCGCGAACTGGATCGGCGAGGCGCCGTTTTCCAAGCGCGACCACGTGTTCCAGAACCTCGGCGACGGCACCTACAACCACTCCGGCGTGCAGGCGATCCGGGCGGCACTGGCGGCGGGGACGAACATCACCTTCAAGGTCCTGTTCAACGATGCCGTCGCCATGACCGGCGGCCAGCAGAACGAGGGCGGCCTGACGCCCGACCGCATCGCGCGCGAAATCCAGGCGATGGGCGTCGCCAACATCGCCGTCGTCTATGACGACAAGGAACGACCCGACCTTGGCATCTTTCCCAAGGGGGTGGAGTTCCACGAGCGCGCGGAGCTCATGCCGGTTCAGGAGAAGTTCCGCCAGATCAAGGGTGTATCGGCCATAATTTACATCCAGACCTGCGCGGCCGAGAAGCGCAGGCGGCGCAAGCGCAAGGAATTTCCCGATCCCGACAAGCGGGTCTTCATCAACACCGACGTCTGCGAGGGCTGCGGCGATTGCGGGGTGCAGTCGAACTGCGTCTCCATCGTGCCGGTCGAAACGGAACTGGGCCGCAAACGCGCCATCGATCAATCGTCGTGCAACAAGGATTTCTCTTGCGTGAAGGGCTTTTGCCCGTCGTTCGTCACGCTTCAGGGGGCGAAGATCCGCAAGACCGCGACACAGGCGGTGGAGGTGCCGGACCTGCCATCGCCCGTGCTTCCGCACATCAACGGCACGCATAACGTCGTCATCACGGGTGTCGGCGGCACGGGCGTGGTGACGGTGGGTGCGATCCTTGCGATGGCCGCCCACCTCGACGGCAAGGGCGCTGGCATGATGGAGATGGCGGGCCTCGCCCAGAAGGGCGGCGCGGTTCATATCCATTGCCGGATCGCCAACCGGCCCGAGGATATCAGCGCGATCCGCGTGGCCGTGGGCGAGGCGGATGCGGTGATCGGCGGCGATCTGGTGGTGACGGCGGGCGCGAAGACGCTGGGCCTGATGACCACGGGGCGCACGGGGGCGGTGGTCAACAGTCATCAGATCATCACCGGAGATTTTACCCGTAACACGGAATTCCGCATTCCTTTCGAGCGGTTGGAACTTGGTCTTGAAGCGCGTCTGAAGGATCGGTTGTCGCTCTTCGATGCGTCGGAACTGTCGCGGGTGCTGCTGGGGGACTCGATCTTCTCGAACATGATGGTTCTGGGCGCGGCCTGGCAGAAGGGTCTGATCCCGCTGACCGAGGCCGCGATCCTGCGGGCGATCGAGTTGAATGGCGCGGCGGTCGAAGGCAACCGCCGGGCGTTCGAGCTTGGTCGCTGGGCGGCGGTGCATCCCGATCAGGCGGCGCGCGTGCTGGCACCGGCGGTGGTCGCGAAACCCAAGAGCCTCGACGAAAAGATCGCCTTCCGCGCCGAGCATCTGACCGCCTATCAGTCCCGCAGGCTTGCCGCGCGCTATCGCAGGCTGGTCGATCGGGCCAGCGACCCGCGACTGAAGGAAGCCGTGGCAAAAGGCTACCACAAGCTTCTGTCTTACAAGGACGAATACGAGGTGGCGCGGCTGCATCTGGAAACCGAAGCGAAGGCCCGCGCGGCATTCGACGGCGCGTTCCGGATGACCTTTCATCTTGCCCCGCCGATCCTTGGGCACCGGGGTCCGGAGGGGCGGCCGGTGAAACGGGAATTCGGGCCTTGGGTGTTGAAGCTCTTCGGGGTGCTTGCGCGCCTGAAGCGGCTGCGCGGCACGCCGCTCGATCCCTTTGGCTACAGCGCCGAACGGCGGGCCGAGCGCGCCGCGATCCGCGCCTACGAGGGGCTGATGGCCGAGGTGCTGGCCAAGGTCACGCCCGAGACGATGGATCAGGCGGTGGCGCTTGCGGAACTGCCCTTGCAACTGCGGGGTTTCGGCCCGGTCAAGGCGGCCAATGCCGAGAAGCTGGCCAGGCGGCAGGCCGATCTGCTGGCGGTTTTCCGGGCCGGCGGCATCGCGGCGCGACAGGCGGCGGAATGATGCGCGGGTGACACGAAAGCTTCATCTTTTGTAGCGAGACTCGGAAAACTGCGTTATGTGCGGCGCGGTCTGGGGCGGGGTGTCGGATGCAAAGAAATCAGGTCACGCGTGAAATCAGTTATTCCTATTCCGCCCGCTCGCGCAGCGGCCGGGCCGTGATCCGCGCGATCGAGAATACCACCGGCCGGATCGGCCTGATCAAGCTGGCCGACGGCTATGACCGCGAGGTGGCGCAGGGCGCCAGCTTCTGGGAGGTGATCGCCACCCGCTATGGCCTGTCGCTCGAGGTGATCGGGGGCTCGCTGACCCATATCCCCGCCAACGGGCCGCTGGTGCTGATCGCGAACCACCCCTTCGGCATTCTTGACGGTCTGATGATGGGGCTGCTGCTCGACCGGGTGCGGGGCGATTTCCGCATCCTCGCCCACAGCGTCTTTCGCCGGGCGCGCGAACTTGACGAGGTGATCCTGCCGATCTCGTTCGACGAGACCAAGGAGGCGGTGAAGCTTAATCTTGAAACGCGCGCCAACGCCTTGAAATATCTGTCGGACGGCGGCGCGATCGGGGTGTTTCCGGGGGGCACGGTCTCGACCGCCGCGCGGCCCTTCGGGCAGCCGATGGACCCGGGTTGGCGCAACTTCACCGCCAAGATGATCGCAAAGTCGAACGCGACGGTGGTGCCAATCTTCTTCGCCGGGCACAACAGCCGCCTGTTCCAGGTCATGAGCCACCTGCATCCGACCCTGCGGATGGCGCTCTTGATCAAGGAATTCCGCCGCCGGATCAACGGCCCGGTGCAGATCGTGGTGGGCAAGCCCATCGCCTCGGCCGCGCTCGAGCCGTTCAAGGCGGACCAGAAGAAGATGATGGATTTCCTGCGCCGCTCGACCTATGACTTGTCGCCCGAACCGATGAAGTCCTACGACTACGGTTACGAGTTCGAAGAGAAATACAGGGTCTGACCCGGGCAGTCCGGGCCGCGGGAGGCAGGCATGGCGGTGGGTGTGTTCGACAGCGGGCTGGGGGGCCTGACGGTGCTGGATGCCGTTGTGCGCCGCCTGCCGGAGGTCCCTTTCGTCTATTTCGGCGACAATGCCCATGCGCCCTATGGCGTGCGCACGCCCGACGACATCTTCAACCTGACCTGCGCCGGGGTCGAACGCCTCTGGGACGAGGGATGCGATCTGGTGATCCTGGCCTGCAACACGGCAAGCGCGGCCGCGCTGAAGCGCATGCAGGAGACCTGGGTGCCGAAGGACAAGCGCGTGCTGGGCGTCTTCGTTCCGCTGATAGAGGCGCTGACCGAACGGCAGTGGGGCGACAATTCCCCCCCGCGCGAGGTTGCGGTGAAGCATGTGGCGCTGTTCGCCACGCCCGCCACGGTCTCGAGCCGGGCGTTCCAGCGCGAACTGGCCTTCCGCGCGATCGGCGTCGATGTCGAGGCGCAGCCCTGCGCCGGGGTCGTCGATGCGATCGAGCAGGGCGACGAGCTTCTCGCCGAGGCGCTGGTCCATTCGCATGTCGAGGCGCTCAAGCGCCGGATGCCGCTGCCCGAGGCCGCCATTCTGGGCTGCACGCATTATCCGCTGGTGCAGGCCGCGTTCCAGGAGGCGCTTGGCCCCGAGGTCAAGGTTTATTCGCAGGCGAACCTCGTCGCGGAAAGCCTCGCCGATTACCTGACGCGGCGGCCAGAGTTCCGGGGGACGGGAACGGTGTCGAAATTCCTCACCACGGGCGACCCGAAATCCGTCTCGGGCAAGGCCACGCAATTCCTGCGCCGCTCGATCCGGTTCGAGGCCGCTTGACCCGCGCAAGGGCCGCGTCTGCTGCGTTTTGGCACAGGCCCCGCTTCGCGGCTTTCGCAATCGGCGGATCGGGGGTATCGTCTGATCCCGATGCAAGGGCCCATCCCGATGCAAGGGCAGCTGACGAGAGGCGGGCCCGGCCCGAAACGGTCGGGGTCCGGAAGGACCATGAAGGGACTGAAGAAGAAACGCCGTATCCAGATCATCGTCGTGGCCGCGGTGGCGCTGACCGTATCGACCGCGATGATCGGCTATGCCATGCGTAATGGCATCAACTACTTCCGCACGCCGACGCAGGTCATGTCCGAGCAGATCGCGCCGGACGAGGTGTTCCGCATCGGCGGTCTGGTGGAAAAGGGCAGCGTCACGCATGGCGCGGGCGAAGAGGTCAGCTTCAAGGTGACCGACACCAAGTCGTCCGTTCCGGTGACCTACACGGGCGTTCTGCCCGATCTCTTTTCCGAAGGCACCGGGGTCGTGGCGCTTGGCAGCTTTGACCACGGCACCTTCCATGCCACGCAGATCCTTGCCAAGCACGACGCCAACTACATGCCCAAGGAAGTCATCGACGCGCTGAAGAAGCAGGGCGTCTATGTTGCGCCCAGCTCGAGCTGAGCGCACGGCCGCTTGGCGCGATCTTAACCAAATCCTCACAGCCTTTCCCTGCATTCATGCGGGGGAAGGGCAATGGAGACAGTGAAGGATCTCGCGCGGGCGATCGTTCTGCGTGAGGGCGGCTATGTGGACGACCCGGCCGATCCCGGGGGGGCCACGAACCACGGCGTGACGCTGGCCACCTTGCGCAGGCTCGGGATGGATCTGGACGGCGACGGGCAGGTCACGGCGGCCGATGTCGCGCGCCTCAGCGCCGAACAGGCCACGGCGATCTTCGTTCAGGATTATTACCGCGCGCCGCATCTCGACCAGTTGCCGGGGGCGTTGCAGCCCTCGGTCTTCGACATGCAGGTGAACGCGGGGGCGACGGCGGTCCGGCTGCTTCAGCGGCTCGTGGCGCGGATGGGGTTTGCCTGCACGGTCGATGGCGTGGTCGGGCCTCAGACGGCCGAGGCCGCGCGCCGGGCCGCCGAGGCCGCGCCCGATCACATCGTCGATGCCTACGGGATCGCGCGGCGGAATTACTACTACGCGCTTGGCGATGCCCATCCCGCCATGCGCAAGTTTGCCCGCACGCCCCAGGGCGGCAAGGGCGGCTGGATCCTGCGGGCCGAAGAGTTCATCGCGCCCGCCTATCACCTTACAGACGCGCAACATCGCGAAAGGACGGCATCATGGGCCTGATCGGGACACTTCTTGGGCTGGGGGATACGGTGAATGCGGTGGGCACGGCGGCGTCGAATGTCGCCGATGTCTTCACCCCCAACGCGACGCGCAGGATGGAGCTTGCGGCCCAGGCCTACGGCGCCGCGCTGGACGAGACGACGGCCGAGTTTCAAAGCGCGGGTTCGGGCGGGTTCGATCGCTTCGTGAACGGGCTGAACCGGCTTCCGCGCCCGCTGCTCGCGCTCGGGACGCTGGGGCTTTTCGGCTATGCCATGGCCGATCCTGCCGGGTTCAGCCAGCGCATGGTGGGGCTTTCGACGGTGCCCGAGCCGCTCTGGTGGCTGCTGGGGGCGGTGGTGTCGTTCTATTTCGGCGCGCGCGAGGCGCATTACTTCCGGATGGGCCGCGTGGTGCCGCAGGTGATCGCCGCGGCCACGGGGCAAACCCGAAGCGATCCGCCCGCGGCGGCGGCGGATGCAGCCGCGTTCGAGGCCGAAAACCCCGCGCTTCAGTCCTGGACGGCCCGGGACGCCCACTGACAGATGCGCTGACACATGGGAAAGTGATCGGGCGACGCGACATGCGCGCGCAGGGCCATTGGCGGGATCGCGGAACCCGCCTATGATGGGCGCATGATTACAGAACTCGGTCACTTCGCCCTCGTCCTCGCTTTCGCGGTTGCCATCGTCCAGATGATCGTGCCGCTCATCGGCGCGCAGAAGGGCTGGCCCGGCTGGATGGCCGTGGCCGAACCCGCCGCCACCGCGCAGTTCCTGCTGGTGGGCTATGCGTTCTTTGCCCTCATGTGGGCCTTCGTGACCGACGATTTCAGCCTGAAGGTCGTCGTCGAGAACTCTCACACGCTGAAGCCGATGCTCTACAAGATCGCCGGCACCTGGGGGAACCACGAAGGCTCGATGCTGCTGTGGGTGCTGATCCTGTCGCTGTTCGGGGCGCTGGCGGTGGCCTTCGGGGGCAACCTGCCGATGCGGCTGAAGGCGCGCGCGCTGGCGGTGCAGGCGTCGATCGGGGTCGCGTTCTACGCCTTCATCCTGTTCACCTCGAACCCCTTTGTCCGGCTGGCGATGCCGCCCTTGAACGGGCAGGGGATGAACCCGCTGTTGCAGGACCCGGGCCTGGCCTTCCATCCGCCCTTCCTCTACCTCGGCTACGTGGGGCTTTCGATGGCGTTCTCGTTCGCCATCGCCGCCCTGATCGAGGGCCGGGTGGACGCCGCATGGGCCCGCTGGGTGCGGCCCTGGACGCTGGCTGCCTGGATGTTCCTGACCGTGGGCATCGCGCTTGGGTCGTGGTGGTCCTATTACGTGCTGGGCTGGGGCGGCTTCTGGTTCTGGGATCCGGTGGAAAACGCCTCGCTGATGCCCTGGCTCTTTGCCGCGGCGCTGCTGCATTCGGCGATCGTGGTGGAAAAGCGCGAGGCGCTGAAAAGCTGGACGATCCTGCTCGCGATCCTCGCCTTCGGCTTTTCGCTGATCGGGACCTTCCTCGTGCGCTCGGGCGTCATCACCTCGGTGCATGCCTTCGCCAATGATCCGCAGCGCGGGGTCTTCATCCTGGCGATCCTGGCCGTCTTCATGGGCGGTGCGCTCACGCTTTACGCGGTGCGCGCCAGCGCGATGGAGGCGAAGGGCGTCTTTTCGACCGTCAGCCGGGAAACCGCGCTGGTGCTGAACAACGTGCTTCTGGCCGTGTCGGCGCTGGTCGTCTTCATCGGCACGGTCTGGCCGCTCATCGCGGAACTGGCGTTCCACCGCAAGCTGTCGGTCGGCCCGCCCTTCTTCAACGCGGCCTTCCCGCCCTTCCTGATCGTTCTGGCGGTGCTGCTGCCCTTCGGCACGCTGATGCCGTGGAAGCGCGGCAGCCTTGGCCGGGTCAGCAAGACGCTTGTGGCCGGTCTCGCGCTCGCGCTTGCGCTTGGCGCGCTGGCCTGGGCGATGCAGACGGGCCGGTCCTCGCTTGGTCCGGTGGGGCTTGCGCTTGGCGCCTGGCTTGTCGCGGGATCGGTCGCAGACCTCGTCAGCCGCACGGGCCGGAGCGCGGGTGTCGCCCGGCTGGGGCGCCTCGCCCGTCTGCCGCGGGCCGATTGGGGACGGGCCGTGGCCCACGCCGGGCTTGGCCTCCTGATCTTCGGTGTCTGTGCCGTTCTCGCCTGGGAGACCGAGGTGATCCGCGTCGCCAAGGTCGGTGACAGCTTCCCGCTGGGCCAATACACGGTCACGCTCGACTCGGTGAACAAGGTTCAGGGACCGAACTACACCGCGACGCGGGCCGAGATGGTCGTGAGCCGCTCAGGCCGGACGATCGCCGTCCTGCACCCCGAGAAACGGTTCTACCCGGTGGCGGGAATGCCCACGACGAATGCCGCGATCTCGCGCGGGATCCTGCGCGATATCTACCTTGTCGTCGGCGATCCGCAGGAGGGGGGCGGCTACGCCGTGCGCAGCTACATCAAGCCCTTCGCGGACTGGATCTGGATCGGCGCGCTCATCATGGCGCTTGGCGGGCTGCTCAGCCTGACGGACCGGCGCTACCGCATCGCGATCGGCGCGCGCAAGACCGCGCCCGCAGAGGTGGCCGCCGAATGATGCGCCGCGCGACCCTTGCCCTGACGCTTGCCCTTGCGCTTGGCCCGATGACGGCCCGGGCGGTTCTGCCCAGCGAGATGCTGAAGGACCCCAAGCTCGAGGCACGCGCCCGGCATATCTCGGAAGGGCTGCGCTGCCTTGTCTGTCGCAACGAGTCGATCGACGATTCCGATGCCGCCCTCGCGCATGACCTGCGGGTGCTGGTGCGCAAGCGTCTGCTTGCGGGCGACACCGACAAGCAGGTGGTCCAGTATCTGGTCAGCCGCTACGGCGAATACGTGCTGTTGAAGCCGCGCATGACCGGGGTGAACCTGATCCTCTGGGGCGCAGGGCCCGCGATGCTGATCGTCGGGCTGGGCGTGGCTGGGCTCTACGTCCGCCGCCGCCGCAAGCCCGGCGAGGGGGCGGAAGAGCTTTCCCCGGCGGAAGAAGCGCGCCTTGCCGAACTTCTGAAAGAGTGACGCCGGGTCGCGCTTTGCCCGCCCCGAGGCCCATCCTATGCTCGCCCCCAAACGAAGGGGACGCGGATGAGCGACACGGGAATCACCTATGAGCAGACCGGCGGTCTTGGCGTCATAACGCTGAACCGGCCCGCGCTGATGAATGCGCTGAATTCGGCCATGCGGCGCGCGATCACGGCGGCGGTCGAGGCGGCGCCCGGGCAGGGCGCGCGGGCGCTGGTGCTGACGGGGGCGGGTCGCGCCTTCTGTTCGGGGCAGGATCTGAACGACGGGATCAAGGATGCCTCGGACCTCGAACGGGTCCTGCGCGACGAATACGAGCCGATGCTGAAGGCCATCGCCACCTGCCCGCTGCCGGTGATCGCGGCGGTGAACGGGGCGGCGGCCGGGGCGGGGGCGAACCTCGCGCTTGGCTGCGACGTGGTGATCGCGGCGGAAAGCGCGGTGTTTCTGCAAGCCTTCAGCCGGATCGGACTGATCCCGGATGCGGGCGGGACCTGGCTCCTGCCGCGCCAGATCGGCATGGCCCGCGCGATGGGGGCGATGCTCTTTGCCGAGCCCGTCAGCGCGCAGAAGGCCGTCGCATGGGGCATGATCTGGGAGGCTGTGCCGGATGCAGATTTCGCCGCCCATTGGCGCGCGCGGGCCGAGGCGCTGGCCACGGGGCCCACGCAGACCTACGGCCATCTGAAGGCGGCGCTGCGCGCCTCGGCCGAGAACGGCTTTGCCGAGCAACTGGCGGTCGAGGCGCGGCTTCAGGCGGCCTGCGGGGCAACCGAGGATTTCCGCGAAGGGGTGATGGCCTTCCTGCAAAAGCGCAAGGCGCGGTTCACCGGGCGCTGAGCGATTTTTCGTCGAAAAATCGGGCCTGCAAAGTGAAACGGCCGCCCCGAGGGGCGGCCGTTCGGTCAAGCGGCGATACGATCAGCGCTTGGTGATGTCGACATAGTCGCGCTTGGGCGCGCCGACGTAAAGCTGACGCGGGCGGCCGATCTTCTGATCGGTATCCGCGATCATCTCTTTCCACTGCGAGACCCAGCCGACGGTGCGCGACAGCGCGAAGATCGGCGTGAACATCGAGGTGGGGAAGCCCATCGCCTCGAGGATGATGCCCGAGTAGAAATCGACGTTGGGATACAGCTTCTTCTCGACGAAATAAGCGTCTTCCAGCGCGATCTTTTCCAGTTCCTTGGCGACCTTGAGCGTCTCGTTGTCGTGGATGCCCAGCAGGTCCAGAACCTCGTCGGCCGATTCCTTCATCACCTTCGCGCGCGGGTCGAAGTTCTTGTAGACCCGGTGCCCGAAGCCCATAAGGCGGAACGGATCGTCCTTGTCCTTCGCGCGGGCGATGAACTCGGGGATGCGGTCCACGGTGCCGATCTCGCGCAGCATCTCGAGGCAGGCCTGGTTCGCGCCGCCATGCGCCGGCCCCCAGAGGCAGGCGATCCCGGCCGCGATGCAGGCGAACGGGTTGGCGCCCGAAGACCCCGCCAGTCGCACCGTCGAGGTCGAGGCGTTCTGCTCGTGGTCGGCGTGCAGCGTGAAGATGCGGTCCATCGCCTTCGCCAGCACCGGGTCCACGCGATAGGGCTCGGCCGGAACCGAGAAGCACATGTGCAGGAAATTCTCGGCGTAGTTCAGATCGTTGCGCGGATAAACGAAGGGCTGGCCGATCGAATACTTGTAGGCCATGGCGGCGATCGTCGGCATCTTGGCGATCATGCGGATCGCGGCCACTTCGCGCTGCCAGGGATCGTTGATGTCAAGGCTGTCGTGGTAGAAGGCCGACATCGCGCCGACGACGCCGACCATGGTCGCCATCGGGTGCGCGTCGCGGCGGAAGCCGCGGAAGAAATAGTGCACCTGCTCATGCAGCATCGTGTGCCGCGTGACGCGGGTGGTGAATTCCTTCATCTGATCGGCGGTCGGCAGTTCACCGTAAAGCAGCAGGAAGCAGCATTCGAGATAGCTCGACTTGTCGGCAAGCTGTTCGATCGGGTAGCCGCGATAGAGCAGTTCGCCCTTGTCGCCATCGATATAGGTGATGGTGGACCGGCACGAGGCGGTCGAGGTGAAGCCCGGATCGTAGGTGAAGATGTCGCCGCTGGCGTAGAGCTTGCGGATATCGACGGCATCGGGGCCAACGGAGGGCGAGTGCATCGGCAGCTCGATCGACTTGTTGTCGAAGGTCAGCGTCGCGGTTTTTGTCGGTTCAGGCATTTCCATCCCTCTCATGAACGCCGGGGCGGGGCAGGCCGCGCGGGCGGTGGTTCAGGCGGACGGGGTCAGGCCCCGGTTTCCGCAACATCTTCAAGCCGCGCGATGGTCTCGTCGCGCCCGAGAACGATCATCATGTCGAACACACTGGGCGTGACCGTCCGCCCCGCAAGCGCCGCCCGAAGGGGCCCTGCAATCTTACCAAGGCCCATGCCGTGCGCCTGGGCAACGCCGGCCGCGATCCCCTCCAGCGTCTCTCGATCCCAGCTAGCACTTTGCATCTGCGGCGTCAATTCTGACAGTATACCACGGGATACCGGATCGAGAGCCTTGCGCGCGGACTCGTCAGGCTCGAGTGGACGTGAAGCTAGGACAAATTCACCTTTTTCAAGGAGTTCCGGGAAGGTTTTTGCGCGTTCCTTGAGGCAGAACATCGCCTTCAACAGGCCGTTACGCTGCGCCCCGGACAGTGCGGGCTTGCCTGCTGCGGCAAGGTAGCCCTCGATCTCATGCAGCAGTGCGGCATCGTCGCCCACCGCGATGTGCTGGCCGCACAGGCTTTCGAGCTTCTTGAAGTCAAGCCGCGCCGGCGCCCGCCCGATTCCCGGCAGGTCGAACCACGCCTTGGCCTGATCCGAGGTGAAGAATTCGTCGTCCCCATGGCTCCAGCCAAGGCGGGCAAGGTAGTTGCGCATCCCCGCCGCCGGATAGCCCATGGCCTGGTATTCCTCGACGCCCAGGGCGCCGTGACGCTTGGACAGCTTCTTGCCGTCCGGCCCGTGGATCAGCGGGATATGCGCCCAGACCGGCACATCCCACCCCATCGCGCGATAGACCATCGTCTGACGCGCGGCGTTGTTGAGGTGGTCATCCCCCCGGATCACATGGGTCACGCCCATGTCATGGTCATCGACGACAACAGCCAGCATGTAGGTCGGCGTACCATCGGATCGTAAACAAACCATATCGTCGAGCTGGTCGTTGCGGAACGTGACCGTGCCCTGCACCTGATCCTCGATCACCGTCTCGCCGTCGCGCGGGGCCTTCATGCGGATCACGTAGGGCGCATCGGGATGGGTCGCGGGATCGGCATCGCGCCAGGGGCTCTGGAACAGGGTGGACCGGCCCTCGGCCCGCGCCGCCTCGCGGTAGGCCTCGATTTCCTCCTGCGTCGAGAAGCACTTGTAGGCCGCTCCTCGCGCAAGCATCTCGTGCGCGACCTCGGCGTGGCGGTCGCGCCGCGCGAACTGGCTGATCGGCTCGCCGTCCCAGTCAAGGCCCAGCCACGTGAGCCCGCGCAGGATCGCGGCCGTCGCCTCGGGGGTCGAACGCTCGCGGTCGGTATCCTCGATCCGAAGCAGGAATTTCCCGCCGCGACCGCGGGCATAAAGCCAGTTGAACAGCGCCGTGCGCGCGCCGCCGATATGCAGATAGCCCGTGGGCGAGGGCGCGAAGCGGGTCACGACGGGAGGGATGCCGGCGCGGGACGCATCGGCGCGGGAGCCCGTGGAATCGGACGGATGCATGACCTTAACCTTTCGGAAACCTGAGGGGCTTTAAGCTCGCGACTGTCTAGGCAATCGGGGGGGAGAGGACAAGGGTGAGCCCACTGCCGCATCCGCTCGAGGCCCTCGCCGCCCGTCGCGGGGCGTTGTTCGTCTTCGCGCCGGTCTGTCTCGGGATCGGGATCGGCGGATATTTCTGGCTGCCGTCCGAACCGGGCGGGGCCCTGCTGGCGGGCTTGGCTCTCGGTGCGGCGCTAATGGCGCTGGCGGGCCTGCGCGGGCCCGAACGCTGGCAGCCCCTTGCCTGGGCGGCGTCGCTTGTTGCGGCGGGCCTCGTCGTTGCGGCCCTGCGCACCCGTGCCGTTGCGGCGCCCGTGCTGCCTTACCGCTACTATGGCCCGATCGAGGGGCGCATCGTGCAGATCGACCGGTCGGCCTCTGACCGTCCCCGGATCACGCTGGACCGGCTGACCCTGACGAAACTGCGCCCCGAACAGGTTCCTCACCGCGTCCGGCTGACGCTGATGGCCGACCCGCCCGCGCCCGACATCGTGCCCGGCACCGTGGTGAAGACGCTTGGGTTTCTTGGCCCGCCGCAGGGCCCGGCGGAGCCGGGGGGCTTCGACTTCCAGCGTCTCGCCTGGTTCCGCGAGATCGGGGGCGTGGGCTATGGGCGCAAGCCGCTCGAGGTGCTGGCCCGTCCGCCGCCCGGCAGCCTGGCGCTGATCTTTCCGCGGTTGCGCAACCGCATCGCGGTCGCCGTGCGCGCGCGCATTCCCGGCGATCCGGGCGGGTTCGTCGCGGCGATCCTGACGAACGACAAATCGGGGCTCAGCCAGTCCGCGCTGGCGTCGCTGCGCACTGCAAATCTCGCGCATATGCTGGCCATTTCGGGGCTGCACATGGCACTGGTGACGGGGTTCGTCTTCGCGCTCTTGCGCTCGGGGCTTGCGCTGATCCCCGCGGTGGCGCTGCGGCTCAACACCAAGAAGATCGCGGCCGTCGTGGCGCTGGCGGGCGCGGGGTTCTACCTCATGCTGTCCGGGGAGGCGGTTTCGACCGAACGGTGCTTCGTCATGGTTGCCGTCGCGCTGGTGGCGGTTCTGGCCGACCGGCGGGCGATCTCGATGCGCTCCATAGCGATCTCGGCGCTGATCGTGCTGGTTCTGCGGCCCGAAAGCCTGACCGAGGCCGGGTTCCAGATGTCCTATGCCGCCACCGTCGCCCTTGTCGCGGCCTTCGAGGCGGCGGGACGGCTCAAGGGCCGATGGCCGCGCCCGCCCCGCTGGGCGGCACCAGTGCTGGGCCTCGCCTTTTCCTCGACCGTCGCGGGGCTTGCCACCTCTCCCTTCGCGGCGGCCTATTTCGGTCATGCCTCGGCCTATGGCCTGCTTGCCAACATGCTCACGCTGCCTGTCATGGGCATGGTCGAGATGCCGGGCGCGGTGATTGCGGGCCTGCTTGCCCCCCTCGGGCTCGAGGGGCCGGCCCTGTGGGTCGTGGGGCAGGGCGCGCGCTGGATCCTGACGGTTGCGGGCCATGTCTCGGGCCTGCCGGGGGCGGTGATCCCGGTCGCCGCGCCGCCCGCGGTCGTGTTGCCCATGCTGACGCTCGGGATGCTCTGGCTTATCCTTTGGCCGGGCCGGGCGCGGTTCGCGGGGATTGCGCTTGCGGTCGCGGCGCTTGCGCTGTGGTCGGGGGCCGGGCGGCCCGTCCTGGTCGTCGCGGACACCGGCGGATACGCGGGTCTGATGACGCCGGAGGGGCGGGTCCTGTCGCGGCCGAAGGGCGGCGGTTTTGCCTCCCACGCCTGGCTCTCGGCGGACGGCGATCCGGCCACACCCGAAGAGGCCGCGGCCCGGCCCGGGTTCAGCGGGCCCAATTCCGCCCGGCGCTTTGCGCTGGCAGGTGTGCCCGCCATCGTCCTGTCCGGCCGTCGCGCGGCCGATGCAGCGGCAGGCGCCTGTGCCGAGGCGCGCGTCGTCTTCGTCGAGGGCGAGGGGCCGAAGACCCCGCCGCAGGGCTGCCTCGTGATCGGACGCAAGACCCTGCGCCGCACGGGGGCGCTGGCGCTTTGGCGGCGGGGGGCGCGGCTTGAATTCGTCACGACCACAAGCGTGCAGGGCGACCGGCCGTGGGTGCGCGGCGCGCGGCGCTGGCCGTTGCGACCGCCGAGGTTGCCGCCGATCCGGCTTGATCTGCACGAAGACGCCCCGGTCGTGGGGCGCCTTGAGACGCCGGGGGCCAGACCGCCCGGCGCCTGAGGTCAGTAGCTGCGGATCAGCCCGACGAGCCGGCCCTGCACCTTCACGCGGGTGTCGGGCAGGATGCGCGCCTCATAGGCCGGGTTCGCGGCCTCCAGCACGATCATGCCGCCCTTGCGGCGAAAGCGTTTCAGCGTCGCCTCCTGGTCGTCCACCAGCGCCACGACGATCTCGCCGGGCTCCGCCGTGTTCTGTTCGCGGATCACGACGATGTCGCCGTCGTTGATCCCCGCCTCGATCATCGAATCGCCCCGCACCTCCAGCGCGTAATGCTGCCCGCGCCCCGAGATCATCGACCCGGGCACCGCGATGTGATGCGAGATGTCCTGTATCGCCTCGATCGGGACACCAGCGGCGATGCGCCCCATCACCGGCAGTTCCAGCGCATGGACTGCCTCAAGCGGCATCGCCTCACGCGGGCGTTCGGGCCGGTCGCCGGCGATCACGCGGGGGGTGAAGCCGTCGCGTTCCATCGCCTCGGGCAGCTTGACGATTTCCAGCGCGCGGGCGCGGTGGGCAAGGCGGCGGATGAAGCCGCGTTCCTCAAGCGCCGTGATCAGCCGGTGGATGCCCGATTTCGACCGCAGGTCGAGCGCATCCTTCATTTCGTCGAAGGAGGGGGGAACCCCGTCCTCCTGCAACCGCTTGTTGATGAAGTCCAGCAATTCCAACTGCTTGCGCGTCAGCATGGGGCGGCTCCGATGCGAGTGGCCGATAGAGGTTCGGCAAATGTTCTACCCGCGTTCCCGCTTTGTGTCAACCTTGGCCTGAGCCGTCACAGCGGGATGAACGCGACCTCTTCGCCCGCGCGCCGCGGGCCGTCGCCAAGCGGGCGCACCAGCAGCGCGTCGGCTTGGGTGAGAATGCCCAGAAGCGAGCTGTCCTGTCGGTCGAAGGGCGCGATCGAGGGCAGGCCCGGTCCGGGGGTCAGGCGGGCGCGCATGTAATGTTCGCGCGGGCCGTTGGGGCCCAGATCCGCAGCCAGCACCGCCGGCGCGCGCGGCGCGGGGGCAGCCGGCAGGCCCGTCATCGCGCGCAGCAGGGGCAACATGAAGAGATGCGCGCAAACGATGGAAGACACGGGATTTCCCGGCAAGCCAAGCATCGGCACCCCGTGCAGCCGCCCGGCCATCAGGGGTTTGCCGGGGCGCATGGCAATCTTGTAGAAGGCGCGGTCCATCCCCATCGCGCCCGCGACCTTGCCCACAAGGTCATGGTCGCCGACCGAGGCGCCGCCGATGGTGACGATCAGGTCCGCCCCCTCGGCCAGCCGCAGCACATGGGTCAGTTCGGCCTCGGTGTCGCGCGCGATGGGCAGGAGGCGGGCCACGGCCCCCTCGGCTTCGGCCAGTGCCTTCAGCGCGAAGGCGTTCGAGGCGATGATCTGCTCGGGTCGCGGCGTCTCGCCCGGCATCACCAGTTCGTCGCCGGTGGCGATGATGGCGACCTCGGGACGGCGGGTGACGGGCAGGCGCGGCACGTTCATCGCCGCGATCAGCGCAAGGTCATGCGGGCGCAGCCGGCGCGGGGCGGCCACCTCTTGTCCTGCGGCGAAATCGTTGCCGCGCGGGCGGATGTTCGTGCCGCTGTCGAGCCGGTCGCCAAGGATGATCCAGTCGCCCTCGCGCGTGACGTCCTCCTGGATCACCACGCGGTCGGCGCCCTCGGGCACCGGGGCGCCCGTGAAGATGCGCACCGCCTCATCCGCGCCAAGTCGGCCCGCGAAGGCATGGCCCGCGCCCGCCTCGCCGATCACGCGGAAGCGGTCGCCCGGCCCGGCGGTCAGGCCGCGGATCGCGTAGCCGTCCATGGCAGAGGCATCGAAGGGCGGCTGGTCGCGCCGGGCGGAAACGGGGCGAGCCAGCACGCGGCCCGCGGCATCGGCCAACGGCACCTCTTCCACGCCCAGAGGCGAGACAAGGGCGAAGACCCGCTCCAGCGCCTCGGCAACGGTGATCACGGGCGGGCCTCATAGCGGCCGGACTTGCCGCCCTCCTTCATCAGAAGGCGGATGTCCTTGATCTCCATGCCCTTTTCGACGGCCTTGAGCATGTCATAGACGGTCAGCGCGGCAACCGATACGGCAGTCAGCGCCTCCATCTCGACCCCGGTCTGGCCCGAGGTCTTGACGGTGGCCGTGATGCGGACGCCCGGCAGCGCCTCGTCGGCCTCAAGATCAAGCGCGACCTTGGTCACCGGCAGCGGATGGCAGAGCGGGATCAGATCGGACGTCTTCTTGGCCGCCATGATCCCCGCCAGCCGCGCCACGCCCAGCACGTCGCCCTTTTTCGCGGTGCCTGCCAGCACATGGGCCAGCGTCTCGGGGCGCATCGTCACGCAGCCGGACGCCACCGCCACGCGGTCGGTCACGGCCTTGTCCGACACATCGACCATATGCGCGCGGCCCTCGGCGTCGAAATGCGTGAGCGCCATCAGAGGCCCCCCAGCGTCTGCAAGGGATCGGCCAGCAGATCGCGCGTCGCCTGTTCGACATCGGGCTGGCGCATCAGGCTTTCGCCGATCAGGAAGCAGCGCATCCCGTAGCGGGCAAGGTCGGCCAGATCGGCGGGGGTCGAAAGCCCGCTTTCGCTCACCAGCGTCGCCCCTTCGGGGGCAAGGCGCGCAAGGCGGCGGCTGGTGTCGAGCGTGGTTTCGAAGGTGTGCAGGTTGCGGTTGTTCACCCCCAGAAGCGGCGAGCGCAGGCGTGTTGCGCGCTCAAGCTCGGCCTCGTCATGCACCTCGATCAGCACGTCCATGCCCCAGTCGAAGGCGGCGGCCTCAAGCTCGGCGGCCTGCGCGTCCTCGAGGCTCGCCATGATGATCAGGATGCAATCGGCGCCCCAGGCGCGCGCCTCGGCGACCTGGTAGGGGTCGTAAAGGAAGTCCTTGCGCAACGCGGGCAGGGCGGTCGCGGCGCGCGCGGCCGTCAGGAATTCGGGCGCGCCCTGAAAGGACGGCGTGTCGGTCAGCACCGACAGGCAGGCCGCCCCGCCCGCCTCGTAGGCGCGCGCCAGCGCGGGCGGGTCGAAATCGGGACGGATCAGGCCCTTGGAGGGCGAGGCCTTCTTGACCTCGGCGATCAGGCCGTAGCCCTTGTTGGCCGCGCGTTCGAGGGCAGCCCGAAAGCCGCGCGGGGCGCTTTGGGCGCGGGCGGCGGCCTCTACCTCGGCCAGCGGCCGGGCGGCCTTGGCAGCGGCGATTTCGTCCAGCTTGTAGTCTTTGATGCGGTCAAGGATCGTGCTCATGCGCCAGAGGTAGCGCGGGACGCGCGCGAAGGGAAGCCGGGGATTGACGTTGGATCTTTGTCGCCCCCGGCTGCCCCCCTCAGCCGTTCGTCGCCTTCACCACGGCGGCCAGCCGCGCCTTGGCCGCGCCGCTGTCAAGGCTGGCGCTGGCAAGCTCCACCCCCTCGGGCAGCGTGGCCGCCCGGCCTGCGACGATCAGCGCGGCCGCGGCGTTCAGCAGGACCGCGTCGCGATAGGCGCCCGTCGCGCCGTCGAGAAGCGCGCGCAGCGCGGCGGCATTCTCGGCGGGCGTCCCGCCAAGGATCGCCTCGAACGGGTGGCGCGGCAGGCCCGCGTCTTCGGGTGTCACCTCGAATTCGGTGATCCGGCCCGCATCGAGGGCCGCGACCTTCGAGGGCGCCGCGATCGACAGCTCGTCCGTGCCGTCGCCGCCGTGCACGAGCCAGGCCTTTTCCGACCCGAGCGCCGCCAGAACCTCGGCCATCGGGCGGATCAGCGCGGGCGAAAAGGCCCCGGTCAACTGCCGCTTCACCCCCGCGGGGTTCGTCAGCGGCCCAAGGATGTTGAACAGCGTCCGCGTGCCCAGCTCGATCCGGACGGGGCCGACGTGGCGCATCGCGGGATGGTGCATCGGCGCCATCATGAAGCCGATCCCGGCGACGGCGAGCGATTTTTCAACCACTTCGGGGCCGATCATGACGTTGATGCCAAGCTCGGTCAGCGCATCCGCCGCGCCGGATTTCGACGACAGGTTCCGGTTGCCGTGCTTGGCGACCGGCACGCCCGCGCCGGCCACGACAAAGGCCGTGGCGGTCGAGATGTTCAGCGTGCCCTTGCCGTCGCCGCCCGTGCCCACGATGTCCATGGCACCTTCGGGCGCCCGCACCCTGTTGCAGCGCGCCCGCATCACCGAGGCGGCGGCGGCGTATTCGTCCACCGTCTCGCCGCGCGTGCGCAGCGCCATCAGAAGGCCGCCCATCTGCGCAGGCGTCGCATCGCCCGCAAACAGGATGTCGAAGGCGCGTTCGGCCTCGGCCCGGCTCAGGGCCCGGTCGGCGGCGGCGGCGATCAGGGGTTTCAGCGCGTCGCTCATGCCGGCATCCGTGTCATGTCGAGAAAGTTCTCCAGAAGCTGGTGACCATGTTCCGAGGCGATCGACTCGGGGTGGAACTGCACGCCTTCGACCGCGTAGTGCCGGTGGCGCAGACCCATGATCGTGCCGTCCTCGAGCCAGGCCGTGACCTCCAGCTCTTTCGGAAGCGTCACGTGATCCACGATCAGGCTGTGGTAGCGCGTCGCCTTGAAGGGCGAGGGCAGGCCGCGGAAAAGCCCGCCGTCCTTGTGGTGAATGGTGCCCATCTTGCCGTGCACGATCTCGCGGCAGCGCACGACATCGCCGCCGAAGGCCTGCCCGATGGTCTGGTGGCCAAGACAGACGCCCAGAAGCGGCACCCCGGCCTCGGCCGCGGCGCGCGTCAGGGGCAGGCAGATCCCGGCCTCGGTCGGCGTGCAGGGCCCGGGCGAGAGCACGATGCCCGTGGGTCGCATCGCCAGCGCCTCCTGCACCTCCAGCGCGTCGTTGCGGCGCACGACGACCTCGGCCCCCAGCTCGCCCAGGTAATGGACAAGGTTGTAGGTGAAGCTGTCGTAGTTATCGATCAGAAGCAGCATGGGGCGGTCCCTCGGTGGCGCTTTGGGGATGAACCCCCCGAAATCTCGGGCTATACTTGGGCCGAACCGCCGGGCCGGGTCAAGGGCACTCGGGACCGCGGCGGAGAGACAAGGGTATGCCGAAACGGGCGGAGGGCAGGGTGAAGAGTGTCGTCTCAGGTGCAATAACGGGCTTCGTGGTCAGCGTTGCGGGGCTGTCGGTCCTGTCGGTGCTGGTCCCTCCGAACCCGCCCGTGGCGCAAACCTCGGCCCCGGCCGCGGCGTCGCTTCCCGCGATGCAGCCGCAGGCCCGCGCGCCGAAGCCTGCCGAAGGGGCGCCGAAGGTCGCGCCGCTGTCGGGCGAAAAGCCTGCGCCTGCCCCGGCCGAAGGGGCGCCGAAGGTGCCGCTGGCCGGCCCGGCCCCGGGGGCGGGGGCTGCGCCGTCTGCGCCCTTGGCATCGCCGCAGGTTCCGGCCGGACCCGAAGCGCCCGCCGCCGGATCGGCCGCGCCCGCGGGTGCCGAGACATCCGTGGCCCCGATCGCACCGGCGCCTGCCGATCGTGTGCCCGCGCCCGCGAAAATCGTGGCGGCCCCCGGCATGAGCCCGCAGGCCCAGCCGTCTCCCGCACCCTCGGCGGGAACCCCGCCCGAGGCGCCGCAGGCCATGGGTGGTGAGGCTGCGGCGGCGGCCTTGCCCGCGCCGCCGGCTCCGGGCGCCTCGGACAGCGCGCCTTCGGCCGAAAGGTCGCCCATGGCGCCGGCTGCGGCCGATGTCGCCCCGGCGGCCCCGGCGGCCGCGCCCGAAGGGGCATCCGCGGCGCCCGCGACCTCAGGCGTGGCCACGGCTGCGCCTGCGCCGTCACCGGCGGCGCCCACCATGCCGCAGGCCGCGGCCCCTGATGGGGCGGCCCGTCCCGTCGAGGGCGCGCAGGCCCTGCCGCGCGTGCTGGCCCTGCCGGCACCGCCCGCCAAGGCCCCGGCGACCAGCAGCCTGCCGCAGGTCGGGGGGCCGGCGAAAACAGCAAACCTGCCGGGCGTTCCCTCCGGCCGGTTGCCGCAGATCACAGGCCCCGCCGCGGGTCAGGATGCGGCGGGCCTGTCGATGCCGGGCACGCATGTCTCGGGCCTGCCCGGACAGCCGGTCGCGCCGCTGGTCGGCACGGGCCCCGCAGCGACGCCCGCACCCCCCGGCACGGTAAAGGCCAATGCGGCGATCCGTCTGCCCCATACCCAGCCCGCGGCGAACCCCGACCGCAAGCCCGAGATGGCGATCATCCTGATCGATGACGGCCGCAAGACGCTTGACCGGTCGATCCTGTCGCAGACGAAGCTGCCCGTGACCTATGCCGTCGATCCGCTGGAGGCCGACGCCGGGAAATGGGCCGCGGACTATGTCGGTGGCGGGCACGAGGTGCTTCTGGCGATGCGCCCGCTGCCCGAGCGCATGTCGCCCTCGGCGCTCGATGCCGCGTTGCAGGACTATTTCCGCGCCGTGCCGCAGGCGCTCGGGCTGATGGATGCGCCCGCGAAAGGCTTTCAGGGCGATCGCCGTCAGTCGCAGCAGCTTGTCGGTCTGCTCGCCGTCGCGGGCCGGGGGCTTGTCACCTATGACCACGGCCTGAACACCGCCTCGCAGGTCGCGCAGGGGGCGGGGCTCCCCGAGACGATGATCTCGTCGGCGCTGATGAACGGCGACACCGAAGCGCTGCGCATTCTTCTGGACCGGGCGGCGTTCCGCGCGGCGCAACAGGGCCGGATCGTGGTCGCGGCCCCGGCCCGCACCTCGGTTCTGGCGGCGATTGCCGACTGGACGAAAAGCCTGCGCGGCAAGACCGTGGCGTTGGTGCCGGTCTCGGCGCTGATGGAGAAGTAAGGCGCAGGGACGGCCGCGCGGCCGTCCCGAACCGGGCCCTAGCGGTTGGAACGGCTTGAAAAGAGCCCCGCATCTTCCGCCGCGCGGCGGATGGCGCGGGACTTGTTGACGGTCTCCTGCCATTCGGCCTCGGGGTCGCTGTCATAGACCACGCCGCCGCCCGCCTGAATGTAAAGCACCTCGTCCTTCAGCACGGCGGTGCGCAGCGCGATGCACATGTCCATCTCGCCATTGGCCGCGAAATAGCCCACGCCGCCGCCATAGACGCCGCGCTTTTCGGGTTCCAGCTCGTCGATGATCTGCATCGCGCGGACCTTGGGCGCCCCCGACACCGTGCCCGCGGGCATCCCCGCCAGCAGCGCCGACAGCGCGTCCTGGCCTGGCGCGATCTCGCCCACGACGTTCGACACGATGTGCATGACGTGGCTGTAGCGCTCCACGACGAACTGCTCGGTCGGATGGACCGATCCGATCTTGGCCACGCGCCCCACGTCGTTGCGGCCCAGATCGAGCAGCATCAGGTGTTCGGCCAGCTCTTTCTTGTCGGCCAGCAGATCGGCCTCGAGCGCGCGATCCTCTTCCGGGGTCGCGCCACGCGGCCGGGTGCCGGCGATCGGGCGCACCGTCACCTCGCCGCCGCGCAGCCGCACAAGGATCTCGGGGCTGGCGCCGATGACCTGGAAGGGGCCGAAGTTGAAGAAGAACATGAAGGGCGAGGGATTGGTGCGCCGCAGGCTGCGGTAGAGCGCGAAGGGCGGCAGCGTGAATTCCTGCCGCCAGCGCTGCGAGGGCACGACCTGGAAGATGTCGCCCGCGCGGATGTAATCCTTCGCCGCCTCGACCGCCTTCATGTAGTCGGCCTTGGTGAAATTCGACACCGGCGCGCCCACGGGGGCGGCCTCGCCAAGGTTGCGCGTCTCGCCCGAGGCGGCGCGTTCGAGATCGCGCACGGCATCCATCACCCGCTCGGCGGCCTGCGCATAGGCCGCCCGCGCCGACAGCCCCGAGGCGGCCCAGGCCGGAGAGACCACCGTCACCTCGCCCTTCACGCCGTCGAGCACCGCCACCACCGACGGGCGCAGCATCACCGCGTCCGGCAGCCCCAGCGGGTCGTGCGGCACGTCGGGCAGGTGTTCGACCAGCCGGATCATGTCGTAGCCCAGATAGCCGAAGAGCCCCGCCGCGATGGCGGGCAGGTCGTCGGGCATGTCGATCCGGCTTTCGGCAAGCAGCGCGCGCAGCGTCTCGAGCGGATGGCCGGGCAGCGCCTCGAAGCTTTCGGCGTCAAAGCGCGCCTGCCGGTTGATCCGGCTTTCCGTGCCGTGGCACTGCCAGATCAGGTCCGGCTTCATGCCCACGACCGAATAGCGGCCGCGCACCTCGCCGCCGGTGACGCTTTCCAGCATGAAGCTGTCCTTGCGCGCTTCGGCGAGTTTCAGCATCAGGCTGACGGGCGTGTCCAGATCGGCGGCCAGCCGCATGTAAACGACCTGGTTGCGCCCGGCGGCCCAGCCTGCCTCGAACGCTTCAAAGGACGGCGTGAGCTGCAAGGGGGCCTCCGATCAGTGGGCTTGTGAATTGGCCGCGGCGATGGCGGTCTTGTCGAGCTTCACGGGCGTGCCGCTGATGACGGCGGTCGCGAACATGTCGAAGCCGTCCGTCGCGATGCCCTGCTGGGCACTTTTCTCGACCTCGCCGCGAAGCTTCACCACGTCGGGGTTCTTCGGATCGGCGGGCACGATCTTGTCGAGCTTTGCCACCCATGCGGCATCGCCTTCCTCGGCGGTGGTCAGTTCGCCCGGCTTCTGAAGCTTGAAGATCGCCGGCAGAAGGGTCTTGGCGACGCCTTCGATGAAGCCGCTGCGCAGGATCGCGGGGTGCTTCTCGACCGTGCCGAAGCTGGCCAGATCGGCCCCGCCCTTGACCTTGGCCGCGATCTCCTCGGCGCGGGCCTTGAGCGCCTTGGTCGTCGCCTCGGCGGTCCAGCCGGCCTTCACCTTGTCGGCCACCTTGTCGAAGGGGATCACCTCGGCCTTGCGCAGGCTGTCCATCTGGAGCGCCGCGACGCCCCCGTCCTTGAGCTGGATGAGCGTGGGATAGTCGCCCTGCTTCACCTTGGCGGCCGCATCGCGGAAGGCGGGATAGGCCGCCATGCCCGTGGTGTCGCCCGCGGTGAAGTCCATATGGCCCAACTGCATCCCCTCTTCCTTCACGAGGTCCTGCAACGTCGCCCCGGCGGCCAGCTTGTCGCTGATCGCCTGCGCGCGCGTGCCGATCTCGGCGACGGCCTTCTGCGTGCGCAGATCGGCGCCAAGCTTGGATTTCACCTCGTCGAAGGTCTCGGTGCTGGCGGGGGTGATGGCATCCACGCGGAAGATCGCGGGGCCGACGGCCGAGGCGACGGGGCCGACGACGCCCGGCGCCTTCAGCCCGAAGACGGCCGCGCCGGCCGTGGTCGAAAGCCGGTCCTGCGTCACGCTGCCCATGGCGACGTTGGCCGCCGTCAGGCCGCGGTCGGCGACAAGCTGGTCGAAGGTCTTCGTCCCGGCATCAAGGGCGGCCTTCGCGGCCTGCGCCTCGGCCTCGCTCGGGAAGGCGAGGCGGTCAACCTTGCGCGTCTCGGGCTTCGAATAGGTCGCCTTGTTCTTGTCGTAGAGCGCCTTGAGCGTCGCGTCGTCCAGCTTGACGGTCGCGGCCAGCATGTCGGGCGTCAGTGCGACATAGGTCAGCACCTTGGCCTCGGGCTGGGTAAAGTCGGCGGCATGGGCCTTGTAATAGGCCTGAAGCTCGGCATCGGTGGGCGCGGGCACGGGATTGGGCAGATCGGCCGCGGTGATCTTGAGCATGTCGAAGCTGCGTTCCTCGGCCAGATAGGCGACGATCGTGTCCACATAGGCCTTGGGCGCGGGCACCATGCCGCCAATGGCCTGTTGCAGGATCGTCCGCGTCATCTGCTGGCGGGTCTGCGTCTCGAAATCGGCCACGGTATAGCCGTTCTGGCTCAGGACATAGGAATAGGCCGTCTTGTCGAAGCCCCCGCCCGGCCCCTGGAAGGCGTTGATCCGCTGGATCGCCTCGCGCAGCGCGGTGTTGCCGACCGAGATGCCCAGGCGGTCATCCTCGTTGTCAAGCGCCGCCTCGGTGACAAGCTGCTGCTGCACCTGGCTGTCGATGCCCAGTTGCAGCGCCTGCTGCGGCGTGAGGTCCTTGCCGATCTGCTTGCGGTAGGTGTCCAGTTCGCGCTGGAGCGCGCGCGCATAGGCCCGGGCGCTGATCGTCTGGTCGCCCACGGTGCCGACTGCCCCGATCTGGCCGCCGAAATTGGTCACGCCGTAGCCGCCAAGCCCGAAGACCACGGCGCCCAGCATCACCCAGGCCATGACCTTCATGCCGCCTTCGCTTCTCATACCGTTCCCCGTTCTGTCGTCGCGGTGGCGCTTGGCCACGATCCTGAGGCTGTGTAAGGCCAAGCGCCGGGGCGGGCAAGTCGTCAGATCGTGAAGCCGGAAAGCCGGTCGAACATCTCTGCAATGCCTTTGCGGTCGATATTGGCGAAGGCGATGCGCAGCTGCCGCGCCGCCTCGGGCGCGCCTTCGGGCTGGAACATCGTGCCGGGCAGCATGAGCACCCCCGCCTCGGCCACCATGCGCTTGCACAGCGCGTCGGACGCAAGCGCGAAGGGATGTTCGGCATAGGCGAAATAGGCCCCGCACCCCAGAAGCCGCCAGCCCTCAAGCCTCGGGAAGCCTTCCGTGATCGCCGCGCGGCGGTCGAGGATCTCGGCCCGCTCGCCCGCAAGCCACTGGCCAAGGTTGTGCATCCCCCAAAGGGCCGCGCGCTGGCCAAGCTGGTTGGGGCAGATCGCCACTGTATCGAGGAACTTCTCGACCTCGGCCAGCCGCGCGGTGGCGGCGACGACGGCCCCCACGCGATGCCCGGTCAGCCGGTAGGCCTTGGAGAAGGAATAGAGATGGATCAGCGTCCCGGCCCAGTCGGGATCGGCGAAGAGGTCGTGCGGCGCGCCCGTGCGGCTGTCGAAATCGCGGTAGGTCTCGTCCACGATCAGCGCGATGCCGTGGCGGGCGCAAAGGTCGCAAAAGGCGCGCAGCACCTCGGCGGGATATTCCGCGCCGCCGGGATTGTTGGGGCTGACCAGCACGATGGCGCGGGTGCGATCGGTGATCAGCGCCGCCGCCCGGTCGGGATCGGGGATCAGGCCCGCGCCCGCGGGCAGGGGCACGGTGGTGACCCCCGCCATGTCGAGCCACATCTTGTGATTGAAATACCACGGGGTGGGCAGGATCACCTCGTCGCCCGCCCCGGCAAGGGTCGCCATGACCGCGCAGAACGCCTGATTGCAGCCCGAGGTGATGGCCACCTGATCGGCCGCGATCTCGCCCCCGTAGGCTGCGGACCACTGGCGGGCGACCTCGTCGCGCAGCTCGGGCATCCCGAGCACGGGGCCGTAAAGATGGGCCGCGTCCTCGTGCAGCGCGGCTTCGGCAATCGCGCGGCGCAGCCCCTCGGGCGGCGGCTCCATCGGGGCGGCCTGGCTCACGTTGATCAGCGGGCGTTCGGGCGGAAAGGTCAGGCCCGTCAGCCAGCGCCGCGCCTCCATCACCGGGGGGGCGAAGGTGGCGGCCATGCGGGGGTTCAGCGGTCGGATCATCGGGGCCTCGGCTCTGGTTTCGGCGGAGCCTAGCAGCGGGGCCCGGGGGCGGGAAGGGCTCAGCCGCGCGCCGCCGTCATCCGCCGCCATTCGTGCCGGATGAGCCAGATCACGATCAGGTCGAAAAGCGTCAGACCGATCATCACCGGGTCATGCGACACGGCAAAACGGTCGATCTGGTAGGCGATGAACAGAAACAGCACCACGATCGAGGCCGGGTAGGCCCAAAGCCAGCGTTTCACCAGCCCGAACACCAGCACCAGCTTCACCGTCGCATGGGTGACGAGGTAAAGCGCCCAGAAATGCTGCGCCCCCATGGAGAATTGCTGGGCCTGATGCAGCAGCCAATGCGCCACCCGGTCGGTCGGGTCCTCGGCCAGTTCCTGCCGCGTGAGCGTCGTTGCGAGGTCCATCACCCATTGCGTGGGGATCAGCCAGACGGCGAGGCCCGACACCAGTTCGGTGAGCGCGAACAGCGCCTTCGCCAGCAGGCTCAGCTCGAAGGCCTGATGCAGCCGGTGTTCGACCTGTGCCGAAAAGGCGCGTGCCATCCGCCGCCCCTCAGGCGGCGCGCGCGGCCCGGACCTGCTGCCATTCCCGCCACACGAGGCCGATCACGATCACGTCGAACAGCGACAGCACGATCAGCGAAGGGGCGTGCGAAAAGCGGAAGCGGTCGAGCTGGTAGGCCACGAACCCCGTCAACACCAGCATCGAGACCGGATGCGCCCAGGTCTTCTTCGCCAGCAGCGCCAGCACGACCGACAGGTTCAGCAGCCCGTGCGCGAAGAGATAGAGCAGCCAGAAGCCCTGCTTGTGCGTGGCGAAATCGTGCACCGCGCTCAGCATCGACAGGCGCAGCCCATGGTTCGGGTGGGCGAACAGGCCGGGGTCGGTCATATGCGCCAGATGCCGCAGCCAGCCCATCCGGTCGCCCAGAAACAGCGCGATCGCCGCAAGAAGTTGCGACGCGCCGATCGCCGCCTGCATTCCAAGCCCCACGAGGAAGGAATTGTGCAGGAAGCTCGACATCCGGCTTTCGGTCGGGGCGGTCATGCGCGCCGCCTCAATCCCGGCCGCGGAAGGGTTCCACATATTGCAGCGCCATATCCCAAGGGAAGAAGATCCACGTATCCTGGCTGACCTCGGTTATGTAGGTATCCACCATCGGCTTGCCAGAGGGCTTGGCATAGACCGTGGCGAAATGCGCCTTGGGATAGAGCTTGCGCACCAGTTCCAGCGTCTTGCCGGTGTCGACCAGATCGTCCACCACCAGCACGCCGGTTCCGTCGCCCGACATGATGTCGGCCTGCGGGGCCTTGATGAGGCGGGGCGCGGTCTGTTCCTGATGGTTGTAGGACTTGACCGAGATCGTATCGACGACGCGGATGTCGAGTTCGCGCGCGACGATCATCGCGGGCGCCATGCCGCCGCGGGTGATCGCCACCACCGCGCGCCAGGCGCCGTTGTCGGGGCCCTGTCCATCGAGCCGCCACGCCAGCGCGCGCGCATCGCGGTGGATCTGGTCCCAGCTGACGTGAAAGCCCTTTTCGTGCGGCAGACGGTCGGTCATTGCGCCTCTCCCTTTCCGTTGCCGTTGCGGCCGGTGACGACGTCGATGTCGGGGGCGTCCACCGCCTTCATGCCGACGACATGGTAGCCCGCGTCCACGTGCAGGTTCTCGCCCGTGGTCCCCGAGCCCAGATCCGACAGCAGGTAAAGCGCGGCCTTGCCGACCTCTTCCTGCGTGACGTTGCGCCGAAGCGGGCTGTTCAGTTCGTTCCACTTCATGATGTAGCGGAAATCGCCGATGCCGCTTGCCGCCAGCGTCTTGATCGGGCCGGCCGAGATCGCATTGCAGCGGATGCCGTTCTTGCCCAGATCCTCGGCGATGTATTTCACGCTCGCCTCGAGCGCGGCCTTGGCGACGCCCATCACGTTGTAGTGAGGCATCACCTGTTCCGCGCCGTAGTAGGTCAGCGTCAGCAGGCTGCCGCCGTCGGGCATGATCTCGGCCGCGCGCTTGCACACCGCGGTGAAGGAATAGACCGAGATATCCATCGTCATCGAGAAGTTGCCCCGGCTCGTATCGACGTAGCGGCCGCGCAGCTCGTTCTTGTCGGAAAAGCCGATCGCGTGAACCACGAAATCGATCTTGCCCCAGACGGCCTTGAGATGGGCGAACAGGCGGTCCATCGACTCCTCGTCCGCCACGTCGCATTCGACAAGCTCCGTGGCGCCGATCTGGGCGGCCAGCGGCTCCACGCGCTTCTTCAGCGCCTCGCCCTGATACGAGAACGCGAGGTCCGCGCCGTGATCGGCCAAGGCCCGGGCAATCCCCCAGGCGATCGATTTGTCGTTGGCCAGCCCCATGATGAGCCCGCGCTTGCCGTCCATGAGCCGTGTTGACATGGGGTGTCCCTCTGCGCCCTTGTTGGTGTGCCATTCCTCTATCCGGTGGCGCGCGGCGCATCAAGGGCGCGCGGACCGCGACGCGGGCCGGCCTTGCCTCCGGGGCGGGGCTGCGCCATGTCCTGTGGCGTGAACCGGGAGACGAACATGGACAGAGACGGTATTTTCGCGGGCGACGATCCCTTTGCCATCGCGCGGCGCTGGCTGGCCGAGGCCGAGCCGCAGGAACTGAACGATCCCAATGCCATCGCGCTTGCGACCGTCGATGCAAGCGGGCTGCCGAATGCGCGCATGGTCCTGCTCAAGGAGATCGAGGACGCGGCCTTCGTCTTCTACACCAACTACGGCAGCGCCAAGGCGCAGGAGATCGACGCGACGGGCAAGGCCGCCTTCGTCATGCACTGGAAGAGCCTGCGCCGGCAGGTGCGGGTGCGGGGTCTTGTGAGCCGCGAAGAGGGGCCGCAGGCGGATGCCTACTTCGCCTCGCGCTCGCTCAAGAGCCGGCTGGGGGCCTGGGCCTCGCAGCAGTCCCGGCCGCTGGCCTCGCGCACGACGCTTCTGGCCGAGGTGGCCAAGATCACCGCGACCAAGGGCCCCAATCCGCCGCGCCCGCCGTTCTGGGGCGGCTTTCGCATCCAGCCGCTGGAAATCGAGTTCTGGGCCGATGGTGCATTCCGCCTGCACGACCGCTTTCGCTGGCGCCGCGAAACCCTTGAAGATGCATGGGAAATTTCGCGTTTGAACCCTTGAATTTCACGAAGCGTGAATTGCAAGCCCCAAGCCTACAACGATTTTCCGTGCATTCGGGGTTGAAAAGGCGCTAAGGTTCAATGCATGTAGAGTTCAGTATTCGTTTGGGGAAGCGAACGTAACGATGACAGACGAGCAGAGGCCGGTGCGTGTGGTTCACGGCCGCGTAAAGTGGTTCGATATTGGCAAGGGGTTCGGATTCATCGTCGCCGACGACGGCGGCTCGGACATCCTTTTGCATGCGAACGTTCTTCGGAATTTCGGCCAGAGTTCGGTCGCTGACGGCGCGGGGATCGAGGTTGCGGTCCAGCATACGCAGCGCGGTGAACAGGCCGTTGAGGTGCGGGCCATCGAGCCGCCGCAGGGCATCGCCCAGACGACCGACGGCGCGCCGCTCAATCCGCTGCCCGATCCCGAAACCCAGCCCTTGCAGCCGGCCCGCGTGAAGTGGTTCGACAAGGTCAAGGGCTTTGGCTTCGCCAACGTGTTTGGCGCGGCCGACGATGTGTTCATCCATATCGAGGTGCTGCGCATGTCGGGCTTTGCCGACCTGCAACCGGGCGAGGCGGTCTGCCTGCGCATCACCGAGGGCAAACGCGGCCGCATGGCCACGCAGGTGGCGTCATGGGAAGCGGCTCTGCGCGAACGCGACGCCTGACGGGGCGTCTGTGCGCCGGCCTTCTGGCCGCGCTCCTGTGCGCGGGCGCTGCCGCGGCGCAGGACTGCCGGGCGGACCGGGTGAGCTTTCGCGTGCAGGGCAGGGCGGTCGCCACCTTCTCGGTCGAGGTGGCACGGACCGAGGCAGAACGCGCCTACGGCCTGATGAACCGCGACCGACTTTCTCCGGATGCCGGCATGATCTTCGTCTGGCCGGAGCCCGTTCACGCGCGCTTCTGGATGAAGGATACGCGCATCGCGCTGGACATGATCTTCGTCGATCCGAAGGGCATCGTGAAGCGCGTCGCGGCGGATGCAAAGCCCATGGATCTGACGGTGATCGACGGCGGGACGGGCATTCAATACGTGGTCGAGATCAAGGCCGGGCAGGCGCGCGCGCTTGACATCGGCCCCGGCGCCGAGATGCAGAGCGCGCTGATCCCGGACCGGCTCGCCGCATGGCCCTGCGCCGCGCGATAGGGCTTTTCCCTGCCTGTTCTTCGGGTTATGAGACCTTGATCGGGGCGTAGGATAGCCTGGTTATTCCGCCTGCTTTGGGAGCAGGAGACCCTCAGTTCGAATCTGAGCGCCCCGACCATCACCCCCCGACAATCCCGCGCGTGCCGCCATGATGCGACGCCCGTCCCATGGCGGGAACGGCTGACCGCCCCCGCCAGACTGTGCCTCAGCGCCCCCGGATGCGGGGGTCGAGCGCGTCGCGCAGCCCGTCGCCGATGTAGTTCACGCTCAGCACCGTAAGCGAGATGGCGACGCCCGGCCAGATCACGAGGCCCGGGTTGTCCTGCATCAGGTCCACGCCGTCGTAGAGCAGGCGCCCCCAGGTCGGGAAATCGGGCGGGAAGCCGAGGCCAAGGAACGAAAGCGCGGATTCCGTGATGATCGCGTTCGCGATGCCCAGCGTCGCGGCCACCATGACCGGGCTCAGGACGTTGGGCAGGATGTGACGCAGGATCATCCGGCGCGGCGGCGTGCCGATGGATTTCGCCGCCAGCACGAATTCGCGTTCCTTCAGCGCCAGAACCTCGCCGCGCACGACGCGGGCGCATTGCATCCAGCTTGTCACCCCGATCGCCGAGACGATCAGGATGAAGGTGCCCGCCTCGAGCCCCAGCACATGGGCGATGGTGTCACGGAACAGCATGACCATGACCAGCAATAGCGGCAGCAGCGGCAGCGCAAGGAACAGGTCCGTCAGCCGCATCAGGATGCCGTCGAGGCGCTTGAAATAGCCCGACAGCACGCCCACCAGCGTGCCGAGCGAGATCGACAGCGTCATCGCCGTCAGGCCGACGGCGATCGAGATCTTGCCCCCCGCCATCAGCCGCGCCAGCTCGTCGCGGGCAAGCTGGTCGGTGCCCAGCGGATGGCCCCAGCTTGGCCCGAGGTTCTTCGAGCGGATGAGCGTGAGCGCATCCGTCGGCATCTGCTCGGGTCCGATCCGCCAGATCAGCGGCCCGATGAAGACGAAAAGGACGATCACCACCAGCACCGCCAGCCCGATCATCGCGCCCTTGTGGTTTCGGAACTGCGCCCAGACATCGCGCCACTGGCTGCGCGGCGGTGCGATCTCGGGCAGGTCGTCGGCTTTCATCGTGGCGTCAGTCATAGCGGATTCTCGGGTCAAGGAGGCCGTAGAGGATGTCGGCGACCAGGTTGAAGAGCACGATCAGGATGGCGAAGATGAAGGTCAGCGTCTGCACCATGGGCACGTCATCGGCATAGATCGCCGTAATCAGAAGCTGGCCCAGGCCGTTCACCTTGAACACCTGCTCGGTGATGATGGCGCCGCCGAAGATCGTCGGCACGCCAAGCGCGATGACGGTCACGACCGGGATCAACGAGTTGCGCAGCACGTGGACCAGCACCACGACGCGTTCGCCCATGCCCTTGGCGCGGGCGGTGCGGACATAGTCCTGGTGCAGGTTGTCCAGCATCGAGGCGCGCATGAAGCGGCTGATCTGGGCGGCGTTGTAAAGCGCGAGCACCGCGACCGGCATCGCCATCTGGCGCACCTGCTTGGCGAAGCTCGCCCAATCGTGGACCACCAGCGTCGTGTCGTAGATCGACGGGAACCAGCCCAGCTCGACCGAGAAGATCACGATCAGCAGCACCCCGGTGAAGAAGGTGGGGACCGAAAAGCCCACCATCGACACGAAGGTGCCGATCTGGTCGAACCAGCTGTATTGCCGGTATGCCGATACGATGCCGATCGGCAGCGCGATCAGCACGCCGATCAGGTAGGACATGCCGACCACCGTCAGGGTCTGGGGAATGCGCTGCCAGATGATGTCGAAGACGGGGCTGCGCGTCTGCCACGAGATGATGCGTTGCAGGCCGGTCGCGAAATGCGTGCCGAACAGCACATCGCACCAGTGCAGCGGCTCGACGATGAAGAACTGACGCAGCCACAGCGCGTATTGCACCAGGAGCGGCTTGTTGAAGCCCATGGCTTCCTTCATCTTTTCCTTGACGTCGGGCGGAATGGTCAGCGGCATCTGCGCCGTCGGATCACCGGGCGCGAGCTTCAGCAGCATGAAGATGATCAGGCTGATGAGCAGAAGCACCGGGATCGCGAGGATCAGCCGTCGGATCGTGTATGTCAGCATATGGGGTGCCTCGGCAGGGCAGTCTGCGGTCTGTTGGCTTGGGGGAGCGGTGGGCCGCCCCGAAGGGCGGCCCTTTGCTCAGGCCGGATGCGGCCTTACTTCTTGCGGGACCAGTCGGCGATGTTCCACAGCTCGCTGTCCCACGGGTTGATGTCTTCACCCGCGATCGAGTTTGCCACGCCCGAGGTCGTGCCGCGCCAGACGAGCGGAACGATGGTGAACGTGTCCTTGGTGAGCATGTCGTTCATCTTCTTGGCCAGTTCGCCGCGCTTGGCGAGGTCGGCCGTCTGGCCGAGTTCGGCCACCAGCTTGTCATAGGCCGGATCGCAGTAGCGGTTGATGTTCTCGCCCTGCCACTGGGTCGCCGGACGCGGAGCCTTGTCGCAGGTGTACATCGACAGGTAGGTCTGCGGATCGGTGCCCGAGAAGTTGTTGGCATACATTTCAACGTCTGCGTAGAACTTCTGGAAGGTGTCCGGGCTGCCCGGGTCGCCACCGAAGAAGACCGAGGCGTTGATGTTGCGCAGCTGCGTATCGACCCCGATTTCCTTCCACCACTGCTTGATCAGCGCCTGGAAGTCCTGACGCACGGCGTTGGTCGAGGTCTGGTAGCTCAGCACCAGCTTCTTGCCGTCCTTGTGACGGAAGCCGTCGGCGCCCATCTTCCAGCCGGCCTCGTCCAGCAGTTTCTTCGCGCCGGCGATGTCCTGCTTGAGGCAGCCCGTGTTGTTCTCGTCGGCATAGGCGGCCGGGGCGGGAACCAGGTTGCAGGTGGGCTTGCCCGCAGCGCCGTAACCGACCTGCACCAGCAGGTTGCGGTCGATGGCCATCGACAGGGCCTCGCGCACGCGCTTGTCCGACAGGATCGGGTTCGGGTGCTTGGCGGTCGAGCGTTCATCCGCCGGCAGGCTGGAGGACGGGTCGGTCAGGTTCATCTCGAGCCGTTCGACAAGGCTGCCGAAGGCGGCGACGACCTTGCCCTTGGCGCCCGCACCGGTCATGCCCTTGAGCACGTCGGGCGAGAGCTGCAGGTTCCAGGCGTAGTCGTATTCGCCGGTCTGGAACACCGCACGCGCGGCCGCCGCGGCATCCCCGCCGCCCTTGAAGTTCACCGTCGCGAAGGCCGGCTTGTTCGGGTCGCGGTAGTTCGGGTTGGCCTTGAGCTGGATCACGTCGTTGGGCTTGAAGTTCACCACCTCGAACGGGCCGGTGCCGATCGGGTTGAAGTTCGCCTGCGTGCAGGTCGGCGCGGCGGCGCCCATGCACTTCTCGAACTGCTTCTTTTGCAGGATCGGCGATTCATAGGACACGAACGGGCCGTAGGGGTCCGGCATCGGCTGCTTGTAGGTGATCTTCACCGTCAGCGGGTCCACGGCCTCGATCTTCGACACGTTCTGGAAGTGCGACAGCTGCGCGCAGCCGCCCTTCGGGTCCATGCAATACTCGCCGGTGAAGACGACGTCGTCGGCCGTCACCGCCGAGCCGTCGGACCACTTCAGGCCGGGCTTCAGCTTCCAGGTGATCGACATCAGGTCCTTGGACACGCCGCCATTGGCGACCGTCGGGATGTCGGCGGCCAGATAGGGGATCATCTCGCCCTTGGGATTGTAGCGCGCCAGCGGCTCGATCACGATCGAGGAGGCCTCGAGGTCCTTCGTCCCGCTCGACAGGTAGGGGTTCATGATCGAGGGGGCCTGCCAATACAGCAGGTTGAGCTGGCCGTCGCTGCCGCGACCCGCCCCAAAGGCCGGAGCCGCCGCAAGCAGGGCGGCCGCGCCCAGCATGAGTGACTTCATCTTCATCCGTTCTCTCCTTGTTGGACTGGCGTCGATTGTGCCTCGACCCCGCCGGTTCGGCCGGCGGTGGGGGTTTGTTGTGTCTCGTCGTAAAGGTGGCAGGCCACAAAACGGCCGGGATGCAGTTCGCGGAAGGCGGGTTCCACCTCGCGGCAGATCGGCATCACCTTGGGGCAGCGGGTGCAAAAGTTGCACCCCTTCGGCGGATTGGCCGGCGAGGGCACGTCGCCCTTCAGGATGATCCGCTGACGGCTGCTTTCGAGCGAGGGATCGGGCTCGGGCACGGCCGAGAGCAGCGCCTCGGTATAGGGGTGAAGCGGCGCGTCATAAAGCGCGTCGCGCGGCGCAAGCTCGACCATCTTGCCCAGATACATCACCGCCACGCGGTCGGCGATGTGGCGCACCATCGACAGGTCGTGGCTGATGAAGAGATAGGTCAGGCCCATGCGGTCCTGAAGTTCCTCCAGCAGGTTCACCACCTGGGCCTGGATCGACACGTCGAGCGCGGCGATGGGTTCGTCGCAGACGATGAAGCGCGGGTTGAGCGCAAGCGCCCGCGCGATGCCGATCCGCTGGCGCTGCCCGCCCGAGAATTCGTGCGGATAGCGGTTGGCGAAACGGCGGTTCAGCCCGACCGCGTCCATCAGCTCGTAGATCCGCTTCAGCCGCTCGGGCTTCGTCAGCTGCGTATGTTCGACCAGCGGCTCGCCGATGATCTCGGCCACCGTCAGGCGGGGATTCAGGCTCGCCTGCGGGTCCTGAAACACCATCTGCATCTTCGGGCGCAGCGGGCGCAGCGCGTCCTGTTCCATCTGGCCCACATCCACCCCGTCGATCATGATCGAGCCGTCGGTGATGTCGTAAAGCCGGATCAGCGCGCGCCCGCAGGTGGACTTGCCGCAGCCGGATTCGCCCACCAGCCCCAGCGTCTCACCCTCAAGGATGTCGAAGGACACATCGTCCACCGCCTTCACGTCGCCGGTATGGCGGCGCAGGATGCCGGTGTGGATCGGGAAATACATCTTGAGCCCGCGAACCGACACCAGGGTCTTCGCGGACGGTTTCGGGGTGTCAAACATCGCGCGGCCCTCCGGTGGCGGGGTCCCAGAAACAGGCGACGTCATGGCCGCGCCCGACGGGCAGGCGCGGCGGGTTCTGCTGTCCGCAGCGGTCGAAGGCCTGGGCGCAGCGGTCGCGGAACGGGCAGGCGGCGGGCGCTTTGTAAAGGATCGGCGGCTGGCCCTCGATCACGTTGAGCTTCTCCGGCCGCTCGCCCAGCACGCCCGGCACGGTCTTCAGCAGCGCCCGCGTGTAGGGATGCTGCGGATTGCGGAAAAGCTCCTTTACCGGGGCCTGTTCCACGACCTGCCCGCCATACATCACCATCACCCGGTCCGCGATCCCTGCGACCACGCCAAGGTCGTGCGTGATCCAGACGATCGCCATGCC
>JAGWVA010000082.1 GCA_028875855.1 Paracoccaceae bacterium
GTCTAGGGATTGCCGTCGAGATACGCCCGCGCCTGCCGCAGCGCGCGCGTCGCATAGGCGCGCAGGCCCGGCCCCGGCGGAAGCCGCGGCACGGCCCAGCCGCAGGAGGCAAGACAGCGCAGCAGCACGAAGAACGGCACCTGCGCGGCATCCAGCGGGCGCCGGCTGCCATAGCCTTCGCAGGCTGCCGCCAGCAGGTCGGGGTAGGCAGGTTCGTCAAGGTTCTGAAGCATCAGCGTGCCAAGGTCGTAAAGCCGGAAGCCGAACCCCGAATCGTCGAAGTCGATCAGCCGGATCGTCTCGCCATCGATCAGGATGTTCTCGCGCATCAGATCGGCATGGATCAGGCCGTAGTCGGCATCGGGAGCAAAGGCCGCAAGACGCCCTGCGGCCACCTTTCTCACCTCGCGCAGAAGCCCCGATTCAGTCTCTGACAAGGCAGGATTCGCCCAGAATTGACCCCAAAGCGGCTCTGGTCCCAGAAGGCCGTCAGCGTCCCACGCGGGGCGGGTGAAACCGTCGGGCAGCGTCAGCGCATCCGTGGCCGCGTGGATCTCGGCCAGAAGCGCGCCGATGCGATGAAAGAACCGGGCCTGCGTTTCGGGCCGCCCCTCGAACGGTCGCCCCGCCGCCCCGAGCGGCTGTCCCGCCACCCATTCCACGGCCGAGGCCAGCCGCCCGTTCGGCAGTTCCTCGACCAGTCCCCCGTTGAGCGACCGGACCGGCCGCGGCACGGGCAGGCCGGCCGCGGCCAGACCCTCTGTCCAGACCAGTTCCGACCGGATCGCATCGGCGCTTTGATAGCCGCGCCGGTGCAGACGCAGCGCCGCCGGCCCTCCGGGCAGCACGGCCGCGTAAACCGCGTTCTCCCGGTCCTTCACCAGCCGCGCCGCCGTTCCGCGCCAGAGCGTCAGCGCCTCGGCGACCTCGCTCATGCGGGCAGGACCGCCAGCGCATCGGCCAGCGTCTCGACCAGCAGGTCGGCGTTCTCGCGCGAAAAGGGCATCGGCGGGCGGATTTTCAGCGTGCCGCCGCCCGGTCCGATCTTGTTCAGCAAGACCCCGCGCCGCCGCATCTCCTCGACCAGCCGCAGGACGAAATCGCCCGCCGGGGTGGTGGTGCCGGGTTCCGTGAACTCCACCCCGAAGAAGAGACCCGCCCCCCGCACATCGGCGATCATCGGATGGTCCAGCCCGCGTAGCCGGGCCATGGCATAGTCGCCCACGTCGCGCGCATTCTCGACCAGGCCTTCGTCCTCGATCACCTCCAGCGTCGCCATCGCCGCGGCGACCGAGACGGGATTGCCGCCGAAGGTGTTGAAATAGCCGAAGGCGCCGCGGAATGCCTCCATCACGTCCGGGCGGGCCAGCACGGCCGCCGCCGGATGCCCGTTTGCCATCGGCTTGCCAATCGTCACCACGTCCGGCGCAAAGCCCAGCCGCTCATGTCCCCACCAATGGCTGCCCAGTCGGCCAAATCCGGGTTGGACCTCGTCCGCGATCAGCACGCCGCCCGCCTCGCGCACAATGGCGACCGTAGGGTCAAGGAACCCCTGCGGGAGGCCGGGAAAGCCCTCGTTCGCGAAGAAGGGGCACAGGATCAGCGCGGCAAACCCGTGGCCAGTCTCTTCCAGTTCCCGGATCGCATGGGCGACATGGGCGGCGAAGGCCTGCGCTTGCGCCTCCATGCTGCCATCCAGCGGCCGCAGCCCGTCCGGCGCGGGCACCAGCCGGATGTTGGGCGCATAGCCCCCGATCGGCGGGCGGCGGGTGGACAACTGGCTCACCAGCGCCGTATTGCCATGATAGGTCGCATCCGTCGCGATGAAGCCGGTCTTGCCGGTCACCGCCTGACCCATGCGCAGCGCGACGTCATTTGCCTCGGAGCCGGTGCAGACCATCATCAGCGTGGACAGGCCATGACCGAATTTCGCCGTGAGCCGCTCGGCATACTCAAGGATGCCCTCGTGCAGATAGCGCGTATGGGTGTTCAGCACCCCCGCCTGCCGGGCGATGGCCTCGACCACCCTGGGGTGGCAATGCCCGACATGGGGCACGTTGTTGTAGCAGTCGAGATAACGCCGCCCCTCGGCATCCCAAAGCCAGACGCCCTCGCCGCGCACGATCTCTACCGGTTCGTCGTAAAAGGTCGGCACGTTCGGCCCCAAAAGCCGGCGACGGCGCGACAGAAGATCGGTGCGGCGGGTCATTCCTCGGTCTCCGGCTTTCCACGCAGCGACTTTACCACTCCGCGCGCCTGCTTGCTGGCCAATCTGCGGCGTTGCGATCCAAGCGTCGGCCGCGTCGCGATGCGGGCCTTGGGCACCACAAGCGCGGCGCGGATCATCTCGGCCAGCCGCTCGCGGGCCAGCGCGCGGTTGCGTTCCTGGCTGCGCGTCTCTTCCGCCCGGATCACGATCGCCCCGTCCAGCGTCCAGCGCCGCCCCGCCAGCCGTTGCAAACGCCGCTTCACCGCGGGCGACAGATGCGGGCTCCGCTCTGCCTCAAAGCGCAGTTCCACCGCGGTTTCGACCTTGTTCACGTTCTGCCCGCCCGGGCCGGAAGAGCGCGTGAAGCTCTCCGACAGTTCCCAGTCGGCGATACTGATGGTGTCGTTGATCCGCAGCATGGGGCCAAGGTAGCCAAGGCCCGGGTCGCCGAAAAGACCTGCGCGTGTTTCCCGTGCAAATATCGCCCGTGGAGCGGCCAAGGGTGGGGCCGGGACATGATGGCCGGAAAACGGAAAGGGCCGTGCGATGCGCACGGCCCTCCGAGTTCCAAGGAGATGGGGCCAGTTAGGATCAAGGCCCAATCAGGGGATGTTCGCCCACGGGGCTGCCCTCAGGCGGCGATCCTCCTGACTGTCCGGACACCTCTCTCCAATATCCCTCTAGACACTGGATCACCTCCTTTCGCTGGGTTTCGTTAGAGGTAGGGTGCCACAGATTTTGTGTTTGTCAAAACTTTTTACGCAAGCCGTGCGATCCGTCGCAAGACCACCGCCCGGTAGGGCAGAAGGGACACAAGCGCGAGCGACATCTTCACCGACCAGTCCGCGACGGCGAGGCTGACCCACAGCGGCGCTACCGGGCCAAAGCCCAGGATCGGCAGCATCTTGTTGGCCCAGCCCACGTTGTCGGACGGGTCAAGGAAGGTCAGCGCCGCTGCGAAGGCGACCGAAAAGAAGATCGTCGTATCGAGGGCCGACCCCACCAGCGAGGCGGCGAGCGGCGCGCGCCACCATTCCAGCCGGCGCAGGCGGTTGAAGACGGTGATGTCCATCAGCTGGCCCACAAGAAAGGCCGTGCCCGATGCCAGCGCCACGCGATGCGTGACCAGCGGCCCGAAGGCGCCGGTGATCTGGCTGCCGATGAACGAGCAGATGATGCCGACGACGAAGCCGACAAGCACCACCTTGCGGGCCATCTTCGGGCCGTGCAGGCGGTTCATCAGGTCGGTGACAAGGAAGGTGAACGGGTAGGTGAAGGCCCCCCAGGTCAGCCATTGGCCAAGGAGGTATTGCACCAGGATGTTCGAGGCCACGACAATCGTGGCCATGGCGAGAACGCCGGGAAGGTAAGCGCGGTTCATGATCTATCCGTTTTTACAAGGTCGCGGAGACTTGGCCCCGGCGGACTTGCAGGGACGGCGCGCGATACACGCGACGACGCCGTCAGGCAAGGAAAATCGCTAGTTCGGGGTCAGCACCGCCGCGCATCGGGCAGGCAGGTCCGACAGCAGGAAGTCGCGCGGCCCCCGTTCGCGGGGCTTTGGCGTCCTGGGCGGCGGCGGCGGGTGCTTCAGCTCGTCCAGATAGGTCGTCAGCCACCAGTCGAGGTCCGCATCGCAGCCGTTGCCGCCGTGCGACAGCTCCGCCACCGTGGGGCGCTGCGGCTGGCAGGTCGTTTCGCCCGACGGGCATTTCAGGCGGACGTGGAAATGATCCTCGTGGCCATACCAGGGGCGGAGCTTCTGAAGCCACGGGGTATCGGCGGGTTGCGCGGTCTTGCACAACGCCTTCTTGATCGCCGCGGCGACGAAGATGCGGTCCACCCTCGGGTCGGCGGCGGCGTGCTTCAGGATCGCCGCCGTCGCCGGGGTGAAGGCCCCCGTCACCTGCCGCTGGTCCGCGCTGCGCACCGAGATCGCGGCGATCCGGTCGCGGGAGGCGGCCGACAGGGTCAGCGAGGTCGCCGGCAGGAACCACACATCGGCATCCAGCCCGATCTGGTGGCTTGCATGCCCGCTGGCCATCGGGCCGCCGCGCGGCTGGCCGATATCGCCGATATAGAGACCTTTCCATCCCGGTTCGGTCGCGGCGAAGCGGCTCAGATCCTCCAGAAACCGGATCGTCACCGGGTTGCCCCAGGCCCGGTCGCGCGCGGGCCGCATCACCTGCCATGTGGGCCCCGTGTCGGGCAGGCGCACATTGCCTGCCGCACAGCCGCGCGCGTAGGTGCCGATCGGCTCCGCCGGTCCCGTGACGGGGGTCTTTTCCGCCCCGAACAGCGCCGTCGCGCGCGGCGCTGCCTGCGCCTGCGCCGCTGTCAGCAGCAGAAGGACCGCCAGCGCCCTCATGCCCGCGCGTCGCGGGGGGTGCGCACGAACAGAAGCATCACGAACCCCGCCACGAACAGCACGATCAGCGGCGCGATGCCGGCCTGCTGCGATCCCGTCGCGTCGGTCGCCACGGCGATGGCGAAGGGCGCGATGAACGATGTGGCCTGCCCGGCCAGCGCGTAAAGACCGAAGGCCTCGGTCATCCGCTCGGGGTTGGCCTGCAGCACCATCATCGTCCGGCTGGCGGCCTGAAGCGACCCTGCACAGGCCCCGATCAGCGCCCCCATCACGTAGAAGGTGATGTCCGGCAGGGCGGATTTCGGCCCCACCGCGATGCCGAAGACCGATGTGCGCGACAGGACCAGCGTGCCGCAGGCGACCCCGGTCAGCACGATCAGTCCCACGATGATGACCACCTTCGGGCCATAGGCGCTGTCGGCCTTCCCGCCCAGCCAGGCAAAGACCGCCCCGGTGATCGCGGCCAGAATGCCGAAGATGCCCACGTTCACCACCGACCAGCCCAGCACGCCCGAGGCATAGATGCCCCCGAAGGTGAAGATCCCGTTCAGCGCATCGCGGTAAAGCATCGAGGCGATCAGGAACAGCATCAGGTTTCGGTTCGCCGGCAGCCGCGACAGCGTGGCCCGCAGGTCGGGCCATGCGCTGCGCACCGCCTCGCCGATGGACGCGGCCCCGGGCCTGCGCGGATCGCGGGTCCACAGGAAGAACGGCAGCGAGAAGACGATGAACCACAGCGCGGTGAAGGGCCCCACCGCCCGCGTGCCTTCGCGCGCCGTCGCGTCCAGCAGGCCGAAGCCCGGCGCAAGCCCGATCAGGGTCCGCCCGCTGTGCTGCTCGGCGAAGAACAGCAGCATGATGACCAGCGACACCACCCCGCCGATATAGCCAAAGCCCCAGGCCGAGCCGGAGATGCGCCCCAGTTCGGACCGGTCGCCCAGATCGACCAGCATCGCATTGGCGAACATCGCCGAGATCTCGGTTGCGATCAGGCCGAGGCCAAAGGACAACATCAGGAAGCCAAGGCTGAACTGCCCCGGCGCGCCATACCAGAGCCCCCAGGCGCCCAGCACGTAGAAGATCGAGAACACCGCGATGAAGCGCTTGCGCCCCCCCGCCTTGTCGGCGATCGCGCCAAGGAACGGGGCGGAAATCGCAACGATCAGCCCGTAGGCCGAGATGCCATAGCCCCAGATTGCCTGCGCCGTGGTGCCCTTGCCTACCAGATCCACGACATAGGGCGCGAAGATGAAGGTCAGCAGCAGGGTGAAATAGGGCTGCGCCGCCCAGAAATAGAAGAACCATCCCCAGATGCGGCGCGACTTGCCTGCGTCCCCTTGCCCCAGATCGCTCATCCGCGCTCCCCGATCACGCCTGTTTGAACGGGATCAAACAGGCTTGGAGGCGGCATGGCAAGGGATTTGGGCGGCGGCCGCGCCTCAGTCCGCGGGCGGCCACGGCCTTGCCGCATCCGCTTCGATCCAGGCGGCGACCCAGCCGGGCAGCGCCGGGCTTTCCGGCGCAACGCCAAGGGCCCGCGCCACCTCGGCCGGGGGGACGATGCCGCCCTTGCCGGTGACGGCCGACCGGTTCAGCACATGGCTCGTGCATTCGCCGTTCCGCCACATGGTTTGCCCGATGTAGACAAAGCGCGAATCCCAACCCAGAAGGCGGGTGCGCAATTCGACCCTGTGAAAGGCCTTCACGCGTCTGCGGTAGCGCACGGAGGCCCCCGCGACGGTGAGGCCCCAGCCATGCGCCCGCAGCGCCTTCAACAGACCGATGCGCAGCACGAAGGGCACCCGCCCGATGTCATAAAGCGTCAGCGTCCGGCCGTTGTTCAACTCGATCCACGGATCGAGGTCCCAGGGCAGGCACCGGATCTGGATGACATGCGGATCGAACAGGCCCAGAGGCGGGAGGCGGCGCACGCGAAGCGTCTCTGTGGCAAGGCGGATGAAGGGATACATGGTGGCTCCTGCCTGTCTTGGGGCCGGGGTGCCGCGCGGGGGCGCAAAGGTCAAGGCGCGACCCTGCGTCAAAGCCGCGTCCTGCGCCCGGGAAAGCCGGTTGCCCTTTGCAGGCCCCTTCCATATCTAGGACGGGACCTCGACAGACGGGAAAGCCATGTATTCGCTCTTGCAGATCATCCTGATGCTTCTCAACCTGCTGTATTTCGTGGTGATCGCGCATGTCATCATGAGTTGGCTCATCAACTTCCAGGTGCTGAACCTGCGCCAGCCGCTGGTTTACCAGATCTGGGACGGCCTGAACCGCCTGCTGGACCCGATCTATTCCCGCGTGCGGCAGGTGCTGCCCGATACCGGATCGCTGGATCTTGCGCCGCTGGTCGTGCTGATCGGGATCTACGCGATCCGCATCGTGATCATGAACAACGCCTATTCCTTCTGAGGCCGGCATGTCCGGCCCCGAGGCGCTTCTTCAGTCGGTCTTCGGCTTCCCCGGCTTCCGCCCCGGCCAGCGCGAGATCGTCGAGGCGGTCACCGCGGGGCGCAACACGCTTGCCATCATGCCCACGGGCGGGGGCAAGTCGCTCTGCTACCAACTGCCCGCGCTTTGCCGCGACGGCGTGACCGTCGTCATCTCGCCCCTGATCGCCCTGATGCGCGATCAGGTCCGCGCCTTGCGCGCGGCGGGGGTCGAGGCCGGGGCCCTGACCTCGGGCAACACCGACGACGAGACGGAAGAGATCTTCCGTGCGCTGGACGAAGGGCGGCTGAAGCTTCTCTACATGGCACCCGAGCGGCTGGCCGCCGGGGGCACGCAGGTGTTGCTGCGCCGGATCGGCACGACCCTGATCGCGGTGGACGAGGCGCATTGCGTCAGCCAGTGGGGCCACGATTTCCGCCCCGACTACCTGCGCATCGGCGAGTTGCGCCGCGCGCTGGGCGTGCCGCTGGCGGCCTTCACCGCCACGGCGGACGCCGAGACGCGGGCCGAGATCGTCACCCGCCTGTTCGACGGCGCCCCGCCCGATACCTTCCTGCGGGGCTTCGACCGGCCGAACATCCACCTTGCCTTCGCCGTCAAGGACAGCCCGCGCACGCAGATCCTTGATTTCGCGACCGCGCGGCGGGGCCAGTCCGGCATCGTCTATTGCGCCACCCGCGCCAAGACCGAGACGCTGGCACAGGCTCTGTGCGAGGCGGGTCTGCCCGCGATCCATTATCACGGCGGGATGGAGGCCGATGACCGCCGGCAGGCAGAGACCCGATTCCAGCAGGAAGACGGGTTGATCGTCGCCGCCACGGTCGCCTTCGGCATGGGCATCGACAAGCCTGACATCCGCTGGGTCGCCCATGCCGACCTGCCCAAGTCGATCGAGGCCTATTATCAGGAAATCGGCCGCGCCGGACGCGACGGGGCTCCGGCCGAGACGCTGACGCTTTACGGCCCGGAAGACATCCGCCTGCGCCGCGCCCAGGTGGATGAGGGCCTTGCGCCGCCGGAACGCAAGGCCGCCGACCACGCGCGGCTGAACGCGCTTCTGGGTCTGGCCGAAGCGACGGCCTGCCGCCGTCAGGTGCTTCTGGGCTATTTCGGCGAGACGTCGCAGCCCTGCGGGGCCTGCGACCTGTGCGACGCGCCGCCCGAAACCTTCGACGCGACCGAGGCGGTGCGCAAGGCGCTGTCGGCCATTCTGCGCACCGGCGAGAATTTCGGGGCGGGGCATCTGACGGATATCCTGACCGGGAACGTGACCGACAAGGTCCGGCAGCGCGGCCATGACGGGCTGCCGACCTTCGGGGTGGGGCGCGACCTCTCGCGCCCGGCCTGGGCGGCTGTCTTTCGCCAGATGATGGGCCGCGACCTTGTCCGCCCCGATCCCGAACGCCACGGTGCCCTGCGCATGACCGAGGCCGCCCGCCCGATCCTGCGGGGCGAAGCGGCGATCGAGCTGCGCCGCGACACCGTGAGGGACAGGGCAAAACCCGTGGTGAAGGCCTTGGTGTCCGAAGAGGACGCGCCGCTTCTGTCGGCGCTCAAGGCCAAGCGCCGCGCCTTGGCCGAGGCGGCGCGCGTGCCCGCCTATGTCATCTTCCCCGACCGCACGCTGATCGAGATGGCCGAGCAGCGGCCCGGGACGCTGGACCAGATGGCCCAGATCACCGGGGTGGGGGCGAAAAAGCTGGAAAGCTACGGCGCGGCCTTCCTCGAGGTCATCACCGGCGCTGCCCCCGACGCGGTGCACCCCGCGCGGCGGCGGCTGGCCGGACGCGCCTCGGGCGAGGTCTATGACCGGCTTTTGGCCGTGCAGGCCGACCTGATCCGGGGGGCGGCGGGAACCGAGAAACCGCTCAGTTGCTCTGCCGCGCTGATCGCAAAGGTGGCCGAACAGCGCCCGCGCGATCTTGACGGGATGGAACGGATTTTGGGCGACAAGCGCACCGAACGCTTCGGCGCGGCCTTTCTCGGCGTTCTCGAAGACGGCTGACACTGGATTTCCGCGCCAACCGGGCCATAACAGGGTCGAATACGGGGGTTTTGATGCTTGTTGTGATCTCTCCGGCGAAAAAGCTGGACTGGGGCCCGGTGCCCGATCTGCCGCTGACCGATCCGGCCTTTGCCGATCAGGCGGTGGCGCTGGCGGCCGAGGCGCGAAAGCTGAAGGCGGCGGGGCTGAAGACACTGATGGGGATCAGCGACAGCCTTGCCGAGTTGAACCGCGACCGCTTCGCGGCCTTTTCTGCCACGCCGGAGGCGGCGGTGCTGCGCCCCGCGATCTTCGGCTTTGCCGGCGACACCTATGCCGGGTTCGAGGCGAAGACCCTCGATCCTGACGCGCTGATCTGGGCGCAGGACCATCTGCGCATCCTGTCGGGGCTTTACGGCCTGCTGCGCCCGCTGGACCGCATCCAGCAATACCGGCTGGAGATGGGCAGCCGGCTCGCCACGCCGCGCGGCAAGAGCCTTTACGACTGGTGGGGCGACAGTCTCGCCGAGACGCTTACGGCAGAGGGTCGCGCACGGGGGACCGACACGGTCGTCAACTGCGCCTCGGTCGAATATTTCACCGCGCTCGACCGGCCTGCCCTGGGACTGCGGGTCATCACCCCGGTCTTCATGGAAGAGCGGGCGGGCAAGCGGGCCATCGTCAGCTTCTGGGCCAAGCGCGCGCGCGGCGCCATGGCGCGGTTCATCGTCGAGAACCGCCTGACCGATCCCGACGCCCTGTGCGACTTCGACGCTGGCGGCTACCGCTTCGACGCGGAGGCGTCGGAAGGCGACCGCCGGGTTTTCGTCCGCCGGGCGGAGTGATCAGGCCGCGCGTTCGTCTTCGGCGCGCGGCGGCCATGTCCCCACGGGGCGAAAGGCCATGATCTGTTCGATGATGGCGGCCCGACGCAGCGGCTTGGTCAGGTAATGGTCGATCCCGGCGGCAAGAATGTCCGCGGCGTCCCCCTCCATCGCGTGGGCGGTGAGCGCGATGATCGGCACATGGCGCCCGCCCGCCTCGCCCGCGCGGATGGCCCGCGCCGCGGCAAGGCCGTCCATCTCGGGCATCGAGATGTCCATGAAGATCAGGTCGGGGGCGAAACTGTCGCAAAGCTCCAGCGCCTCGCGCCCGTTGCTGGCAAAGGCCAGATCGATGGCCAGATCCTTCACCATCTTGCGGAAAACGAGCTGGTTGGTGCGGTTATCCTCGGCCGCGAGCACCCGCATCGGGCGCATTTCGGCTGACTCAGGGTCGAATCCCGCCCCTTGCGCCGGACCGATCGCCTGAAGCCGCTGGAACAGGTCGCGGCGCAGCACCGGCTTTTGCAGAACCGCCGCGAACAGCCCCGCGACCGGATCGTCCCGAAGCGCCGCGGGGTGAGAGGTCAGCAGCACGACGGGCGACGTGATCCCCATCGCCCGCACCTCGCGCGCAAGGGCCGGGCCGGTCATGTCGGGCATCCGGTGATCGGTGATGATCAGATCGGGGGCCGGGCCGGCGGCCAGATCCGCCAGCGCCTCGACCCCGCCGCGGCAGGTGGTGACGGCGATGCCGCAGGTCTCGAGCTGCCGCTTGAGGATCTGGCGGTTCGTCAGCTGATCGTCCACGACAAGCGCGGTCCTGAACGGCAGCGGTTGCAGCGGCTCTGCCAAGGCGGCCTCGGCCGAGGGGAGGGTGATCTGGAAGCCGAAGCATGACCCCTCGCCCATCACGGAATCGACCCAGATCGACCCGCCCATCCGCTCCACCAGCTGGCGCGAGATCGCAAGGCCGAGGCCCGTCCCCTCGAACCGGCGGTCCCGGCGATCCTCTACCTGGTTGAACTCTCCGAAGATGTGGTCGATCTGCCCCGCCGGTATGCCGATCCCGGTATCCTCGATCGTGAGGTGCAGTTCGTGCTGGCCGGGGGCCGCTTCCAGCCCGACGACGCGGATGAGGACCTGTCCGTGATCGGTGAACTTCACCGCATTGCCGATCAGGTTGGTCAGCACCTGACGGATGCGCCCCGGGTCGCCCGCAAAGCGCGTCGGCAGGAACAGGTCGTAGTCGATCAGAAGGTCGATCCCCTTGTCCTGCGCCGCCGGTTGCAGAAGCATGGCGATGTCGTGGATCGATCGCTCTAGGTCGAACGGCTCGACATGCAGGACCAGCTTTTCCGCCTCGAGCTTCGAGAAATCGAGCACATCGTTGATGATGACCAGAAGCGCCTCGCCCGAGGTCTTGATCGTTTCCGCGTAAAGCCGCTGTTCCTCGGTCAGTGCGGTGTCGCAGAGCAGTTCCGCCATGCCCACCACGCCGTTCATCGGCGTGCGGATCTCGTGGCTCATGTTGGCGAGAAAGCTCGACTTCGCGCGGCTCGCGGCCTCGGCCCGTTCCTGCGCCTCGCGCAGCGCGGCCTCCCGCTCGATCGTTTCGGTGATGTTGAGCCCAAGCGAGACCATGTCGCCGTCGCGGGCGCGGCGGTCGATCAGCTTCACATAGGCGCCGTTGGAAAAGCGCACCACCAGCGGTTCCACCGGGTCCTGATCCCAGCGGGCGAGCATCCGGTCCACCCATCCGTCCCGTTCGTCCGGGGCCAGATCGACAAGGTTCTGGCGGTGGCAAAGCCGCACGATCTCTGCATAGGAAATGCCGGGCCTTACCTCGGGAAAATCGGCGAAGATGGAAAGATAGGCCCTGTTCGCCGCCACCAGCGCCTGCGAGCTGTCGAAGACGGCAAAGCCGTCGCGGATCGTTTCGATCGAATCCCACAGCCGCCGTTCGGCCATCACGGCGGCGGTATGGGCCGCCTCGAGATCGGTGACGAAGCGGCTGTTCTGTCCCTTCAGCGCCTCCGCCTCCGACAGGGCGGAGCGGACGACCTGCCGCTGTTCCACGATCTGGTTGGACAGGGCGCGGGCATGGAGCGCCAGCTTTTCATTGGCCGCGAACAGCTCCCGCTGCTTGTGTTCCAGCATCCGTTCCGCCGCCAGCCGGGCCCGGCGTTCCATGGCGAGTTTTTCCGAAAGCGTCATGTGTTCGTCAGCCCGTCCTGCGATCCTGCGGCCATTCTCGGGCCCATCTTCGGGGAGCAGAGTGAACAGGGTCTTAAGGCGGCCGTGATTGCCAAGCCGGGGCGCGCGTGTCAGCATTCACCCCACCGTGAAAGGTGAAACCGGAGGGTTCCCATGCGCCTGCTTGCCGCCGTGCTGATCGTCTCCGGCTTGCTCGGGTCGCCCGCCTTCGCCCAGACCGCCCCCGTCGAATCGCTGCTTCCCGCGCAGCGGGTGATCGTGGCGCAGGATACGGACCTGCCCGGCAATGACCTGAAGTCGATCTTCGACACGACTCTGGACGCCTGCGAGCGCGCCTGCCTGACCGACAGCGCCTGCCATGCCTTCACCTTCAACAGCCGGGCGGGGTCCTGTTTCCCGAAATCGGCGGCCGCGACGCCCGCGCCCTATGCCGGGGCGATCTCGGCCAGCGTGGTCGAGACACCGAAGGCGGCGCAGGCCGCGGCACTGGCCCGCAAGGCCGACCTGCGCTTCCTTGGCCCCGACGATTTCCGTGCGGCGCTGAAACAGGCGGCCGCGCTCGGGCAGCGCTATCCGGCCAACGGGCGCACGGCAGGCCAGCTCGTCGTGGCTGCGGCAAATGCCATGGATCAGCAGAACCCGGTCAGGGCCGCGCAACTTGAAGGTGCTGCGGTCGCGGTGACGGATGCGGCGCATGATTGGGTGGATTTCTCGCGGTTCCTGCTGCTTGCGGCCCGGTCCGAACTGGTCAAGGACCCCGTGCCGTTGCAGGACGCGGCGCTGTCGGCCAGCGTCAACGGCTACCTTCGCGCGGCGACCCCGCAACAACGCGCCGAGGCGCTTGCCGCGATGGCCTCTGCGCTGGAGGTCGTGCAGCGCGGTCACGACATGATCCCGGCGCTCGAACTGGCGCAGAAGCTTGCGCCCGGAAAGGAGATCGCGGCAGAGCTTGACCGGGCCATCGGCCAATACGGCTTTCGCATCACCGACCGCACGGTGGAAAGCGACAACGCCGCCGCCCGCATCTGCGCGACCTTCTCGCAGCCGCTGGTGGCGGCGGGGCTGGATTATGCGCCCTATGTGAAGCTGCCCGATCCCGGACTGTCGGTGCAGGCCAGCGGCAACCAGATCTGCGTCGCGGGCCTCGATCACGGCAAGCGCTACAGCCTGACCTTCCGCGCGGGGCTTCCGGCGGCCAGCGGAGAGGTGCTGCGCAAGGCGGTGGAGATGACGCAATACGTGCGCGACCGCTCTGCGCAGGTGCGGTTCCCGGGGCGGGCCTATGTGTTGCCCAAGGCGTCCCGTGCCGCGATCCCGGTCGATACGGTCAACGTGAAGACCATCGACCTCACGCTGCGCCGGATCAGCGGGCGCAATATCCTGCGCGCGATCCAGCGCGACTACTTCGGCCGGGCCATCGCGCCCTATGACCGGCAGACCGTATCCGACCAGATCGGGGCCGAGGTCTGGTCGGGTCAGGCCGACGTGGCGATGGTCGCCAACAAGGATGTGCTGACCCGACTGCCGCTGGATGAGGTGATGGCAAAGCTGCCGGTCGGGGTCTATGCACTCGATGCCTCGGTCCCCGGGGCCGATCCCTACAGGACGCCGCCCGCGACGCAGTGGTTCGTGATCTCCGACCTTGGCCTGACCAGCCTGAGCGGGGTGGACGGGCTTCATGTGACGGTGCGCAGCCTGTCCACCACAAAGGCCCTGCCGGGGCTGACCGTGACCCTGCTGAGCCAGGCCAACGCCGTTCTTGGCACAGCGATCACGGATGCCGCGGGCAACGCCGAT
>JAGWVA010000024.1 GCA_028875855.1 Paracoccaceae bacterium
GCGGGCATCCGCCCGCGTCCACCAGTCGCCCACGTCCTCCAGATCCCAGACGCTGATCGTCTGGCCCTGCATCAGCGCGATCATCTTGCCCAGATCGAGCGCCGAGCCGCCGCCGAAGCAGATCACCCCGTCATGCCCGCCCGCCCTGTAGGCGGCGATGCCGGCGATCATGTTCGCCTCGGTCGGGTTCGGGTCCACCTCGCTGAAGACGGCGCGGCCCAGCCCGCCCGCTTCGAGGATGTCGAGCGCGCGCGCCGTGATCGGCAGCGCGGCAAGGCCGCGGTCGGTCACCAGCAGGGGCCGGGCGATGCCCGCCTCCTTGCAGAAATGTGCCAGCTCCTGCACCCGGCCGGGACCGAACTTCACGGCGGTGGGATAGGACCAGTTGGCGGTCGGAACGGTCGTCATGGGGTCACGTCCTTTTCGCGCGGCGCTTGGGCCGCATTCATGTCATAGCGACTGATTTCCACCAGATTTCCATCCGGGTCATTGATGTAGATCGACGTGATCGGACCGCGCGCGCCGGATTTCGTCACCGGTCCCTCGACCACGGCCACACCTTCCGCAGCCAGATGGCTCAGAATGCGATCCGATGGCCATTGGGTCAGCAGGCACAGATCGCCCGAGCCGATGCAGGCATGGTTGCGCGTCTCCTGCCCGAGGCTTTGCAGGTTGATCTTCTGGTTGCCGAAACGCAGGGCGCGGCGCCCGTTGCCGAACGTGATCGGCTCCATCCCAAGGACGCGGGTGTAGAAGGCCGCGGCCTTGTCGGGGTCGCGCACGGTCAGAACGATGTGGTCGATCGAGTCGATCATGTCAGGCCCGTTCCAGCCCGCGCTGCAACTCCCAGTCGGTCACGACGCGGTTCTGTTCCTCGATCTCCCAGATCGCGGCGCGGTGGTAGTGGTCGATCACCTCCCCGCCCATCGCCGCGCGCAGCATGGCCGAGCCGCGCATCAGCTCGGCCGCCTCGCCCAGGGTCTTCGGCACCTCGCGCACGCCTTCGGCACGGTAGGCGTCGCCCGCATGGACCGGCTCCAGCGGCAGTTGCCGTGCGATCCCGTCCAATCCGGCGGCCAGCTGGGCCGCGAGCGCGAGATAGGGGTTCAGGTCCGCCCCGCCGATCCGGCATTCGACGCGGATCGCGCCCGAGCCCTCGCCGCAGACGCGAAAGCCCGCGGTGCGGTTGTCGAAGCTCCAGACCGCCTTGGTGGGAGCGAACATGCCGGTGACGAAGCGCTTGTAGCTGTTGGGGCAGGGCGCGAGGAAACAGGTGATTTCGCGCGCATGGGTCAGAAGGCCTGCCACGTAATGCTCCATCACCTTCGACATCCCGTGCGGGCCCTCGGGGTCGTGGAAGGCCGGTTTGCCGTCCCGCCAGAGCGACTGGTGCACATGCGCCGACGAGCCCGCCCGGCGGTGGTCGTATTTCGCCATGAAGGTGACCGAGCGGCCCTTCTGGAAGGCGATCTCCTTCACGCCGTTCTTGATGATCGCGTGGGTGTCGGCGGCGTCGAGCGCATCCGAATAGCGGGCGTTGATCTCTTCCTGCCCCGCCTCGGCCTCGCCCTTCGAGCATTCGACGGGGATGCCCGCGCCGTAAAGCCCGTTGCGCACCGCGCGCATCACCTCTTCCTCCTTGGTGGTGCCGAAGATCGCGTAGTCGATGTTGTGCCCGCCCCAGGTCCTGGGGTCGCGGTAGCCCTGGTCGCGCAGCGCGGCGTAGCTCTGCTCGAAGAGGAAGAACTCGAGCTCGGTCGCCATCATCGGCTCGAAGCCCATCGCCTTTGCGCGTGCCACCTGCGCCTTCAGGATCGCGCGGGGCGAGACGGCGACCTCGGCCGTGCCGTGATGATCGAGCACATCGGCCAGAACCATCGCCGTGCCCTCGAGCCAGGGCAGACGGCGCAAGGTGCCCAGATCGGGGCGCAGGACGTAATCGCCATAGCCCGCCGCCCAGCTCGCCGAGGCGAACCCCGGCACCGGCGTCATGTCCATGTCCACCGTCAGCAGGTAGTTGCAGCAATGCGTCTCGCGCCAGGCGCCGTCGAGGAAGGCCCGCGCATGAAACCGCTTGCCCATCAGACGCCCCTGCATGTCCACCATCGCCACGATCACCGTGTCGATGGCCCCCGCATCAACCGCCGACCTCAACTCCTCAAGGCTCAGATTCCCGGCCATCTTCGTCTCCCCTGTTTCCTTCCGCCGGAGCTTGGCCCGGCCTGTCGTTCATTGCATCGTCCTGTGTCCTCAAGGGAACTGCGCCACGGCCCGGGTGATGATCGGTGCGAGACGATCAGCCATCGCCGCCTCCCCGGCCTGCGTGGCGATCAGATCGTTCCTGACTTCGAGCATCACGTTCGCGAGGCCATAGGGCAGGGCTTGCAGCTTCAGTGTATGTGTCACATCGTCAGAAGCAGAATAGGGGGCATTCAGTTGCACATTCAGCCCGCAGCCTTCGGCCGCCGCAACGACGGCATGAGCCAGACGCGCATCGGTGTCGTGGATCACGCCGAGTTCCACCAGCCGGGGCACACCGAACCAGGTGGGGGTGAAGCTGTGCACGGTGACGATGACGGCCGGCCTGCCGCGCGCCAGCCGGTCGGCGATCACACCATGAAGGGTGTCGTGAAAGGGCAGATACACGGCCGTCACGCGTCGCAGCTTTTCGGCGGCGGTCAGGCCTGTGTTGCCCGGCACGTCATGCATCTCGGATCTTGTCGTCATCGCGCCCGCCGCGTCGGGCGGTCGGTTGCAGTCATAGACCAGCCGCGAAACTGGGGCATGGGCAAGCGTCGCGTCCAGCCGCTGGGCAAGCGCCCGCGCCAGCCCGAGCGCGCCCGGGTCCCAGGCGATGTGGGACGTCAGCAGCCCGCCCGCAAGTCCGAGCGTTCCCCAATCCGCCGGAATGACATTCGATGCATGCTCGCACACCAGAAGGACAGGGCTTGGCGCGTCGGCATGTTCCACACTGGCTGGATAACGCACAACTCGCTCTTGCCCCGACATGGTCTGCTGCCTTTCGACGTCACTTCGGCAAGGCTGGACCGACGGCCTATTGCTGTCAAGATTGTTTCATATAATCATTGGCTGTTACAAAAATTCCAATGCGGGCTGACCCAGACCGACGGCACGCAACCGCCACTCGGGGTATTCTGATGACGATCGTTGCGGGGCCTTCCATCAAGGACACGATCCAGAACAACCTCATGGCCTTTACCCGGGCGGAGCGGCAGCTCGCCTCGTATATCCTGTCGAACTATCCGGTTGCGGCCCTTGGCTCGATCACCGCGCTGGCGAAGGGGGCCACAGTGTCAACTCCGACTGTCGTGCGGATGGTCCAGAAGCTGGGCTACAAGGGGTATCCCGACTTCCAGACGGGCCTGAGAATGGAAGTGGGCGAGATGCTGATATCGCCGCTTGCAAAGCACGATCGCTGGGCTGGGCGCGCACCGGATACGCATGTTCTGAACCGATTTGCCGACGCGGTGATGGACAACTTGCAGGCGACGCTTGCCCGGGTCGATCATGCGCAGTTCGACGCGGCCTGCGACCTGTTGTCTGACCCTCAGCGCCGGGTCATGGCCCTGGGCGGTCGCATCACGCATGCCTTGGCCGATTATTTCGTGACGCATATGAAAGTCGTGCGCCACAACGTTTCCCTGATGTCGGAGCAGTCCGGAGCATGGCCCGCCGCACTGGTGGACGTCCGGCCGGGCGACGTGCTTGTCGCCTTCGACATTCGTCGCTACGAAAATTCGGTCCTCGCAATCGCCGAGATGGCAGTGGAACAAGGTGCGGAGATCATCCTCTTCACCGATCAGTGGCTATCGCCGGCCGCGGAGCTTGCCCGATATGTCTTTTCCGCAAATGTCGAGGCGCCGTCATCCTGGGATTCGACGGTCTCGATCCTCGTTCTGCTGGAAACCTTGTTGGCCAGCGTGGAAACCCGAACCTGGGCCGAGACGGAAGCCAGAATGAAACGGCTCGAACAGCTTTACGACCGCGCCCGGTTCTTCAGAAAACATAGATAGCGGTGTCTCGCGGGGGGCGCAGCCTCATCACACCCCTGGCGACTTCCGCGCCAAATCAGGGTAGGCTGCGCGCAGAAGCGTTAACGAGGTCACGCTCCGTGCCCACCCCTGAACAGAGATTGCACGACCTTGGCCTGATCTTGCCGCCCCCGACGCGCGTGCCGGACGGCCTGCATCTGCCCTTCGCCTTCGTCAATGCGCGCGGCGCGCGGGTGCTCTTTTCCGGCCACGCGAAGAATGGGGCGGACGGCGGCATCGCTGGCCCCTTCGGGATCGTCGGAGCCGACCTCTCGACCGCGCAGGCCTACACCGAAGCGCGCGAGATCGCCCTCGCCGTGCTGGCCAACCTCAAGGCCGAGATCGGGGAGCTGTCCCGGATCGTCGGCTGGGTGCGGGTCTTCGGCATGGTGGCCTCTGCGCCGGGATACAGGGAACAGCATCTTGTCGTGAACGGCTTCAGCGACCTCGTCCTCGATGTGTTCGGACCCGAGGTCGGCCGCCACGCCCGATCGGCCATCGGTGTGGCCGGGCTGCCGCTTGGCTTTGCGATGGAGATCGAGGGCGAGGTCTTGATCCGCGGCTGACCCCTGCCGTTTCCTCTATCCCTCCGACGCGGCCCTTCGCTTGGCAAAGTCGCGCGGCGACGTGCCATGGACGCGCTTGAAGGCCGCGCTGAAGGCGCTTTCCGACCCGTAGCCAAGGTCGCCCGCAAGGACGGAGATCGGTCGAGCCGCTGTCATGAGGCGATCTGCCGCCAGCATCATCCGCCAACGCGTCAGGTAGGCCATCGCCGGTTCTCCGACCAACTCGCGGAAGCGCGCGGCAAAGCCCGAGCGCGACAGACCCGCCTCTTTCGCAAGACTGGTCAGCGTCCAGGGCCGAGCGGGGTCGCCGTGCATCGCACCGAGCGCCACGGCAATCTGTCGATCCGACAGCGCAAGAAGCCAGTTCGCCCCACGCACCGCCGGGTCGTGCAGGTGAACCCGCAGCGCCTCGATCAGCAGCGTCTGCGCAAGGTGGCCCGCGATCAGCGCCCCGCCGGGCTGCGGGTCGCGCAACTCCTGCATCATTCGCTCGATCGCGGCCCGAAGCGACAGGCTTTTCTCGGTCCCCTGCAGATGGATCACCGCCGGCAGGACACCCAGCAGCTGGTCAGCGTTGGGGCCTTCGAAGCCGAAGTATCCGCCCACCCCGGAAGAGGCGCCGCCCCCGTCGATGACCGCGACACCGCCGGGCACCACGCCATCGAAGAAGCTCAGGGCGTCGAGGGCGGGAACGTCGTCGGAACTGCCCAGCCGATAGGCTTGCCCACGTGGCAGCATCACCAGATCGCCCGCGCGCATGGTGATCGGTTCGGCGAGCCCGTCCACCCACAGACAGCATGCGCCCGTTGCCATGGCATAGCATTTGAGGCCGGGCCAGGCCCCGAATGACAGCGCCCAGCGGGGGCCCACATCAAGGCCGCGGAAGCCGATGCTGGTCGGTCTCAGCAAGGCCAGAACTTCGGAAAGGGGATCCATGGATGTCTTGGACGATGGCGACGATATGAGCGACCTTTGCGCATGGATCGTCCGTCCGCAACCCTTAAGTCAGGGGCAACGAGGCCGAGTGCCCGATGTTGGAAAAGGAAGATTGCCATGCCTGACAATGAAGCCCTGTGGCTCCCGGCAAAAGGGGCGGCCTTTCGGCGAGGCCCTGCGCCCTACACCCGTCCCAAGGCGAACGAGATCGTGGTGCGCCACCGCGCCGTTGCGGTCAATCCGGTCGACCGGATGATCCCGGCGATTGGCGGCCTGATCCTGCCCTGGCTGCGCTACCCGGCGATCCTCGGTTCGGATGTCGCCGGGGATGTGGTCGAGGTTGGCAGCGCCGTTACCCGGTTCAAGGTCGGGGACAGGGTTCTGGGTCACGCGGTTGGTGTGGAAAAGGCGCGCAACGCACCAAGCGAGGGGGCGTTCCAGCTCTTCACGGTGCTTCTCGATCACATGGCAACCCCGATCCCGCAGACCGTCACCTACGAACAGGCTTGCGTGCTGCCGCTGGGCCTTTCCACCGCGGCCTGTGGCCTGTTCCAGTCCGACCTGCTCGCGCTGCGCTGGCCGACTGCGCCCGGGTCCGGGGGCGGCGAGACCGTGATTGTCTGGGGCGCATCGACGAGCGTGGGCAGCAACGCGATCCAGCTCGCTGTTGCAGCGGGCTACCGGGTGATCGCGACGGCCTCGCCCCACAACTTTGCCCATGCGACGCGCCTCGGCGCGTCTGCGGTCTTCGATTACCGCTCTCCCACGGTGGTCAGGGACATCGCTTCGCGCCTGCAAGGCGATCGGGTCGCGGGCGCCCTGGCCATCGGCGTCGGCTCCACAGGACCATGTATGGAGATCCTCGGCACCCTGCCCGGGCGGCGCTTCGTGGCCGTCGCCTCGCCGCCGATTGCGTTCGACACCGTCCCATCCGGTCGCGGCCGCCTGATCGGGCTGGCCCGGGTCCTGCCGCGCATGGCTGGCGCGACCCTCGCCCTGCGCAGGCAAGCAAAGCGGCTTGGCGTGCAGACACGCATGATCTGGGGCGGTGCGCTGCTGGGCAACGAGATCGGTCCGATGATCTACCGCGACTTCCTGGAGCGCGCGCTTGCGGAAGGGCGCTATCTTGCAGCCCCCGAACCCCTGGTCGTCGGAGAGGGGCTGGATCAGGTCCCCGAAGCCCTCGAGCAGCAGCGGCGCGGCGTATCGGCGCGCAAGTTGGTGGTGCGGCTGTAGCGGACGGCGCAGCCATTCCGGAGGATAGTGGCTGGAGAACTAGGCGGTCGTCGCCCAAGGGGAAGGGGTATGCGTTGGAGGCTAACGCCCCGTTTCCGTCAAGACCGTTCCAGTCCTTATGCTGCATGGTAGGGCGTCTGGATGTGGCTTGGCTGAGCTGGCACGAACGGCGGCTATCCTGCGGTCGTTCGTCAGAACCTGCCGGTCTGCAGACGGCTCCGGAGAAGGCGGGCCGCTTGCCGGTAAGACCTGCCCGGCAGCACCGCGCCCCCGGTCTGGCTGCTCTTCTGGCCGCAACCTTCCTGTCACAAACGCCACCTGGATCTTCCCCGGTTTGTCACCCTTTGCGTATCGCGCTGCCCGGAGAGCGGTGACCTTTCCCAAAGATTGATTGCCTCTCAACGATACCGCGAGCCGGGCGGAGCGATCTTGACGTGCTGGCGACTGAATCTCCGCACACCGAGGCATCCGTCTGCCGTGGTCTGAACGGCTTGACAGATTTCCCAAATATGGGTCTATTGATTCCTGATTTCGGGAATTGCACATGAGCGAAAACATCCTTCGACTTATCAGGGTCCTAGAAGCCTTCGCTGATTCCCCAGCAGGCGGGGTGTCGGCGGCGGACCTGATCGCGCGCTCTGGTCTGGCTTCATCCACGGCGTATCGAATGATCGGTGAGCTGGAAGAAGCAGGCTATGTCTACCGCGCTGGCGACCGGCTGTTGCGGCCCAACTTCGCGTTCGAAAGGCGGATCGCGGCTGGCGTCATATCTCCGGGCCAGCTTTGGGATGTTTGCGCAGAGATCTCCGGCTCGCTCGAGGCCGCGGCGGAAGTGATCTTGCTCAGGGGGCAGAACCTGCTCTGGCACCTGACAGCCGAACATCCCCAGCAGCCGATCAGGCTGCGGGCACATCCAGGCTTCGTCCGCAGCACGTATGAACTGGACTCGATCAGCCGGCTGGCACTGGCCCATCAGCCAATCGATAAGGTCGCAGCAAGTTGGGATAAATCGGCTTTCTTCGATGCAGGTGTGGCCAAACGCCAGATCGGGTGGGTCGAAGTGGCCGAGAAGCTCGCGCGCGTGGATGTCTGCGCCATGCAATACGACATGGCGGGCAATGCAAAGGGCGTCCGGCGCTTCTGCGTTGCCGTCTCCGATGATGCGGGCGGGCTTGTCTGTCTTCTGACGGTCGCCGAGGCTGCCGTGCCTCTGCGCGACGAGGCCGCCCATATCGCGCGAATTGAAGAGGTGCTGATGGGGGCCCGGGAGAGGCTTGCCGTCGCGCTGCCGACTGAACGGGCGAGGGAGGCGCGATCGGCCGGCTGACCGTCACAACAAGGGAGGAAACCATGAGAAGATCACTGATCGCGCTTGCCTGCGCAGCCACGATTGCTGCGATCCTGCCTCAGCCTTCGCGGGCCGAAAAGCTCGTCATAGCCATCGGCTCGCGCGGCTATGGGCAGGTCGTCCCGCACGACATCGAGGGCTTTACCAAAGCCAATCCCGGAATTTCGGTCGACTGGCTCAAGGTTTCCGACGTGCCGAACCAGACCCGACAGCTTTACGTCACGGACTTTACCTCCAAGAGCCCGACGCCCGATGTCTTCGCAATGGACATCATCTGGGCCGGAGAATTTGCCAAGCGCGGCTGGCTTGCACCGCTGGACAGCTACATGACCAAGGACGATCTGTCGAAATACAATCAGTCCTTCCTGACGGCGGCGACGCTCAACGGCCATGTTTATGGCGCGCCGCTCTACCTTGACGGGACGCATCTCTTTTACCGCACGGACCTGCTGGAGAAATATCACCTGCAGCCGCCGCAGACCTGGGAAGAGCTGATCAAGGACTCACAGATCGTGATGAACGGGGAGCACAATCCCCAGCTCTACGGCTTCGTCTCCATGTGGGCGAAGATCGAGGGGCTGTTCATGAACTGGCTGTCCTTCACCAACGCCAACGGCGGAGGCTTCTACAACGCCGCGGGGCAGGTTGCCGTGAATTCACCCGCGAACATCGCCGCGACGCAGACGATGGTGGACATGATCTACAAGACGCAGATCGCCCCGAAGTCCATCCTGAACGACAAGCCGGATGACGCCCGGACGCTGTTCCAGCAGGGGCGCGCCGTCTTCCTGATGGTTCAGGATTTCGTCTACGACCCGCTGAACGCGGCCGGCTCGCCCGTGAAGGGCAAGTTCGACTTCATGCGCATCCCCTATTTTGCCGGGCACCCGGACGCGCATACGACCGCGATGGGCGGCTTCCTTCTCGGGATCAACCCCAACTCCGCGCACAAGGCAGCTGCGGCAAAGCTCGTGGCCTATTTCACCAGCCACGAGGCGGAACTCTGGGCCGCGCTCAACGCCAATCGCGCGCCGGGTCGGCCGGACGTCTACAAGGATCCCCAGATCGCGCATGCCGGAATCCTGCCCAAGCTGGGCGCCGATTTCGACGTGGGGCTGGTTCGACCCTCTGGCGCGACCGGAGACCTTTATCCTCAGGTCTCCGAGATCATGCAGCTTGAAGTGACGAAGGCACTGCATCGGCAGGTTCCGGTGAAGGAAGCTCTCGACAGCGCACAGAAGCAGATCGAAGCGCTGCTGTCTAAATGACGCCTTTGGCGGCGGGGTGCCGGCCCCGCCGCACGATGCCCAGCAAGGATGCCAACATGCCCGCGATGACCGTACTCGACAGGCGACGGCACTGGACCGGTGGCGGCTTCGTGCTTCCCACGATCCTGCTGATCGCGCTGGTGCTGATTTACCCCGTGCTCGTATCCGTGGTCCAGAGTTTCGGCCAATCCGATCTGGGTGGCACTGCGCCCTATCGCTTCGTCGGTTTGCAGCATTACATCGAGATCGCGGGCTCGGCCCACTTCTGGAACGCACTCGGTGTCACCCTGATCTTCGCGGCAGGCTCGGTTCCCTTCGAGCTGGTGATCGGCATCGGCCTCGCGCTGCTGATGAACGAAAGCTTCAGGGGCAAGTCCATCGCCCGGCTTGCCGTTCTCTTTCCCTGGGCGCTGCCCACGGCGCTCAATGCTCTCATGTGGCGATGGATGTTCAACTCGGATTACGGCGTGTTCAACGCCGTCGTCCTTCAGACCCATCTCGCCAGCCGTCCCATCGATTGGCTGGGTGAGCCCACACTCGCCATGACCTCCATGATTGTCGTCGCCGTCTGGAAGACGTCCTCTTTCATGGCGCTCATCATCCTCGCCGGATTGCAGGCGATCCCCGGCGAGCTTTACGAGGCGGGGCGGATGGATGGCATGACGCGCTGGACCGAATTCCGCGAGATCACGCTGCCGCTGCTGCGCGCGCCGATCCTTGTGGCGCTCATCCTGCGATCGATGGATGCGCTCCGCACGTTCGAGCTGCCGTTCAACCTGACCGGCGGCGGCCCGATCGACACCACGGAAAGCCTGTCGCTTTACGCCTACAAGGAGATCTTCGCCTATTTGAAATTCAACTCCGGCTCGGCCCTCGTCGTCGTCCAGTTCCTCGTGGTCTTCGCGATGAGCGTCATCTACATCATCGCGCTTCGCCGGAGGGACTGAGATGCTCAAGCGCCGCCCCCGCCCGATCCTTTACGTTCTCGTAGCCTTGTCGGCCCTGATTTCCTTTTTTCCGATCATCTGGCTGATCCTGACCTCGGTGAAGACGCAGGCGGGTGTCTATGCCTGGCCGCCGCAATACTGGCCGGACCCGTTCACCGCAAAGAACTACGTCGCGATCTTCACGAAGTCCCCGGAGCTTTTGCGCAGTATCCTCAACAGCTTCATCGTCGGCACGGGCGTGACAGTGGTGGTGCTGGTGCTGGGGGGCATGGCTGGCTACGCCCTTTCCCGCCTCCGCCTGCGGTTTGCCGGGCCCACGATGATCCTGATCCTTGCCGTTTCCATGTTCCCGCCGGTTTCGCTGCTGCCAGCGATTTTCCAGAACTTTCTGCAACTTGGGCTACTGAACACCTACGCAGGCCTCATCATCGCCCACTCCGGGCTGTTCCTGCCAATCGCCGTGTGGATGCTGTCGAGCTACTTCGGCACGCTGCCCATCGAACTTGAGGAAGCCGCGCGGATGGATGGCATGGGCTACCTGCGCATTTTCCTCACGGTCATTCTGCCGCTCTCATGGCCCGGCTTTGTCGCAACGGGCCTGATCGTCTTCATCTTCTCGTGGAACGAATTCCCGCTATCCCTCGTTCTGATGACCCAGAGCGCCATGCGCACCGCCCCGGTCGCCATCTCTCTCTACCCCGGGGAATATTCCTTCCCTTGGGAGACGATCTCGACCGCAACCGTCCTCGCCATCATCCCGATCCTCGCGGTGACGGCGATTTTCCAGAAACAGATCGTTGGCGGGCTCACCGCTGGCATCGGCAAGTAGGAGCGGTCATGGCGCAAGTCCGACTGCAGAATCTTGGCAAGACCTATGGCGCGTTGTCCGTCGTTCGGGGCGTGGACCTTTCCATCGATGACGGCGAATTCGTCGTCCTGCTTGGCCCCTCGGGCTGCGGCAAGTCCACCACGCTTCGCATGATCGCCGGACTTGAGACGATCAACGAGGGCGAGCTGACCATCAACGGCACGCGGATGAACGACGTCGATCCCAAGGACCGCGGCGTGGCGATGGTGTTCCAGAACTACGCGCTTTACCCGCACAAGACTGTCTTCGACAACATGGCGATGGCGCTGAAACTTTCGCATGTGGCAAGACCCGAAATCCAGCGTCGCGTCGCCGAGGTGGCGGAGATGCTGGGCCTCACACCCTACCTCGAGCGAAAGCCTGCCGCCCTTTCGGGTGGCCAGCGCCAACGCGTTGCCATCGGTCGGGCCATCGTGCGCACGCCTGAGGTGTTCCTGTTCGACGAGCCGCTCTCCAACCTCGACGCGAAGCTGCGCGTGAAGATGCGGATGGAGCTTCAGCAGCTTCACCGCCGCCTTGGGGTCACCTCGATCTACGTCACCCACGACCAGGTAGAGGCGATGACAATGGCCGACCGCATCGTCATCATGGACGCGGGCGAGGTTGCACAGGTCGGCACGCCGCGCGACGTCTACGACCGTCCTGCCAACTTCTTCGTTGCGGGCTTCATCGGCAGCCCGGCCATGAACTTTCTCACCCTCCGCCGCGCGGGCGAAGGGTGGCAGGCCGAGGGCGCGGCCCTCTGTCTTCCCGCTCTTCCGTTCGATACCGGCAAACTCGATCGGCTCACGCTTGGCATCCGCCCCGAGCATATCGAGGTGGGCGACCAGACGACGGGCCCCTGGTGCTTTGATGCCAAGGTGGAACTCGCCGAGCTTCTCGGCGCGGACGCGCTGCTCAATCTCGGCGTAGATGGCGTCGAGATGCTGGCCCGCGTGAACGGCACCGCCCATCCGGAACGTGGCGACAGTCTTCGCGTGAAGCTGCCGCCCGACCTCCTCCATGCCTTCGATCCCGCCACCGGCGGGGCGCTTCCCCGAAAAGCCTGACGCAGGACGACAAGATGACAACGGCACCCAACATCCTCTTCATCATGGCCGATGACCACGCTTCCAAGGCGATCGGCTGCTACGGCTGGGGGCTGAACAAGACCCCGAACCTTGACCGCATCGCCGAAGGGGGCATGCGTTTCAACCATTGCTATGTGACGAATTCGATCTGCACGCCCTCGCGGGCGGCCATCCTGACCGGCACCTACAACCACGTGAATGGCGTGACCACGCTGTCCACCCCCATCAACAACCACCTGCCCAATGTCGCCAAGCACCTGCGCACCGGCGGCTACCAGACTGCGATCATCGGAAAATGGCACCTCGGCGAGGGTCCGGCCCATGAACCCACGGGCTTCGATTTCTGGTCGGTCCTGCCCGGCCAGGGGGAATACTTCGACCCGTTCATGATCGAGATGGGCGAGGAGAAGGAAGTCCCCGGCTACGCGACCGACATCATTACCGACAAATGCATCGACTGGCTTGGGGGCCGCGATCCATCGAGACCCTTCTTCCTCATGTGCCATCACAAGGCGCCGCACCGGGAGTGGGAGCCGCATCCGAAGAACCGCGGGCTTTACACAGATCCGATCCGGGTGCCCGACACCTTCGACGATGATTACAAGAACCGTGCGAAGGCGGCCTCCGAGGCGAAGATGCGCATCAAGGACGACATGAAATACCGCGATCTTGGCCTCGTCCAGCCAGAGGGTGGCAGGGAAGTCGGCGAACGCGTTCATACCCACGGGACCGAACGGAAGATCCCCAACCCCGAGGATGTGTCCGGCCTTCGCCTCATCGACCGGGACACCGGCGAGGTCTTCACCTTCGAAAGCCGCGAGGAGCTCAGCCGCTTCAAGTACCAGCGCTACCTCCAGCGCTACCTGCGCACCGTCGCCTCCATCGACGAGAGCGTCGGACGTTTACTCGACTGGCTCGAGGCCGAGGGATTGGCCGATGACACCATCGTCATCTACACGTCCGACCAGGGCTTCTTCCTCGGGGAACATGGCTGGTACGACAAGCGATTCATGTATGAGGAGAGCTTTCAGATGCCCTTCCTCGTCCGCTATCCGCGCGAAATACCCGCTGGTGCGGTCTGTGACAACGTCATCTGCAACGTCGATTTTGCGCCGACCTTCCTAGACTTCGCAGGCCTGGTGACGCCGTCCTACATGCAGGGCACCACCTTCAGGCCCCTTTTGAAGGGCGAGACGCCGCCCGACTGGCCGGATGTCGCCTATCACCGCTACTGGATGCATCGTGACCCGGACCACAACGCGTATTCGCATTACGGCATTCGCGACCAGCGCTACAAGCTGATCTACTGGTACAACGACGGCTTTGGTCTGCCGGGCACCAACCACGGCGGCGAGGATCGTGAATGGGAGCTTTTCGACTGCGAGAAGGACCCGCTGGAGCTTTTCAACCTCTATGACGATCCGGCCCATGCCGAGATCGTCCGCACGATGACCGCAAAGCTCGACCGCAAGATGGCCGAGATCGGCGATGAACCCGCGCATCAGGTCATGCACCCAGCGACCCCGTGATACCAATTTCCGAGGCAAAATCGGCATCCGCCCGCGATGCGATGGGCCGCATGCGTTCCCGGAAGGTCATTCGCTGTCTCGCAGCTGCAATGACGCCCCTGTCGGCTGCCGGGATGTGTTTCAGACCCCGGCATTCGAAAAGGTGACTGGAATTTGGGGTTACAGGTTCAAGCGAAGCTGCGGCGGGCGCGCCGCGATCGGAACGCGGCGCGTCAAGAGGGATCGCGCCGGATCATGGGTCACATTGCGTCGCAGCCGATCCGGAAGCCCGCATTGCAGGTGGAACTGTCCGGGTCATTCCGGTTGCGTGAGTGGACGTGATATCGATCGCAGTAGCTGATGTGACACAGAAACGAACCGCCGCGCTGCACCCGGGCGCGTCGGTCGCCTGCCTCCGGCGGGGCGATTTCCGGCAGCGGGCCCTGCGGCGGAAGCGACCCGAAAGGGTCTGCGACCCATTCCCAGACATTGCCCGTCATGTTCCACAGCCCATAGTCGTTGGGTTCATAGGCGCGGACGGGAGCGGTTCCCACATATCCGTCGGCACCTGAATTCTCGACCGGAAAGGCCCCCTGCCAGGTATTCATCATGTGGCGCCCGTCGTGCACGAGCGCATTGCCCCAGGGAAACTTTCGCCGCGCGTGACCGCCGCGGGCGGCACGCTCCCATTCTGCCTCGCGTGGAAGACGAACGCCGGCCCAGATGCAGTAGGCAAGGGCATCGTACCAGCAGATGTGGACGGCAGGATGATCGGGGCGGTCGCGCCAATCGCTGCCCGGTCCTTCCGGCGCAGCCCACGACGCGCCGTTGACCTTGCGCCACCAGGGAAGGCCGACCGGGCCTTGCGTCCATTGTTCCGAATTGCTCAGCAGGAGATGAAACACAAAGCTCCAACCTTCACGCTCGGCAACCGTGCGATAGTGTGAATGCTCGACAAAGCGGGCGAAGTCTTCGTTCGTGACGGTGGTGGCCGCGATCAGAAACGGCGAGACCCTGACCTTGCGCCGCGGGCTGTCGAGATCGCCGGGAAAGGTCGAGGTTCGGGCGCCCATATCGAAGAAGCCGCCGGGAACCTCGACCAGATCGCGATGGATGGACTCCCGGATGGGTCGCGGTGCGGGTTCGATTGCCAGCGCAAGTTCAAGGTGTCGATTCCGGTTGAGCGAGGCAGTTCCGGGCCCGCAGCATCCGCTCTTCGCGCTCATTTCGACCTCGGTGTCACGCAGGTGAGAACCGGGGGCGAGCAAAGGCGGGCTGCTTCGGCCTCTGGCACGCCAGAGACGCGGAAGACATGAGTTTCTCCGGGCAGGAGGGTGATCAATTGGCTGTCGACCTCGGCCCTCGGCGTCAGCCGATCGGGAAAAAGCGACAACTCGCGCAGCAGCGTTCTTGCCGTCACGGAAACGAGATGGTCGGAGTCGTCGGGGATCACGGTCGTCTCTAGACTTGGCGCGGGCAAGGCAAGGTCCTTGTCGCGCCGGAAAAACCAGATGGCTCGTGGGGTTCCGTCGGCGGCATCCACGACGATCATCTCCCGCTTGGGGTCGCTGGGGGACGCGATGGATGCCGGAAGCACGAGCGCCTCCTTGCCCCGTTCCCCGACGGTCATGGCATGGCGTTCCTCGGCCAGAATGGTGCCGTCGAAAACGATCCGCTTCATCCGAAGAACAAGTTCCCAGACCGCGTCGGTTTCGTTGTCCGCATGGAGCCATAGGGCGGCGTTCTCGCCGGCGCCGTCGGGCTGGATCGTCAGCAGCCGATCGGCATAGGAGGCGCGTAACTGGTACCACAGCGGCTTTCGCCGGCCATCGCCGTCCACGGCGGCCCAGCTTGTGACGGGCCAACAATCGGTAAGCTGCCAGACAATGGTTCCCATGCACCGGGGCTTCAGCGCCCTGTGCCATTCCGCCCCGGTGCGGATCGCCCGTGCCTGGTTCAGCTGGGTGAGAAAGAGCCATTCGTCGAAATCCTGCGGATCGTCGAAATGTTCCAGCAGGCGGGTCCTGAGCTTAGCCTCGCCCTTCATCGCCCGGTTGTGGAAGGCAAGGCCCTCGGACCACGGCGTCAGCTCACTCTCTGGCAGCGCGCGTTTCCACGTCGCCCATGCCGCTGGCCCGGCATGGCCGTATTCGGCCATGAAGCGCGGTCGCGTCCGACGCAGTTCCGTATGGTCGAGACTGTTCCAGGGGTCCCAGTCGTGGTTGTTTCCGTAGCGGTCGTCGTTGGCTTCAAGGTCCCATGTGCCTGACCATGGACTGCCGGGCCAGTAGGGGCGCGACGGGTCGAGATCCGCCACGATCCTCGGCAGCATGTCGAGGTAGTAAAGCTTGCCCCAGCCGCGCGCGCCGACCACGTCGTCCCAGTGCTGCCCGGCCGCCGTCTTGGTCCGGCGCTGGAACATCCAGAGGTTCTCGTTGTTGCCACTCCATAGAACGAGGCTCGGATGCCGCGACAGCCGGGCGACATTGTCGCGCGCCTCTGCCTCAATCTGCGCCGGGAAGGGGTCTTCCTCGGGGTAGCAAGCGCAGGCGAAGGCGAAGTCCTGCCAGACAAGGATGCCCGCCTCGTCGCAAAGGTCGTAGAAATCCTCTGTCTCGTAGAGCCCACCCCCCCAGACGCGCAGCAGGTTCATGTTGGCGCCGATGGCCTGATCGATCCTTGCCGAATACCGCGATCGGTTGACCCGGGTGGGAAAACAGTCGTCGGGGATCCAGTTTGCACCACGGACAAACACGGGTTTGCCATTGATTTCGATCGTGAATGCCGCCCCGATGGTATCGGGTGCTGTGTCAAGACGAACCTGCCTCAGACCGATCCGTCCCTCCCACCGATCCAGTTGTTCCCCATCGCGGAGGAGCGTGACGGTCAGCGTATAGAGCGGCTGGGGGCCATGGCTGCGGGGCCACCAGAGAGCGGGTCGCGCAACGTTGAGGTCCGCCGGCAGACCGGCCGGGCCGCTCCAATGGGCCGCCGGCATCCCATCGGGTCCGACGAGCTTCATGTCTACGGTGCACCCCGATGCACCCAGGACGTCCGGGTGGACAATGACCGTGGCCAGATCCGGCGTTGCATGAGTCACGAGCGGGCGCACCTGGCCGAGGCGGGCACCGGAATGGGCGATAAGGTAGGCCGGCTTCCAGATGCCGCACGTCACCAGTTCCGGTCCCCAGTCCCAGCCGTAGTTGCAGGCCATCTTGCGGATGAAGTTGTAGGGCAGGGGGCGAACGCGGGGCATGTCGCCGAGCCGCGCTGCCTCGGCCAAAGCGGCGGCTTCGTTGGAGCGGAACACGATCTCCAGCGTATTGCCCTGCGATCGAAGCAAGCCCGTCACGTCGAAACGCCACGCGATATGCATGTTGTCGGCCCGCCCAAGGGGCACGCCGTTCAGCGCCACCTCTGCCACGGTGTCGAGCCCTTCGAAAACCAGCTCCTGCACGGGGTAGGCCAGCACATCGGGATCTGCGTCGAACGAGGTCGCATAGCGCCAATCGGCGCGGCCGATCCAGTGCAGCAGGTTCTCGTTGCGGTCGAAATAGGGGTCCGGGATCAGGCCGAGGTTCAGCAGATCGGTATGGACGCAGCCGGGCACCAAAGCCGGATGTCCCCGTCCGGCGATACAGGCTGGCATACCGTCGGGCGAAGTGAGCGCGCTGACGGTCCAGGATTCGGGCAGTGGGCGACGGATCAGGCTGGAAGCTGACATCGAAGGCTCCGCTCAGGCGGCAAGCGCGGCAAGGGCCGCGGCGCTGTCATGTTCAGGAATGTCCCCGATCTCGGCCATCATGGCATCGAGGCGTGCCAGCATTCGCCGGAACGCCTCGGCATGGGCCCGGTCGGCGGCGAGGTTGGTCAGCTCGTGCGGATCGGCATCGCAGTCGAAAAGTTCCCACTCACCGACCCCTTCGCCCTCGTTCGCCCCCTCGATGCCAAGACCACGGTCGTACCAGTAGATGAGCTTCCACCGGGCGTCGCGAATGCCGTAATGCGCATAGGCGTTGTGGATGTCGTCCCTGTTCATCCAGTAGCGGTGATACGCCACGTCCTGCCAATCCGCTCCGGCGCGCCCCTCGAACAGCGGCCGAAGGCTGGTGCCCTGCATGTAGCTTGGCGTCCTGACGCCCGCATAATCGAGAAAGGTGGGCGCAAAATCGACGTTCATGGCGATGTGCTGCGACCGCATGCCGGGCCGAATGGAAGCCGGATGGCGCACCAGGAACGGCATCTGCAGGGACTCTTCATACATGAAGCGCTTGTCGAACCAGCCGTGCTCACCAAGAAAGAACCCCTGATCGGAGGTGTAGATGACCAGCGTGTTCTGGGCCTCGCCGCTTTCGTCAAGCCAGTCGAGAAGGCGTCCGACTCCGTCGTCGATGGCCTGGATCGTCCGCAGGTAGCGCTGCATGTATCGCTGATACTTGAATTCCGCGAAGGTGACGGGGTCGTCGAAGGTAAGGCGCTCGCCGGTCGCTGCGTCGATGACCGACACGGGCCGCCCCGGTTCGACCTCGGGCACCTTGCGCAGGGGGCAGCCGTCGAACATCGGCTCGCCCACCTCGCGCCCGCCCTCGGGCTGGACAAGGCCAAGGTCGTCATAGGTCATGTCGCTGCGCACGCGCATCTTTGCGGCTTCTGCGGCGCCGGCGCGGCCTGCGTAGCTGTCATGGAAGGTCTCGGGCAGCGGCAGCGGATCGGAATAGAGGTGCCGGTGACGCGGATGCGGCGTGAAGTTGCGATGCGGTGCCTTGTGGTGGCACATCAGAAAGAAGGGCCGGTCATCCTTGCGCGCCATGAAATCCAGCGACATGTCTGTGATCAGGTCGGTGGCATAGCCGTGAATGCGCCGCCGGCCCTGCGGATTGATGAACACCGGATCGAAATACTCTCCCTGTCCCGGCAGCACCGCCCATTCGTCGAAACCCGTCGGCTCATGCGCCTTGCCTTCGCCCAGATGCCATTTGCCGAAGATGCCGGTCCGGTAGCCTGCCGCCCGCAGGTGCTTGGCGACGTTCGGCAGGCGATTGTCGATATGGGTGTCGAGCGTGGTGACCCCGTTCACATGGTTATGCGTTCCGGTCAGGATCGAGGCGCGGCTGGGCGTGCAGATGGAATTCGTCACGTAGCACCGATCAAGGCGCAAGCCTTCTTGCGCAATCCGGTCGATGTTGGGCGTGCTGTTCAAGCCGCCGCCATAGGCCGAGATCGCCCGTGCCGCGTGATCGTCGCACAGAATGAACAGGATATTGGGGCGTTTCGTCATCAGGCTTTCTCGTCGTGAAGGGTGATCCCCGGGACCGCGGCCCCCGCGGCGTCGAACAGGTGAAGGCGCCCCGCCGGCCGCAGGGACAGCGGAGCGCCGGGAGACAGGCGTGTTTCGGGGTCCACCTTGGCGATCAGGGTCGTCCCGCCCGCAATTTCGAGATGCACGTAGGTCGCATCGCCCAGCCGCTCGATGACCGTGACGTTCCCGGTGATCGGGCCCTGGGCGTCTTCTGTCAGCGCATCCGGACGAAGACCGATGTGCCGAAGGCGCGCCACGTTCACCCCGTCTGGAAGGGCGAGACGCACCGTGCCGCCGCCCGGCAGACGTGCGAGGCCGTTGGAGGCTACATCGACCTCCATGAGGTTCATCTTGGGGCTTCCGATGAACCCGGCAACGAACAGGTTCGCAGGCTTGTGATAAAGCTCCATCGGCGTGCCGACCTGTTCCACCCGTCCGGCGCGCAGGACAACGATCTTGTCGGCCAGCGTCATCGCCTCGACCTGATCGTGGGTGACGTAGATCATCGTCGCGGCAAGCTGGCCATGGAGCCGCGCGATCTCGACCCGGGTCGCAACCCGCAACTCGGCGTCGAGGTTCGACAGAGGTTCATCGAAGAGGAACAGGTCCGGCTGGCGGACGATGGCCCGGCCGATCGCCACGCGTTGCCGCTGCCCGCCCGAAAGCGCGCGCGGCTTGCGGTTCAGAAGTTCGGAGATCTGCAGGATGCGCGCGGCTTCGGTCACGCGCTCGTCCACGACCTGCCGTGACACGCCGTTCATCCGCAAGCCGAAACCCATGTTTCCGGCAACCGTCATGTGCGGGTAAAGCGCATAGGACTGGAACACCATCGCCACGCCACGGCGCGAGGGCTCGACGTCGTTGACGCGGCGGCCGTTGATGCTGACCTCGCCGCCCGAAATCTCCTCGAGCCCCGCGATCATGCGCAAAAGCGTGGACTTGCCGCAGCCCGAAGGCCCGACGAAGACGACGAATTCGCCGGGCTCCACATGCAGATCGACGCCGTGGATCACATCCACCTTGCCATAGGACTTGCGCACGCCCGTAAGCGTTAGACCGGACATCTGTGATACCTCGCGGGCTGGCATGGGAGCGATCGTCATCCCTTCACCGCCCCGGCCAGGCCGTCGATGAAGTAGCGCTGCAGGAACAGGAACAGCACGACGATGGGCAGGATCGACATCGTCGCTGCGGCGGTCATGCCGCCCCAGTCGATGTAGTTCTCGCCTTTGAAGGCGTAGACCCCCACCGACAACGTTCGCAGCGCCGGGTTGGCCAGCGTGACGACGAGGGGCAGCAGGAAGTCGTTCCAGGCATGAAGCACTTGCAGCACCACCACCGTCACGACAATGGGCCGCGCCAAAGGCAGCATGACGAAGAGGAACGTGCGCGAAAAGCCGACCCCGTCCATCCGTGCGGCCTCTTCCAGTTCCTTCGGGATCTGGCTGAAATATCCGGCGAACAGCATTACGAAGACGACGAAAGACCCGCCTGACGTGGCCAGTACAAGGCCCCAGAGGCTTTGCGACAGGCCAAGAGCGCCAAGGAGTTCGAAGACCGGAATGATGGTGTAGCCCTGAGGCACAAAGAGCGTGAACACAAGCAATCCGACCAGAAGCCCTCGGCCCGGAAAATGCCGTCGGCTGATCGCATAGCCCATCGTCGAGGTGGTCAGAACCACGATCAGCGTGGACAGAACCGTCACGAAGAGCGTGTTGAGGAAATATTGCGACATGTGAGCCTCGGTCCAGGCTCTGCGATAGTTGTCGAAAGTCGGCGCGGAGGGGATCAAGCCGCCGCCGGCAAAGATTTCCGCGTTCGGCTTGAACGAGGCCGAGACCATCCATAGCAGCGGCCAGACATGGATGCAGCAGATCAGGGCAAGAAACACGCTTGCGACCTGCATGCGCCGGCGGGGCGACAGAAGTTGCCGGTTGGAAGAGGCGCGCATCTCAGACATCCCGCGTGCTCCTGCGCATCCAGCGCACCGATGCGATCTGCAGGAGCGTCAGGACCATGATGGCAAGCCCGAAGAACACCCCGGCCGCGCTGGCGTATCCCAGCCGTGGGAGTGAACCCGCAGTGGACGCGAAGGCGTTCCGGAAGATATAGACCTCCATCACCTCGGTCGCGTAGAACGGCCCGCCCCCGGTCATCGACTGGATCAGCGGAAAGACGTTCAGCGCAGAGATCGCCGAGACCAGCGCGATGACGATGGCGAAGGGCAGGATGATCGGCAGGATCACGAAAAGCGTCATCTGCCACCCCTTCACGCCCTCGAGCCGCGCCGCCTCATAAAGTTCGTCCGGGACGGTCTGCAGGGCTGCGAGCCAGTACACCATCGTCGTGCCGATCCACTTCCAGACGAAGACGACAATCAGCGTCGGCATCGCAAGATCCGGCGATCCGAGAAAATCCAGCGGCGCGCGAATGACGCCAAGCGACATCAGAAGACCATTCACCGGCCCGTTGAAAGGCGACAGCATCAGTGTCAGCACGATCCCCGTCACCGCAACCGGCGCCACGACTGGCAGGAAGATGGCCGTGCGAAAGACCGCCGCCCATTTCATCAGTCGGTTATTGAGGACGATGGCCAGAACCAGCGACAGCCCCATCTGCATGGGCACCGTGCCCAGCATGAAGAAGAACGACCGCCGGAACGCCCCCCAGAAATACGGGTCGTTCCAGAGCTCGCGGTAGTTGCCAAGCCCGATAAAGGCGGATTTCGCATCGAACCCCGACCAATCGAGCAGCGAGAACCAGTCCGATGCCACCATCGGATAACCGATGAGAAGGCCGAAAAGGATCAGGCCGGGCAGCATGAACAGGTATTCCATGCGTGCGGCCCAAAGCCTTGCGCCAAGGCGGCGGCGGGTGGGGCGGGGCGATACGGGGGCGGTCATGATCTCGTGGAACCTCATCGGCGGGGAATGCCCGGAGCCTCTCTGTCAGGCCCCGGACATTCGGATCGGCAGGCTTCCGGCAGGTCAGAGCGCGTTGTAGTCCGCCTGGACATAGTCGCGGGACGGGTCCCAGTTGGCAAAGATCAGGTCGTCGCGTGACACCTTGCTGCCCTTCTTGGCCGCCTCGGCCAAGGCCGTGTCGAGGGCGGCGTTCATCCGCGATTTCAACTCGGTCATGGCCTGCTTCACGTTGCCGAGCTGGCCCGAGAACAGCCCCTGCACAGTGGCCGAGAAACCGGGCGTGGGCGCCTTGAAAACGGCGGTCACGCCCGCCAGCGCGGGGTTCCTGACCAGCGGATTCGGCCCGACGCGCACGGATGTCTCTCCCAGTTCCAGCACTTGCTGCGCCCTCGGCGAGATCTTCGCAGCCTTCGCGGCCGCAGGCAGGATCGGCGGGTCGCCGGGGCCAACGATGTTGACCCAGTCGGTCTGTCCCTGCACGGTGCCGAGATAATGAAACAGGTCAGCCGCAAGCTGCTGGTTCTTCGACCCTTTCCAGATCCACATCGTGTTGTTGACCGACGCGACGGCGTCCACGATGGTCGCGCCGCCCTGCGCCGGGTTCATCGCCGGGGTGCGCGCGCTGCCGAAGTCAAACTTCGGCGCCTGCACCTGCCATTGCGGAACACACCAGGGCCCTTGCAGGATCATCCCGGCCGCGCCCTGCGCAATGAAGGCCCGGGCCTGAGGAGCGTTCATGCCCATGACGCCGGGAAACACGCTGCGGTCTGTCTTCATGGCGAGCAGAAGGTCGATCGCGCCCACGTAGGCATCGCTGTCGAAAAGATATTCGCCGGTTCGGAAATCCAGGTCGGCCCAGGGGCCGGACCCGCCGCCCGCGGCGCCGGACGCCTGGGCGAGGCTGCGCACCACGGCGCCCCAGCGGTTCACTTGCGAGCCGCCGATGATCCAGCCATAGCGTTGCCCCTTTCCCGCCTGCGTGATCTTCAGCGCGGCGTGGCGCATGTCGTCCCACGACAGGGGTTTGCCCGCCGGGTCAAAGCCCGCCTCCTGCATCAGGGGGACACTGTAAAGCGTGTAGGCGCTGCTCATCCGCCCCGAATTGTAGGGCAGGCCATAGGTCTTGCCGCCAAAAACGTTCAGTCCCTCGAGAAAGGCGCCGGCCGGGAATCCAGCCTTCCACGCCGCCAGGTCCGGCATGAAATCGTCATAGGGCTGCACCCAACCATTAGCGACGGCATAGGCGCCCGAGACCGAAAGCGGCAGAGAGAACACGTCCTGCGCCGTCCCGTTGCGTATGCCAAGTGGCACGACGGTTCCGATCTGGTCCCACGGAAGGCCGTCGTAAACGATCTTCGCGCCACCGCGCGCATCGGAATACTGCGGCATGAAGGCCTTGTAGAAACGTGCCTTGTTGTCGCCGCTGTCAACCCAGCGAAGCGAAGACCCCGCAGGGATCGGCGCGATAGGGTCACGTGGAATTGCAAAGGTTGCCTTGTCCGCAAACGCAGGTCGCATCCCTGCGACCGCCCATGCGCCCAACGCGGCGGTGCCGGCCAGCAGGCCGCGGCGGCTGATGCCGTTTTGCATGTCTCCCTCCCTTTCGGCTGCAGGATGTTTTCCTGAATGCCGATGGATCGAGGCTATACTTCGCAGACATGCAGGCCTAATGCTAATTCAGCTATCGCTGATAACAGAGTTGCATCGCTCGTGCTGGACCGCATCAACCTTCTCTTCCGTTTTGCTGCGATTGCCGAGGCCGGTAGCCTGCGGCAGGCCTCGCAAAGCCTCAACATAACGCAGCCGGCACTTTCGCGGTCGCTGGCAACGCTTGAAGCGATCTACGGCCGTCCGCTGCTGGAACGACACGCCCGCGGGGTGGTCCCGACCGAATTCGGCGCGCGCCTCTTGTCTCGGGTCAAGCGTCTCAAGCGCGACTGGCAGATGACCGAAGACGCCATGGTCGAGGATCGCCACAGCATCGAAGGCGTCTTGCGGCTGGCCTGCGGGCCGCTCTGGGACAGCGTGATCCTGCCAAAGGTCATTCCCACGCTTCAGGCGCAGTTTCCCCTGTTGACCGTCGAAATGCATCACTACGCGGGGCCGGCCATCAAGACTGCCTTGATCGAGGGTCAGATAGACGTGGCCTTCGGCGGCCTGAGCCGGCTGGAGAGCGACCAGAACATCCTGCAGCAGCGGGAATTCACGGTTGTCCACGACCGTCTGGTCGCACGCAGTGCTCATCCGGTCCACAAGGCCGCGCGGGACGATTATTCCGGCCTGCTCGAAAGTGCCTGGGTCGTCTATTCGGCCGATCCCATCTACGAGCAGCAGATCATTCACACCGTCGTCGAGCGAACCGGCTACATGCCTGAAATTCGGGTGCGCTGTGCGTCTCTGCTGGCGACACTGGAGGTGCTCGAGAACGGGGACTACCTGTCCATGCTTCCGATGGGGGCGTTCGGGCAGGTCCGCGGCCGCGACCTCTGCATCGCGCCATTGGATCTTGGGCGGCGCAGTGGCCCAACCGGGGCACGTTACAGGACGGGCATCGCCGACTACCCACCGTTCCTCGCGCTGATGGGGCTTTGCGAGGATTTCGTGCAGCACCACTACGCCTGAAAGGCGTTTTGCAAGCATGAAGCATTCCGCTTGCGGCAAGCCACGGCCGGGGGCATGACCAAGGCGGGGCAGGTCATTGGACGCCTTCTGATGATTGGCGCAATGTCACGACTGGCATGGCGAGCGCGTGATTGCGCAGGGAAGTTGGTTGTCACGCATGTTGGCACGGAGGCCTAGAATGCTGGTTGCGATCGCGCTGGCCGACAGGATGGCCTGTCAGATCTGGGCAATGTGGACAAAGAACGAGGCCCACGAAGATCCCGCGCTGTCAGTCACGGCATGACGCTCATGGCGAACGGCCCGCAGTGACGTCTCGGGAAATTGTTCGCCCGACGCGGGGTCAGGCTCCAATCGCCAAACCCCGGCCGAGGACACCGCAGGATGAACAATCCCTCTCGAGGTCCTGGTTTTACCGCCTGCAGTCGAGAGCAGATGGGCGCACGCCCGGCCGATCCGGTTCCGGCTGGATCAACATCGGCGATCACCGACCGCTGGCGAGGCAACCGGCTCAACGCTGCCTGCGATGCGGTGGTCTGGTTCACCTCCAGGCCTGCCTCGTCATCGCCGCAGATCAGGTCGTCCCCGGCTTTGGCCGGCGGGCCGTTTGGCGCACGATCAACTGCCCGGGAACCACCGCCGTGCCGAACGGGGCCGAGGGGTCGGCCAGCAGTTCGGGCAAGATATCGAGCACCCGCTGCACCATCGTCGTCGCATCCTGAGAAAATGTCGTGAGGTCGATGCCGGCCAATTGCGTCGGCCGTGAATTGTCGAAACCCACGATCGAGATGGATCGCCCCGGCTCCAGCCCGAATTCCCGCCGCGCCACGTCGAGGCAGGCGAGCGCCATATGGTCGTTGGCGCAGAAGATCGCATCCGGCGGAGTCGCGCAGGACAGCAGCGCGCGGGTTGAGTCAGCCGCCGTCTCGGCATCGAACTGACCGGCGGCAACCATCGGCGCAGGCATTCCGGCGGCATGCAGGGCCGAGGTAAACCCGAACTCACGGTCGCGGCTGGTGGAGGAATCCTCGAAGCCACGAATAAAGGCGAAGTTCTGGTGCCCACCGGCCAGCAGGAATTCCGCGACCGCCCGTCCGCCTTCGACATTCTGGCCGACGACGGAAGCGGCCTGCACGCCATCAGCCACCCGATTAAGGAGCACGACCGGAACACCCGAGGTCCGGCATTCCTCGGCGAAGGTCGAAGAGAACCTAACCGCGCAGAGAATAAGCGCATCGACACGGTGGCGCAGAACATCGTCGATCGGCGGGTCAGAATCGGTCGTCGGATCGGTCAGGAACAGCATGACGCTGTAGCCGAGCTTTCGGAGCCCCAATGTCAACTCTTGCAGGAGTTCGGAGTGGAAGGCGTTGACCAGCCGGGTGATTGCAATGCCGATGACGCCGGAGCGGCTGGTGCTGAGCGACCGTGCGACAAGGTTCGGCCTATAGCCGAGCTTCTTCGCTGCGGCATAGATGCGCTCCCTCGCCTCGGCCGAAACATAGGCGCCTTCCGTGTAGGCGCGTGACACGGCAGAGCGGGAGACGCCCGCAACTTCAGCCACTTCCGTGATGGTGGGTCGCCGACTTCCGGGCATTTTGCCTGTGGGTGATCGAGGCACCTGTAATCTCCGGTGGCAGCGCGCGGTGGGTCCGGCGCGTCCTGTAGTGCCCTGATACTGTCGGAAATCGACCTGCAAGGCAATCGACCTCGATCCGGTTTTTGAATTGAGAATGTGGGACCGGTTGCATATTGTGTGATCTGTGTTATCAGATGATCAGGTTGACGAATTGGAAATGGCTCTGCTGATCGCTGATGGCGACCATGGATGGGAATTCCATGGCACTGGAACGGCTGAACTATTTCCGGTTATTTCGGAGGTAAGCGGTATGGCGGCTATTACTCTAGAGGCAATTACCAAGTCCTTTGGTGCCCTTAAAGTCGTCGATGACATGTCGCTTGATATTTCCGAAGGGGAATTCGTGGTTTTCGTCGGCCCTTCCGGATGCGGCAAGTCCACGACACTGAGAATGCTTGCCGGTCTGGAACAACCGACGACCGGGCGGATATGTATAGGTGGCCGCGATGTTACGAGTTTGCCGCCTGGCCGTCGGGATATTGCGATGGTATTCCAAAGCTATGCGCTTTATCCGCACATGACGGTGAAGGAGAATATGTCCTTTGCCCTGCGTCTGCAGAATCTTCCGAAAGGAGATATTGAAAGGCGGGTAGCCGAGGCGGCGCGTATTCTGCATATCGAGCCGCTTCTCGACCGCAAGCCAAAGGCGCTTTCGGGCGGCCAGCGCCAGCGTGTCGCAATGGGCCGGGCGATCGTGAGGGCGCCCTCGGTTTTTCTCTTTGACGAGCCGCTGTCCAATCTCGATGCGCAATTGCGCAATCACATGCGGGTGGAAATCGCGCTGCTGCAAAAACGCCTGCGCGGAACCATGGTCTATGTGACTCACGATCAGGTCGAGGCGATGACCCTGGCCGACAGGATCGTGGTGTTCCACAAGGGACGCATCCAGCAGGTCGGGTCGCCGGAACTCATTTTCGAACATCCGGCAAATCTGTTCGTGGCGAAGTTTATCGGCAGCCCGACGATGAACATCCTGCCGTGCCACTATGACGGGCAGTTCTACCTTGGCGGCCAGGCTCTCGATCTGCCGGTCCCGGACAGGCTCCGTCCGGCGCTCGAGGCGGCGCGCGGGCGTGATCTTCTCCTCGGCATCCGCCCGCAGGCGCTGCGGGTGGTCCGGGCGGACGAGCACGGTCCGGGGCTCCGGGTAACGGTTGATCTTTGTGAGTATCTGGGCACCGAGACCGTCGTCAGCGGCCGGTTGGGTGCTGCGCCCCAGGTGCAGGTCACCGCGGTTCTGCCGGCACGCGCGGGCCTTGGCGGCTAGGTTCGGCTCAAGGCGGAAGCCGACGGCGTGCATGTCTTCGACGCGCAGACCGAGCTTGCCCTGCCGGTCAGGGCAGCGCCGTAACGTCATTCAGAGGGAGGAAGAGATGAAGCGCAGAGACTGTTTGAAGCTGTTTGCCGGTGCGGCAGCCGGGCCGCTGATGGCGCCCGCCCTGATCACGCCGGCGCGTGCGGCGAACCGCTACGCCCGGTTTGCAGGCAAAACCATCGTTGTGAACTGGCCCGCGCATCCGCATTACGACGCTGCGGCGCAGTTCATTCCGGAATTCACCAAGCTCACCGGCATCAAGGTCGAGCTGGACAAGATGCAATACATGCGGATGCACGACAAGCAATTGCTCGAGATGTCGAAGCCGCAGAGCGACTACGACGCGATTGCCATGCTCGGGATGTGGAAGACCGAATATGTGAAGAAGGGTCTTCTTGCGCCGCTCGAGCCGATGATGGCGAATGCCGATCTCGCCGATCCGGGCTATGATCTTCAGGACATCGTGCCGGCCTATCTGTCCAATATCGGCATGGTGGGCGGGCCCAAGGGCTATCTTCCGGGGCCGGGGGCAAAGCTCTACGCGCTGCCCTTCGGCACCGAGACAAGCATCATGGCCTATCGTGCCGATATCCTCGACCAGTATGGCTTCGCGCCGCCGCAAAGCTATGCCGAGCTTCTGGCGATGGTCGGCCCGCTGCATGACAAGGCCAAGATCGGTGCGGTGACCAGCCGCGGCCAATCCGGCCACCAGACGACGCACGCCTTCCTGCTGCATCTCAACCCGCTCGGCGGCCGTGTTTTTGACGACGCGTGGAACCCTGCGTTTGTCTCGGAGGCCGGGATCGGTGCGGTTGACGTGCTGCGCACCGTTGTCGAAACCGGTCCGCAGGGCATCCCGAGCTTCGGCTTCGGCGAAATGGAGAATGCCTTCCTGCTCGGCCAGGCCGCGATCTACATCGACACGATCGCCATCATCGGCGACGTGAAGAATCCGAAGAAGTCCCGGGTTGACGGCAAGGTGCGCTATGCGCTCCATCCCAAGGGCGCGCGCTATTCGGCCGAGAGCGGTGGCTTCGGTCTCGCCATTCCGGCGCGTTCGCAGAACGCCGAGGCGGCGTTCCTGTTCCTGCAATGGATCACCTCGCGTGCGCAGGACGTCGCCATCGCCCTTGGCGGCGGGGTCGCGATGCGCAATTCGACCTTGGCAAATCCGGACGTGCTGAAGAAATACCCCGAATACAGCGTCTTGAAAGAGCAGCTGAAACATACCGATCCGGACTGGCGCCCGATTATCCCGGAATGGGGCAGGATCGACGAGCAGATCCTTGGCGTGAAGATCAACGAGGCGCTGATCGGCTCCGCCACATCGAAAGCGGCGCTCGAAGCCTGCGTGGCGCCGATCGTCGATGTGATGAAACAGGGCGGTTACATCAAGGCCTGACCCCTTCGTCCAGAAGCGCGGCGCTGCATCGCGGCGTCGCGCGGGAGTCCGCATGAAACAGATATTGGACCGGCTCTCGCCCTATTTTCTGGCAGGGCCCGCCGTGCTGGTCATCGGCGTCGCATGCCTCTATCCGACGCTGATGGCCGTCCGGCTCAGCTTCTACAAATGGTCGCTTGGCGACCCCTGGTCGAGCGCGCAATGGCTGGGCCTCTCCGCCTTCAGGCAGGCCCTGACCGATCCCGCGGTGCTGCATTCGCTGATCGTGACCGTCGTCTTCGCCGCGATCGTCGTTTCGGCCGAGATGGTGATCGGCACGGCTTTAGCCTTGCTGATGGAGCGGCAGGTCGCCGGCATAAGCCTGTTCCGGACCATTTTCATCATGCCGATGATGGTGGCCCCGATCGTTGTCGGGATGATCTGGCGCTATGTCTTCGACACCCAGTTCGGGCCGGCCAATGCCCTGCTCACGGCCCTGGGCCTGCCGGCGCAGAGCTGGCTGGCCAATCCCTCGCTCGCCTTCCTGGCCGTCGTCGTCTCCGACATCTGGCAATGGACGCCCTTCGTCATCATCATGGTTCTGGCGGGCCTGCAGAACCTCGATCAATCAGCCCTCGAGGCCGCGCAGATCGACGGCGCCACGCCGCGCCAGGTGATCCTGCGGGTCAAGCTGCCGATGCTGATGCCCGTCTTGGTCATCACCGCCCTGATGCGACTGATCGATGCGTTTCGCGTGCTCGAAGTGATCTTCGCGCTTACCTTCGGCGGCCCGGGAAGCGCCACGGAGGTGCTGCCGCTTCACATCTACAAGACCGCCTTCGTCGGCCAGCAGCTTGGCTATGCCTCGGCGATCTCGGTGCTGCTACTCGTTGTCGTCTTTGCACTCTCGCTGGCGACCCTCGCCTTGTCCAACCCCCTGAAGGATCCTCGGCAATGAGCGATGAAAGGCCGAAGGCGGCAAGCCTTTCCCATTATGCCGTTCTGGTGGCGCTGGCCCTGGTGTGCCTCGGGCCGATCCTGCTGATGGCGATGACCTCGCTGAAGGTGCAGGCCGATATCTTCGCGAGCCCGTCGTTCTGGTTCTTCGCGCCAACCTTGCAGAACTACCGCGCGGTTCTTGTCGAAGACAGCTTCGGGCGGTTTCTCGGCAACAGCCTGATCGTGGCTTCGGTTTCGACCGTCCTCACCCTCGTCGCAGGCGCCATGGCCGCCTATGCGATCGTGCGGTTCCGCTTTCGCGGCAGGGCCGTCGTGTCCTGGGCGACGTTGCTGCTGCGCAGCGTGCCCTTGGCCGTGCTGGCCGTGCCGGTCTTCGGCATCTGGGAGCAATTCGGGCTGCTGAACAGCCTTTGGGGGCTGATCCTGCTTTATACCGCGGTGAACCTGCCCTTCACGATCTGGGTGCTCTACGGGTTCATCGCGCAGATCCCGCATGAGCTGGAGGAGGCGGCGCTGATCGACGGATGCGGCCCGCTGCGGGTGTTCTTCGCGGTGGTCCTGCCGCTGCTGCGGCCCGGTCTGGCCGCCGCCGCGATCTTCACCTTCCGGATCGCCTGGAACGAGTTCATCCTGGCGTTGGTGCTGACCAACCGGGCGACCCGCACGCTTCCGGTGGCCGCTTCGCTTTACATCACGGATGTGGGGATCGAATGGGGCAAGCTGATGGCGCTTGGCGTTCTGATCGCTCTGCCGCCGCTGGTCGTCACACTCGTCGCCGCGCGCCAGATCATCGCCGGGCTGACCGCCGGCGCCGTGAAGGGCTGAGGGGAGGGCGCCATGGCCGATCTTTTCGCGGCGACCCTGCACTGGCTGGCGATGCCGATCTCTGGCGCGGCGGAGCATCACATCGCGCCCTGGGCTTATTGGCATGCGCGCCTTATGGTGCTGGCCTGGAGCATCCTGCTGCCGCTCGGAATGCTGATCGCGCGGTTCTTCAAGGTTCTGCCCGGACAGAACTGGCCGAGTGTGCTTGACCGCAAGGTCTGGTGGCGGTCGCATATCCATCTGCAAAGCGCCGGAGTGCTTCTGATGACGCTGGCGCTGGCCATCGTGTACGGTCGCGGCACGGGGGTAACGACCGTGGTGCGGCTGCACCATCTGCTGGGCTGGGGCGTCGTGACGATCGGCTGGATACAGGTCCTTGGCGGCTGGCTGCGGGGCACCAAGGGCGGGCCGACGGACAGCCACCTGCGCGGCGATCACTACGACATGACGCTGCGGCGGGTGGTCTTTGAATATGTCCACAAACACGCGGGCTGGCTTGCCCTTCCCTTCGCCGTCCTGGCGACCGCCATCGGGCTGCTGATCGTGGATGCGCCGCGCTGGATGCCCATCGTGATCGGCGGCTGGTGGCTCCTGCTGGTGGCGGCCTTCGTGATCTTCCAGCGGCGGGGCATGTGCATCGACACCTACCAGGCGATCTGGGGGCCTTCGGACCTGCACCCCGGCAACCGGCGGCGCCCGATCGGCTGGGGTGTAAGGACTGCCGCGTCGCGCGGGTCGCAGGATGCAAAGATCACCCGCGACCGCTGACGCGCAGGCGAGGATCGCCGGTCCCTGGTGCGGGCCCCGCATCGGATGACGCCGGGCCGTCAAACATCAGATCTTGCCTTTGAAACCGACACGCCTGCCCCTTGGCCCCAGACAGGCTGCATCGGCCTGCGTGCGGATCGCCCTGCCGCGCGCAACTGAGCAGGGGGCCGATCTGCTTGCCTGCTCTGGATGCTCTGCAGAAGGGACGAGAGCGGGGCCGAACGGCCTCCCCCGGCCCCTATAATCACGGGTACGAACCGACCTCCGGCGCGCGCTGTCCCGGATCTTGCGGCACCGGGGCAGCGGTCCGGAGTGTCCGGTCCTGCCGGGGGGGCACACCGAACTTGCGAGCGTATTCGCGCGAGAACTGGGCCGAGCTTTCGTAGCCGACCGCAAAGGCGATGTCCGAGATCCTGCCGTTCGAGCCGCGCAGCGCCTCGCGCGCCCGCATCAGGCGCAGGTCCTTTTGATATTGCAGGGGCGTGGTGCCCGTGACGGCCTTGAAGTGCTCGAAAAACGCCGAACTGCTCATGCCGACCTGCTGGGCAAGGTCACCCACGGCAAGCGGTCTTGCCAGGTCGGACTGGATTACGCGCGTGGCCTCGAAGATGCGGCTGGCGGTGGTCTCCACCCACAGCAGCCTTTGCAGGGCGCTCGCATGGGGGCCCAGCAGCAGACGGGCGTGGATTTCGCGCGCGGTGATCGGGGCCAGCAGGCGGCGGGCGTCGGGGCTGTCGCAGTGGTGCAGATAGCGCAGCAGGGCATCTTCCATCCCCGGATCGCCGGGACAGAGCGAAATCGAGAACGGATCGCGCGGCCCCTGACCCGTGCGCGGCGACACGTCGGGCGCAAGCCCGCGCAGAAGATCGAGGTCGATGGGAAAGACCAGCGCCACATAGGGCGCGTCGGCCGCGGCTTCGGTGATGCGCGAGACGACGGGCAGGGCGTGGCTGACCACCAGCGATTGCCCGTGACCGACGCGCAGGCTCCGGCTGGTCGTGCCAACCTCCTTTGCGCCTTGCAGCACGAGGCAGAGAAGCGGGCGATAGACGGTCGCATCCTGCCCGGTGGGCGCGGTGTGGCGCAGGAAGTGCATCCCGCTTGGCGCATGGGCGAGGTCAGGTTGTGCGGGCGCGTGGCGGTCCATCACCGCGGTGACGTGGTGCAAGAGGGTCATGTCGGTCTCTCCGGCGCCCTGTCTAGCACGGACACCCTTTCCGCCGAACTGAAAACTCTGATCTCTGGAGGATCAGGCAAGAAATCAGGGCTATCAGGAAAGAATGCCGGGAACGGCCGGACTATGATCGCAGAACCAACCGGAAGGGGCGATCATCATGGCCAAGGTTTTCATCACAGGGATAGCGGGTGGTTTCGGCAAGCCCACGGCGCTGGCGCTTCTGGCAAAGGGGCACATGGTCGCGGGCAGCGTGCGGTCCCGCGCGGGGCGCAACGCGGCCACTGTCGCCGAGCTGGAGGCCGCGGGGGCGCGGATCGTCGAGATGGACGTGACCGACAGCGCCAGCACCGAGGAGGGCGTCGCACAGGCCATCGCGGCGCTGGGGGGGCTGGACGTTCTCGTCAATAACGCCGGGATCGGGTCCTATGGCATTCAGGAACTGATGTCGCCCGAGGATATGGCCCGCGTCCTTGATGTGAACGTCATGGGCGTGCAGCGGGTGATGCGCGCGGCCCTGCCGCATCTGCGGGCGCAGGGGCGGGGCACAGTCCTTTACACCTCCAGCCTGATCGGGCGGATCGCGACGCCCTTCTACGGCACCTATTCGGCGTCGAAATGGGCGCTGGAGGCGATGGTGGAATGCTACCGGACGGAACTGTCGGGCTTCGGGATCGAATCCTGTCTCATTGAGCCGGGCGCCATGCCGACGGCCTTCTTCGACGGGATGGTCGCGCCGAACGATCCGGCGCGCGAGGCCGGCTATGGCGACGTCGCGCAGGTGCCCGCCATGTCGGCGGCGGGTCTTGCGCAGATGCTGGCTGCCACGCCCGACCAGCGCCCCGAGCGGATCGCCGAGGCGGTGGTGGCGCTGCTCGACATGCCCTTCGGCAAGAAGCCGTTCCGCACGGTGGTCGATCACACTGGGGTAGGGCCCCAGATCGAACGTTACAACGACGTGCTGCATGAGGTGACGCGCTGGGTCTTCACCCGTTTCGGCATCGCCCAGATGCTCGACCTGAACGCCTGAGGAGAGCGCCATGACCACCATTCTGATCACCGGCGCATCTTCGGGCATCGGCAAGGCCACTGCGCTGCGGTTCCAGTCCGAGGGCTGGAACGTCATTGCCACCATGCGCGACCCCGCCGCCGGGGCGGATCTGGCCCGGCTGGACAACGTGCGGGTTGCGCGGCTGGACGTGACCGACGGCCCATCCATCGCGGCGGCGGTGTCCGAAGGGATCGACGGTTTCGGCCGCATCGACGCGCTGCTGAACAACGCGGGCTATGGCGCCTATGGCCCGCTCGAAGCGTTCTCGACCGACCGCATCCGGCGGCAGTTCGACACCAATGTCATCGGGCTGCTGGAGGTGACCAAGGCCGTGCTGCCGCAGATGCGGGCGAACCGGGCGGGGACCATCGTCAACATCTCGTCCATCGGCGGGCAGATGACCTTTCCGCTCGGCACGCTCTATCACGGCACGAAATTCGCGGTGGAGGGGCTGTCCGAGGCGCTTCACTATGAACTGGAGCCGCTCGGCATCCGCGTCCGCATCGTCGAGCCGGGCATGATCCGCACGGATTTCGGCGGCCGCTCTTTCGACTTCGCCATGGATGACAGCCTGCCCGACTATGCGCCCTCGGCGCAGGCGATGGGGCGCCTGTTGCGGCAGCCCGACATGTCATGCCGAAGCGACGGACCCTGACCGGCCAGGGCCCCCTCTGCGAACGGGTTCGGGAAAGGCGCACCCGAGACCTATTCGAGGAACAGGCCAAAGTGATCCTGCGCGTCCGAGAGGGCCTCGATGCGTTGGCGGGCCTTGTCGCCGAGCGCGGCCGCGACGTCTTGCAACAGAAGCGTCAAACCCGTCGGGATTCCCACGGGCAGGGACAGGACAAAACGGGTCTCGGCGGGATACCGAAGCACGTTCGGGGTGATACCGGCGGCCCAGTCGCAGAACTCGTCCGCGAATATCACCACATCGACGCCCCGCTCGCGTGCAAGCTGTGCCAGCAGCGGCCCGTGCGCGCCGTAGCGAAACGTATCTATCATGATGAGGGTGATCCGCTCGCCGGGCGCGGGCAGGAGCCCTGCATAGACCCCGTCGATACCGTCAAGGATGTGAACCCGGTCGCGCAGGTAGGAAAGCCTGCGGCAGAAGCCATCCGCCAGGTAATGCATGGTCTGGAACCCGATCGCATGCACGCTGTCGGCCCGCACCGTCAGGTCAACCACGGTCTGCCAGACCGGCGTATCCCGCAACGCGAAGGCGGCATCGATCGCGGCATGGCCAAGCTCGGCATCCTGACGCTGGCCCGTGCTCTCGCGCAGGGCCGCGGCAGAGGCGAAACGCTGATCGATCCGGCGTGTCTCGGGGCCGAAGGCGGTACGCCGTGCCGCGGCGCGGGCCGCAAGCGCACCGTCAAAGCCAAGTTTGCGATAAAAGCGGGTCACCGTCATCGGGCTTATCCCGAGCGTGCGCGCGATCTCGGCGCTGCTTTCCACCAGCAGCAACTCGGGCCGGGCAAGGATGTAGGAGGCGATCCGTCGCTCCAGCTTGGTCATGCTGGAAAGCGTGGCAGAGATCGTCTCGGTCAATTCGGAAAGTTCTCGTTCCATCGCGTCAAACTAGTTCCCTCGAGCCGCTTTGGGAACCATTTCGCCCAAGACTTCGGCATCGCACCACGGATTGTTACGATCATCTCATAGATTTGTTGTGTGATGTAACATTATCATCTAGCCTGTCTGCAAGAATAACAGCCCGCACGACTCGGGCGATTGACCCCAGCAGGAGATGACGATGAGACATACGACACTGGCTGCCCTTGCCGCGCTGGCCCTTTCGGCGGTCGCGGCGCAGGCGATAACGCCGACAGACACCCTTGTCATCGCGAAGGCCGCCGATCCCCAGACGATCGATCCGGCGGTCACGATCGACAACAACGACATGACCATCGCCTATCCCGCCTATCAGCGTCTGGTGGCCTATGAGGTCAAGGACGGCAAAGGCCAGACCACCGTGACCGGCCAACTGGCCCAAAGCTGGACCGTCAGCGCCGATGGCAAGGTCTGGGAATTCAAGCTGAAGCCGGGCAATACCTTCTCGGACGGGTCTCCGGTCGATGCCGCGGCGGTGAAGTTTTCGTTCGATCGTCTGATGAAGCTTGCGCAGGGCCCGTCCGAGGCCTTTCCCTCTGGCCTTAAGGTCGATGCGGTGGATGCCTTGACGGTGCGTTTCACGCTTCCCCAGGCCTTTGCGCCGTTCCTCTTCACGCTTGCCAACAGTGGTGCCGCGATCGTCAACCCCAAGGTGATGGAGCATCAGAAGGACGGCGACATGGGGCGCGGCTGGCTGTCGGCCCATACCGCGGGCTCGGGCGCCTTCGAGCTTGGCAAATGGGAAAAGGGCCAGTCGATCACCCTGGTGCCGAACCCCAGATACAATGGCGCCGCACCGGCGCTGAAGTCCGTCGATATCCGGATCATCCCGGATGCTTCGGCCCGGCGTCTCGCCCTTGAGGCCGGCGATGTGGACATCGCCGAGTCCATCCCCGTCGATCAGACGAAAGCCTTGGCGAAGGTTGCGGGCGTGAAGGTCGAGACCTATCCGAGCCTTCTCGTGACTTACCTCTATCTGAACAATGCCAAGCCCCCGTTCAACGATCTTGCCGCGCGCAAGGCGATGGTGGAAGCCGTTGACCGGGCTGGGATCATCGACGGGATCATGCTGGGCCATGCGCAGGCGATGAACGGCCCGATCCCCAAGGGGATGTGGGGCTATGACGCCACCCTGCCGGCGCCGAAATTCGACATCGCCGCCGCCAGGAAGACCTTCGCCAGCCTTGGACTGGCCGGCAAGACGCTGACCTTTGCCCTGTCGGACCGCGACCCGGCGTGGAACACGATCGCGCTGGCCGTTCAGGCCAACCTCGCGCAGGCAGGCGTCAAGGTGAAGCTCGAGTCCTCGGCCAACGCAAGCTACCGCGATCGCCTTGGGGCAGGGGACTTCCAGATCGCCATCGGCAACTGGAGCCCCGATTTCGCGGACCCCTACATGTTCATGAACTACTGGTTCGACAGCGCCAAGAAGGGGCTTTCCGGCAACCGGTCGTTCTATTCCAACCCCAAGGTCGATGAATTGGTCCGGGCTGCGGCGGTCGAAACCGACCAGTCCAAGCGAGAGGCGATGTATCAGGCGGCGCAGAAGATCGCCGTGGACGATGCCGCCTACGTCTATCTGTTCCAGCGCAACACCCAGCTTGCGATGCGCGACACGGTCCACGGGTATGTCTTCAACCCGATGCTCGAGCAGATCTACGACTTTGCCACGATGTCGAAGTCGAAATAACCGCGCCAACTTGGCAATCCTGCGGGCAGGTCATGCCCGCAGGCCCATCAACGACCCCGAGACCGGCCAGTCCGGCATCGGGCCCTGCTGCGGGTCTTCGTCATGTCCATCGTCGGGATGCTGCGCCGCCGGTTGCTTTTCCTCGTGCTTGTCGTCTTCGGCGTCACGCTGATCACCTTCGCCGTCTCGCACCTGATCCCGGGCGACCCCGCCCGCCTTCTGGCCGGAGACCGCGCGAGCGACGAACTCGTGGCCCACATGCGACTGAAGCTTGGGCTCGACCGGCCGCTTTACGTCCAATATGCGCGCTACATGGCCGGTCTGCTGCAGGGCGACCTTGGCACCTCGATCCGCACCGGTCGGCCGGTGGCCGAGGACATCGTCGCCTATTTCCCGGCGACACTTGAGCTTGTGCTGACCGCGCTGACCATGGCCGTTCTGGTTGGCGTGCCGCTGGGCGTGGCCTCGGCCGTCTGGCGCAACGGCTGGATCGACCAGATCGCCCGCACTTTCGCGGCCATCGGCATTTCGACACCCGCCTTCTGGCTGGGGCTTCTGCTTCTGGTGCTGTTCTATGGCTGGCTGGGCTGGTTTCCCGGGGGCGGGCGCTTGCCGACGGGGATGGCCCCGCCCCCGCCGGTGACGGGCATGTATGTTCTCGATGCCGTCTTGAACCTTGAATGGGGCACGGCGCGGGCTGCCCTGCGGCATCTCGTTCTTCCCGCGGTCTGTCTTGGTTTCGTGCATGTCGGCGTCATCGCACGTCAGATCCGTTCGGCCATGCTGGACCAGTTGTCCGAGGATTACATCCGCACCGCGCGCGCCGCAGGTCTGTCAAGGTCGCGCGTGATCCTTGGACACGCCCTGCCAAACGCCGCCATTCCTTCGGTCACGGTGCTGGGCCTCGCCTTCGGAGACCTGCTTTACGGCGCCGTGCTGACCGAGACGATCTTCGCCTGGCCGGGCATGGGCGCCTATGTCGTGAACTCGATCCAGGCGCTGGATTTTCCGGCGGTCATGGGCTTCACGGTCGTCGTGTCCATGGCCTATGTGCTGGTCAACCTCGCGGTGGATGTGACCTACATGCTGCTGGACCCCCGCATCAAGGAGGTCGGATGATGGCTGCCCTCAGTCGTCTCGCGTCTCGCGGCATCGACTGGCGGCGCCTGCGGCACCGGATCGGTGCCAGCCCCGTCACCGTCACGGGCCTCGTCATGCTTGGCATCGTGGTGTTCTGCGTCGGGCTGCTGCCGAACCTGTTGGCGCAGGACCCGAACGTCATCAATCTGCGTGCGCGTCTGGCCGCGCCGTCGTGGTCCCATCTTTTCGGCACCGACGAGGTGGGCCGCGACATCTTCATCCGTGTCCTTCATGGCGGCCAGGTCTCGATTGGCGTGGCGCTTTTCGTTGTCGCGGTCTCGGCCAGCGTCGGCACGGTCATCGGCGGCTTGTCCGGCCTGCTGGGGGGCATGGTCGATACCGCGATCATGCGCCTGATGGATGTGGTTCTTGCCGTGCCCTCGCTCGTGTTGACGATGGCGCTGGCGGCGGCGCTCGGCCCAAGCCTGACGAATGCGGTGATTGCCATCGCCGTCGTGCGCGTGCCCACCTACGTCCGACTGTCCCGCGGTCAGACGCTCGTGGTGCGAGAGGCCGGATACGTGATGGCCGCGCGCGTCTTCGGCGCGCGCCCCTTGCAGATCCTGCGCCTGCATGTCGTGCCGAACATCCTTTCCCCCGTCGTGGTTCAGGCAACGCTTGACGTGGGCGCGGTCATCCTGATGGTGGCGGGCCTGTCCTTCATCGGCCTTGGGGCGCAGCCGCCCGCCGCCGAATGGGGTGCGATGGTTTCGGCCGGACGGAGCTTCATCCTTGACCAGTGGTGGTATTCGGCCTTTCCGGGCCTTGCGATCCTGTTCACCTCCATCGCGTTCAACCTGCTGGGCGATGGCATCCGCGATCTGACCGATCCGCGCCAGAAAGGCCGATCATGACCGCCAGTCCCGTTCTTTCGATCCGCAATCTGAGCCTCGAGTTTCCGCTGTGGGGCGGTGCGCTGCACGCGCTCGAGGATGTCACCATCGAGATCGCGGCGGGCGAGATCGTCGGCGTGGTGGGCGAGTCCGGTTGCGGCAAGTCGGTGACCGCGATGGCCGCGATGCGTCTCTTGCCGGAACGGGCCTATCGCGTGACGCAGGGGGCCATCGTCATGCTGGGACAGGATATGCTGACCGCCGGCGAAGCGGATCTGCGCGCCCTGCGGGGGTCAGGCGTGGCGATGATCTTTCAAGAGCCGCTGACCGCCCTGAACCCGACCCGCCGGATCGGCGACCTGATGGTCGAGGTCATCCGCGCGCACCAGCCCATCGGCCGGTCCGAAGCCCGCGAGAAGGCGATCGGGCTTCTCGACTCCATGCGGATTGCCGATGCCCAGGCCGTGATGCGGCGTTACCCGTTCGAGCTTTCGGGCGGGATGCGTCAGCGGATCGTCATTGCGCTGGCCTTTGCCAATGATCCGCGGCTGGTGATCGCGGATGAACCGACGACCGCGCTTGATGTGACCGTGCAGCGTCAGGTTCTGACGCTTCTTCAGGCACGCGCGCGGGACGTGGGCGCGGCTGTCTTGCTGATCACGCACGATCTGGGGGTCGTGTCGGAATATGCAGACAGTGTCTATGTGATGTATGCTGGCAAGGTCGTCGAATCCGGGCCCACCGATGCCGTTCTGACAACGCCGCGTCACCCCTACACCCGCGCCCTTTTGCAGGCCGGACCCGAGGCGGTGGCGCCCAAGTCGCCGCTTGCGGCCATTCCCGGCGGTCTGCCCGACCTGCGCGAAATAATCCCCGGCTGCCGCTATGCCGGGCGGTGCGGCCTTGCCACGGACATCTGCCGTGGCGCGGCCCCGCCCCAAAGCCAGGCGGCGGCCCCGGGTCACACCCTGTCTTGCTGGCATGCCGAAGGGATGTCGCGATGAGCGCCGCGATCGGACTGGAGGATGTCTTCGTGCGCTTTCCGGTGGCGCGCGACTGGCGCGGGCGTGTGACAGTGCAGGCCCATGCGCTGAACGGCGTCAGCATCGCGGTCGCGCGAGGCAGGACGCTCGGCATTCTGGGCGAGTCGGGGTGCGGCAAATCCACGCTCGCGCAGGTGCTGACGGGCCTCTTGCCGCCTTCGTCCGGGCGCGTGACGGGGGACCGCGACGGGCGCATCTCGATCGTGCTTCAGGACCCCAACAGTTCGCTTGACCCGCGGATGCCGGTCTGGCGCATCGTGACCGAGCCGGTCTTCCTGCACGCCCCGACCCGTCGCGAGGCGCTGCGCGCCATGGCCGCCGACCTGCTGGAATGCGTCGGGCTCCGGCCGGATCACGTGGATCGTTACCCGCACGAGTTTTCGGGCGGCCAGCGCCAGCGCATCGCCATCGCTCGGGCGCTGTCGAGCAAGCCGGACATCATCATCCTGGACGAGCCGACCTCGGCGCTGGATGTCTCGGTGCAGGCGCAGATTCTCAACCTTCTGCTCGCCTTGCAGGCCGAACTCGGGCTGGCGTTTGTCCTTATCTCGCATAACGTCGCGGTCATCCGGCACTTTTGCGACGAGGTTGCCGTGATGTATCTTGGCCAGATCGTCGAGCAGGGCAGCGTTGACACGGTGTTCGCCGACCCTGCCCACCCCTATACCCGAACCCTGCTTGACGCAGTTCCTAGGATCGGGACAGGGCGCGCGCACCATGCGCTTGACGAGACGGAATTGCCGTCGAACCGAACGCTGCCGACGGGCTGCTTTTTCCAGAACCGCTGCCCGATGGCGGCTGCGGGCTGCGAGCGGCCGCAAATCCTCAGCGGCGGGGCGGGCGGGCATCTGGTCCGCTGTCACCGCGCGTAACCGGAAAGACCCCTTATGACAGGCCCGGCCCGTTCCGGCAGTCTCCTGCCGCTCGTCACGCTCGACCATCCCGCGATCGAGATCGACCTCGTCTATGCCACAGACCGAAATTTCACCGGTCAGAGGCTCTATGCCGACAATCGCGCCCGGCTGGTTCCCGAGGCCGCCTGCGCGCTGACCGGTGTCGCCGAGCGTCTGGCGGATCAGGGGCTGCGGCTTGTGGTGCTGGATGCCTATCGCCCGGTCAGCGTGCAGCGACGGCTCTGGACGGTGCGCCCAGATCCGGAATTCGTGGCCGATCCGGCGGTGGGATCGGACCATTCGCGCGGGGTGGCGGTGGATGTCACGCTGTCGGACGGGCAGACGCAACTGGACATGGGCACGGCCTTCGATGCAGCGGTGCCCCAATCGCATCACGACCGATCAGACATCAGTGCCGAGGCACAGGCCAACCGCGCGATCCTGCGGTCGGCCATGCGTGCAGGCGGCTTCGACGAAAACCCCTTCGAATGGTGGCATTACGCTCTGGCGGGCGCACGGGGGTTTCCCTTGCTGGATGCTTGACGCGCTCCGCCAGGCTTCCTTCGGCGGGCCTACATGCCCATCAGCCTTGGCAGGACCAGCGTGATCGCCGGAACATAGGTGATCAGCATCAGGAAGGTCAACATGGTCAGAAGCCAAGGCCAGGTCGAGCGCGTGACCTCGGTCAGCCCCAGCCGCGACAGCGACGAGGCGACGTAAAGGTTCAGGCCCACCGGCGGCGTGCACAGGCCGATTTCCATGTTCACGACCAGCATGATGCCGAAATGCACCGGGTCCACGCCCAGGGCCATGGCGACCGGATAGAGGATCGGCGCCATGATGAGGACGATGGCCGACGGCTCCATCACCATGCCGATCATCAGCAGCATGACGTTCACGATCAGCAGAAAGCCCACCTGTCCCAGCCCCAGATCCACGATCCAGGCCGACAGCGCCTGCGGGATCTGCTCTGACGTCAGGATGAAGGCGAACATCACGGCGTTGGTGATGATGTAAAGCAGCATCGCCGACATCGCGGCCGAGTTCAGCAGAACCTTGGGCACGTCCCTGAGCTTGATGTCCTTGTAAACCCAGACCGCCACGACGAAGGCATAGACCGCCGAAACCGCGGCCGCCTCGGTCGGGGTGAAGATGCCGCCGTAGATGCCGCCCATGATGATGACGATCAGCAAAAGCCCCCAGACGCTTTCGCGGAACGCCTTCCAGCGGTCGCGGAAGGATGCGCGGGGCAGGCGCGGATAGTCGGCCTTCCAGGCCCGCCAGGTCGTTGTTGCCGCCAGCATCGCCGCCAGCAAAAGCCCCGGAACGACGCCCGCGATGAACAGATCGCCGATCGAGGCCGACATGACCGGCTTGCCCTCCGGCCCCTGCACCACCATGCCGGAGGTCGCCACCGCATACATCACCATGACGATCGACGGCGGGATCAGGATGCCAAGACCGCCAGAACTGGTGATCGTGCCCACGCCGAACTGCGGCGGGTAGCCCTGCCGGACCATGGCGGGCAGCATGATCGAGCCGACCGCCATCACCGTGGCGGGGCTGGAGCCCGAGATTGCCGCGAAAAGCGCGCAGGACAGGACCGAGGCCAGCCCCAGCCCGCCGTACCAGTGGCCCACCATCGAGGACGCGAAACGGATCATCCGCCGCGCCACGCCGCCATGGGTCAGGAAGTTCCCCGCCAGAATGAAGAACGGGATCGCCATGATCTCGAACTTCTCGATGCCGGTGAACAGCTTCAGCGCGATGGCGTCGATGGGGACGTTGGAAAAGCCGAACAGGAAGGTGAAGACGGCCAGGCCAAGCGCGATGGACACCGGCATCCCGGTCACCAGAAGCGTGGCGAGGATGGCGAAGATCAGCAGCGCGGTCATGCGTGGCCCCCCTTGGCTAGATCGCCCGCCTCGTCCTCGAGACCCTCGACGCTGGCGTGGTCATGGTGGGCCACCTCGCCCGTCCGCAGGTAATGGGCCAGCGCCTGCACGAAGCGGAAGCACATCAAGGCCGACCCGAGCGGCACCGCGAGGTAAACGATCCACATCGGCATTTCGAGGTCGGGCGAGGTCTGCCCGCCCGACCGGACATGCCAGACGAAATCGCTGCCGATCCATGTCAGGATCGCGGTGAAGATCACCCCGCCCGACATGGCGACGGTGGTGATCGTGCGCCGCGCCGCGCCCTGAAGCCGTTCGGCCAGAATGTCCACGCCGACATGGATGCCGGTCCGCACGCCGTAGGCGGCGCCGAACTTGGCCATCCAGACGAACAGATAGATGCAGGCTTCCTGGGCCCAGGTCATCTTCAGCTCGTTCACGGCCCGGAACACCGACCGGGCAAAGGTGGCGAGCCTCTCCATCTCGTGGGCGCGGGCATATCCGACAAGATCGGCCGCAAAGCCGATGGCAAAACGATGGGAGACCGACAGGAAGATGAGCATGGTCGCCATCGCGATCAGCGTGGCGATCATGACTTCCTCACACCGATCCAGCAGGCGCAGCATGGCACACCTCGCGGGGCTTGAACTTCGAGAAAGGGGAAGGGGGCGGCCGCGTGAGGGCCGCCCGGGCGGGACCTACATCCCCATCGCACCCTTGACGGCGGCGATGGTGTCCTTGCCGATCCGGCCGGACATCTTGTCATAGACCGGGGCGAGGGTCTTGGCCCACTGGGCGCGTTCATCGTCGGACAGGGTGTAGAACTGGGTCGTGCCCGATGCCTTCATGGCGTCCAGTGCCTTGTCGTTCTCGTCCTTGGCGATGCCGTTGGCATAGTCAGTGGCCTCGGCCATGGCCTTTTCAAGCCCGGCGCGCACGTCCTTGGGCAGGCCGTCCCAGAACTGCTTGTTCACGATTACCGCGTAACCAAGATAGCCATGGTTCGACACGGTGGCGTGTTTCTGCACCTCGTTCATCTTCTGGGTATACATGTTCGAGGGCGGGTTCTCGGTGCCATCGACGACACCGGTCTGCAGCGCCTGATAGACCTCGCTGAAGGCCATGACCTGCGGCACGGCGCCAAGCTGGTTCATGTAGGCCGCGATCACCTTCGACGACTGGATTCGCATCTTCAGCCCGAGAAAGTCATCCGTCTTCTTCAGCGGGCTGTTGGCCGACATGATCTTGAAGCCGTTGTCCCAATAGGCGAGCCCGGTGATCCCCTTCGTTTCGAGCTTGGACAGAAGCATCTTGCCCACCTCGCCCTGCGTCACCTTGCGCAGCGCGGCATAGTCGGTGAACAGGAACGGCAGGTCGAAGACCTCGAAGTGCTGCAATCCCAGCGGGCCGAACTTGGCCAGCGACGGGGCCAGCATCTGGACCGCGCCGAGTTGCAGCGCCTCCATCTCTTCCTTGTCCTTGTAAAGCTGGCTGTTGGGATAGACCTGAACGTCAACCGCGCCCTTGGTGTAGGCTTCCGCCAGTTCCTCGAATTTGGCGGCCCCCTTGCCCTTGGGCGTGTCGGGGGCAACGACGTGGCTGAACTTGATGATGATCTTGTCCTGAGCGACGGCAGGTGCGGCAAGGGACAGGGCAAGGGCGGTTGCGCCGGCAAGGGCGGCAAGTCTGCGACGTGTCAGCATGTTGATCTCCTCCAGCTATCCGCCCTCCTCGGCGGATTGCCTATCGTGATGCCGCAGCCGGGCACAGCCGCGCTATTGTGGCTTTCCGCAATGGACAAGTCCTTGCTCCGCTGGAAAGAATGGCGCGTGTCCATCGGGGAGGGTGCGCACACGTCCGGCAAAAAGATCAACCCGCCTGCGCAGGATGCGCCGGGGCAGGGCCCGGATTTCGGGCCGACCGACAGCCTGATGGGCGCGCGGCGATGGGATCTGCTGTCGGTCATTCCGCTGGTGGCAATCGTCGCCCTTGTCGCCCTTGTCGCCACGCTCGTCTGGGTGGTCGGCCGCGCCGATGACGAACGGGCCCGGACCAAGCTTGCCACGGATGCGCTCTGGGTCGAACAGACCCTGCGTTTCCAGTTGGCGGTGGACGAGGACATGCTGGTCAGGCTCGCACTCGACGCGGCGTCGGGCACGTCGATGGAGACGCTGAAGAACCGCGCGCGGCTGCATATCGCGGCCAACCCGGAAACGCTTTCGGTCCAGTGGTTCGACAAGACCGGCGCGCTGACCGCCTCCGTGCCGCAGGACATGGCCCCGGCGGCCCGACCGCTGGTCGAGAGGCTGCTGCGGTCCGCGGCGATCACCGCCCGGCCCGTCTATGGACCGGTCGAAGGCGGCACCGTCACGCTGGCGTTGCGCCGCACGGCGGGCAGGGGCGGGGTCGTCGTCGCCACGGTGGCGCTGCCGATCATGCTGGACCGCCACATCCCGTGGTGGATCGCCGAGCAATATGCCGTCCGCATCTTCGACGCCAGCCACACGCTGGCCGAACGCGCCCGCCGTCCGCTCGCCTACGGCGCGCCGTTCCACACGATCAGCTTCGACCCGCCGCTTGCGGGCACCAGCTTGGAGATCACCGCCTATGACCGGCCCGACGCCGTCGGCCACGAGGCGTTGCTGGGCGCCATTCTGGGGCTTGCGGGCTTTGCCGTTCTGGCGCTGCTGGTGGTGCAGAGAAATGCCGCGCATCGCCGCCGGGCCGAAGAACGGCTGCGCGCCGAGATGGCCTTTCGCCGGTCGATGGAGGAAAGCCTGACCGTCGGCCTGCGCGCCAAGGATCACGACGGGCGCATCCTTTATGTCAACGCCGCCTTCTGCAAACTGGTCGGCCTGCCCGCCGACCGGCTGATCGGGCACCGGCCGCCCATGCCCTACTGGTCGCCCGACGCCGTCGAGGAAACCCTTGCCCGTCAGCGCGCCCTCGCCACCGGCCCCGCCGCGCCGCAAAGCTTCGAGACCCGGTTCCGCCGCGCCGACGGGTCTGAAATCATGGTGCAGGTCTATGAGGCGCCCCTGATCGACGCCGCCGGGCGACACCACGGCTGGATGGGGTCCATCATCGACATCACCGAGGCCCGCCGCGCCGCCCGAACGGCCCGGGCGCAGGAGGAAAGCCTGGCGCGCACCGCCCGGCTGGTCACGCTGGGGGAAATGGCCTCGACGCTGGCGCATGAGCTGAACCAGCCGCTGGGGGCCATCGCATCCTATGCCGCGGGCGGGCTGAACCTTGTCGATGCGGGGCAGACGGACTCGCCCATGGTCAGGACCGCGTTCGAGAAGCTGGGCGCGCAGGCCCGGCGCGCGGGCCTCATCATCCGCCGCATCCAGGACTTCGTGAAGAAGCGCGAACCGCACCTGCTGCCGCTTGATCTGGCCGAGGTGGCAGGCGATGCCGTCGCCCTGATGGCCGCCGAGGCGCGGGAAAAGCGGGTAAAGCTGACGCTGGAGGTCGAGGACACGCCGCATGACCCGGTGATGGCCGACCGCATCCTGCTGGAACAGGTGATGGTCAACCTGATCCGCAACGGGATGGAGGCGATGGCCGAAGGCCCGCGGCATGGCGACCGGCTGACCCTGCGGATCGCCCCCGAGGACGGGAGGCTGCGGCTGGACATCATCGATCAGGGGCCGGGCATCCCCCCGGAACTGGAAGGGCGGCTTTACGATCCCTTCGACAGCACCAAGGCGCAGGGCATGGGAATGGGGCTGAACATCTGCCGCTCCATCGCCGAATTGCTGCACGCCAGCCTCAGCCACGCCCCGAACCCCGGCGGGGGCACCGTCTTTACCCTGCGCCTGCCCGTCGCGCAGACGGCCAGCCTTCCCGCAGAAGGATCGCCCGCATGACCGACCCCGGCCCGCTTGCCGTTCACATCGTCGATGACGAAGACGCGCTCCGCGACAGTCTTGCGTTCCTCTTCGCCTCGCGCGGGATCGCGTCCCGGCTCTGGCCCTCGGGCGAGGCGTTCCTCGCCGCCTGGCCGCAGGCCGATTGCGGCTGCATCATCCTGGACGTGCGGATGGAGGGGCAGTCTGGCCCGCAGGTTCTGGATGCGCTCATCCGCACCGAGGGCCGCGCGGCCGACCTGCCGCCGGTGATCTTCCTGACCGGGCATGCCGATGTGCCGCTTGCCGTGCAAAGCCTGAAAAGCGGGGCCTTCGACTTTCTGGAAAAGCCGTTCAACGACAACCAGATCGTCGATCTTGCCTTGCGCGCGATGGATCTGCACCGCAGCCGCGCGGTCGAGGCCGACACGCGCCAGACGATCGCCGCGCGTTTCGCGACCCTCTCCGCCCGCGAGATCGAGGTGATGGACCTGATCCTCGAGGGGCAGCTCAACAAGCAGATCGCCGACCGGCTCGGAATCGCCATGCGCACCGTCGAGGTCCACCGCTCGCGCGTGCTGCAAAAGACGGGCGCGCGCAACTCGGTCGAACTGGCGCAGATGAAGGCGCGTATCGCGGGCGGGTAGGTCGGGGGGCGATCCAGGCCCGCTGATGCAAGAACGGCGGATCGGTGAATCGGTGGGGGCGCCTGCCTGCCCCATGGGAAAGACCGCGCCTGCGCGGCGCGGTCAGAAGGGCTCAAAGCCGCTTTCGCCTTTTCCGGGCCAAGCCATGTGTCGGTCGAACCCCCCGTCGGGGCCGCCACGGCTTGACCCTTCGCGCGCCGTCCGTCAGTCGAGGTCCCGCCGGGACATCTCCTTGATGCCGAACAGGGCAAGCACCGTCGCCGCGCAACAGGCCACCACATACCAGGCGGGCGCCATCGGGTCACCGCTCACCCGGATCATCCAGGTCACGATGAACTGGCCGAAGCCGCCGAAGATCGCGACGCCGAGCGCATAGACCAGCGACATGCCGGTGGCCCGGACCTCGGCCGGAAAGATCTCGGCCAGCGTGATGATGATCGTCGCCCCGCCCCCCGCGTTCAGGGAGCCGAGAAAGAACACGACGCCCAGCAACATCGGAAGCGTCGGGTTGGCGTTCAGCAGCAGGAAGGCCGGATAGATCGTGACCGCCAGCAGAACATACGAGACCCACGCCACCGGTTTGCGCCCGATACGGTCAGACACCGCACCCGCAATCGGCGCGATGACTAGCGTCACGAGGCCGGCGGCAAGCCCCGCAAACAGGGCGGTCTTCGGCGGCATGTGCAATTGGCGCACGGCATAGGTGGACATGTAAAGCACCACGATCGCGTTCGCGGCGGTGCCGCCGATGATCATCATCACCCCAAGGACGACCTTGCCCATGTGCTGCTTGAAGGTCAGCGACAGCGAGCTGACGCCACGCGTGCGGGCATCGTCCTCGTTCGCATGGGTTTCGCGCAGCGCGCTGCGAAGCCACAGGCCGATCGGAACGATGAAGATGCCCATCAGGAACGGGATGCGCCATCCCCAGGCCTTGACCTCGGGCGCGGGCAGGACGGTGTTGATCGTCACGGCGAAGGCCGCCGCGGCGAGAACCGCCAGACCCTGGCTTGCCAATTGCCAGCTGCCGTAGAAGCCGCGTTCGTCCTTGGGGGCATATTCCGCAAGCAGGGTCGTCGAGGCACCCACCTCGCCGCCGGCCGAAAAGCCCTGAAGCAGTCGCGCCACGACGATCAGGAAGGGCGCGACCGGGCCGATCTGCGCATAGGTCGGAAGCAAACCGATCATCGCCGTGCCTACGGCCATCAGGAACAGCGTCAGAATGGTCGCCTTCTTGCGTCCCTTGCGGTCGGCATAGGCGCCCAGCACCACCCCACCCAGCGGGCGCAGGACGAAGCCCACGCCATAGGTCGCAAGCGAAAGCATCAACTGCACAGTCGCGTTCTCGGCCGGGAAGAACAGGGCCCCGATGGTCCCGGCGAAAAAGCTGAAAATCACGAAGTCATAGAATTCCAGCGCGTTGCCGATCGTGCAGGCGGCAATAAGCTGGGCTTTCCCCATCCGGGGCTCGGCAACAAACGTCGTCGATGTCATCAACCGTTCCTCATGTCCAAAGCTCAGCGCCCTTGCGTTGCATAGCCGCCATGCGCTGCCGGCATAGGATTGCCCCATGTCATCTCAAGATGCAACTATTGACTTTGGCAACTTGCGTGGAATGCAAACATCTCTTGCTGCAACAAATGCTTGGCTGTAGTTTCAGGCTTTTGGGATGGGAACCATGCTGCGGCAAAGCCTGACCTATCAGATGGCGTCGATCTCGGAGGATTCGATTCGTCCCGCCTCGCGGTTGTTCCGCAGTCGCTTCGGGCTTGACGTCCACGAACTCCGTGTCCTGCGGCTGATCGACGATCAGCCCGGGGTCACGTTCACATCCCTCGCGGCCCAGACCAAATTCGAACGCTCGGCCACGTCGCGGATTCTGGCGCGGCTCATCAAGGCAGGCCTTGCGCGGCGCGAAATCGATGAAGCCGATGCCCGCCATTTCAAGATGTTCGTGACGGCGGAAGGGCAGGCGCTTCGGCAGCGCGCCGATCCCCTCAGTCTGGAATTGGAAGAGATGATCCTCGCCGCGCTTCCCGAGGCCGAGCGGCGGCAGTTTCGCGCCTCGCTCGACAAGGTCACGGCGTGGCTGGCGAACCACTTTCAGGAACACCTCGCCGAGCGGTATCCCGAAGCGCTCGATGCGAGCCAGCGGCGCCTGATCCGCGCGGCAAAGAAGCGTGATGCCTGACGCCGCTCCCGATGCGGCGTCACGCCTGCCCGGATGCCCCTTGCGGTAAATTGATTGCAATTTACAACAATTGCAATTTCACGTAAAGATGCGGGGGCGGAAGGATGGCCCGCCATCTTCCGACCGTCTGATCCGTCCGTCCCGACCCGCCGGGCGGCGCGTCCTCCAGCGAAAGAGAATGACCATGAATGCCATCGTCCGGAACATGGAAGCCTATCGCGAGGATATGACGCGTTGGTTCACGCATCTGCACAGCCACCCGGAACTTTCGATGCAGGAGCGCGACACGTCGCACTTCATCGCGGAACTCTTGCGATCCTGGGGTTACGATGTCGCGGAAGGCGTCGGACGGCATGGGGTGGTTGCCTCGATGACGGTCGGCAGCGGCGGTGCCGCGATCGGCCTGCGCGCCGATGTCGATGCCCTGCCGATCCAGGAGGCCAACGATCTTCCCTACAAAAGCCGGACCCCCGGCGTGTCGCATCTGTGTGGCCATGATGGCCATACGACGATGCTGCTTGGGGCGGCAAAATACCTTGCCGACCGACGGACCTTCAGCGGCACGGTGCGGCTGATCTTCCAGCCCGGAGAAGAGACGATGGAAGGCGCCCCCGCCATGATCGCCGACGGGCTGTTCGACCGCTTTCCCGTCGATGCGGTGTTCGGCCTGCACAACATGCCCGGCCTCGAAAAGGGCAGGTTCCATTTCGCCGCCGGAGAGGTCATGGCGGCCGTGGACAACTGGGACATCGAGCTGACCGGCAAGGGCGGTCACGGATCGATGCCGGAACATTCCATTGATCCCGTGGTCGCCGGGGCCTCTCTGGTCATGGCCTTGCAGACCATCGTGTCGCGCAACGTCTCGCCGCAGAACCGGGCCGTGGTGACGGTGGGCGCCTTCCTTGCCGGGAACGCCGGCAACGTGATCCCGCAGAGCGCATGCCTGCGCCTGTCGATCCGGACCACGACACCCGAAGATCGGGATCTCGTGCTGGCAAGGGTGCGCGCCACCGCCCGGGCCCAGGCCGAGAGCTTTGGCTGTGCCCTGACGATCCGCGAAGGTCAGCCCGGCGCCGTTCTCGTCAACGACGCGGGCGAGACGCAACGCGCCTGCGACATCGCGCGCGCGGCCTTCGGCGACGCCAATGTCGTTTTCCCCGGGCCGACCTTTCTGGGGTCGGAAGACTTCGCCTTCATGCTTCAGGCGCGCAAGGGCACTTATTGCTTCATCGGCAACGGAAACACCAAGATGGTTCACCATCCCGAATACGTTTTCGATCAGGACATCCTGCCGATTGGCGCCGCCTACTGGGTCGCCCTGACCGAGGCCATGCTGAAATGATGCCGCCATCGGGTCACGGTTTGCAGTGTTCGACAGCCCGCGCCCCGGTCCCGAGCGATCATGGCGCCCTCCTCGTGTGCCTGTCGCGCGGTGACACGTCGGGTGTGCCCGATGCCGCCCTGGCCGGGAGGACGCGCGCATGACCAATATCGCATCGGTCCTGTCCCTGCTCGACCTTGCCTCGTCGCTTGTATTCGCCGTCACCGGCGCCCTCGTCGCGTCGCGCAAGCAGATGGATATCGTCGGCTTCCTCTGGCTTGGCATGGTCACGGGGGTGGGCGGGGGCACATTGCGCGACCTGTTGCTGCGTGTGCCTGTCTTCTGGGTGGTCGATCCCACGCCCGTGGCGGTGTGTCTGGGGGCGGCGGCCGTGGTGCATTTCTCGGCGCACTGGGTGACGTCGCGCTATCGCCTGCTCCTGTATCTCGATGCCTTCGGCATGGCGCTCGTGTGCATCGCGGGAACGGCGAAGGGGCTCGATGCCGGCGCGGGGCCGCTGGTCGCGCTTGTCATGGGGGTCATCACCGCGGCGGTCGGGGGCATCCTGCGCGACCTTCTTGGACAAGAGCCCTCGATCGTCTTGCGCCGTGAAATCTACGTCTCCGCCGCGGCGGCGGGGTCGGCGCTGTTCCTGCTCTCGAACGCGCTGGGCACGCCAAGGCTTTGGGCCATGGCCGCAGGGCTGCTTGTCGCCTTCGCGATCCGGAGTTTCGCCATCCGCTTCGACTGGGCCCTGCCCATCTATCGGCCGCGGCCGGGACGCATCCCGGACCAGCATGGCAACGTGAAGTGACGCACCCGCGCCGCGGCCCTGTCGCCTGGCGTCCCTGACGGGCATCCCGCACCGGGCCGCGCTATGTCCATCGGTTCAGCACCGCGAGATTGTCGCCGTTACCCAGCCACGGCGGGTTCTCGGCATACATTTCGCGGATCATCGTCTTGACGAGGTCGAGATACGCCGAGGTGTCGCCCGCGCGGTGATTGAGGATCACCGGCGAGGTCACGCGGTCGCTGTCGATCGTCCGATAGACCACATCGGCCCGGATCTGGCGGGCCGAGGCCGGGATGAGGCAAAGACCCGCCTCGGCGGCGACAAGGCCGAGCGCGGTCTGAATCTCGCGCACCTCCTGCACCTCGGCGGGCTGAATGTCGTTGTCCAGCAGGAAGCCCAGAACCTGATCGGCATAGCTGGGGCGCGGCTCCTTGGGATAGACGATCACCTTTTGCCCGGCGAGCGTGGCCAGCGGCAGCGGTGTCGTTTCCTGCGCCAGAGGGGCGCCCTGCGGGATCGCGAGGCAAAGCCGTTCCTCGCGCAGGATCACGCTTCTGACCGCCGGATCGGTCTGCCGCACCCGGCCGAAGCCGATGTCGATCCGCCCCTCCTTCAGCGCCTGGATCTGCTGGACCGAGGCCATTTCGACAAGCTGGATGTCCAGATCGGGTTCCCGCTGGCGCAGCTTGCGGATCAGCGACGGCAGACCGCCGTATAGCGTGGAGGCGACGAACCCGACCGACAGAACGCTGTTCTGGTTCAGCCCGATCCGGCGCGTGGCCGTCCGCATCTGCTCGACCCGTCCGAGGATTTGCAGCGCCTGTTCATAGAACAGCCGTCCCGCATCCGTCAGGCGCACCGGGCGGGTCTTCCGGATCAGAAGATCCACGCCAAGCTCCTCCTCCAGCAGCTGGATCTGTCGGCTCAGGGGCGGCTGCGCGATGTGCAGGATCTCGGACGCGCGGGTGAAATTGCGTTCCCGCGCGACAGCGACGAAGTAGCGAATCTGTCGAAGATCCATGTCCGGCTCCTTGTTCCCGGGGCGTTTCCGGTGGCTGCAATCATATTTCCCGCGGTGGTCGCGGCCGCAAGATTGCCCAATAACCCAAGTATTGGCTTGGTGTTCCACCGCTTCATACCTTCCGGGTATGATAGCGGATGCAAATGATCTTGGACAGGGCGCAGCGTCTTGACGCAGCTTGCTGTCATGAAAACGACATTCGCACCCATCTTCCCCCGGATCGTCCCCGCCCCGACCGTCGAGCGCGTCGAGACCGTTCTGGTCGATCTGCCGACCATCCGGCCGCACCGGCTTTCGGTTGCCACGATGACCGGTCAGACCCTGATGCTGGTCAAGGTCCATTGCAGCGACGGGATCGTGGGCATCGGTGAAGGCACGACGATCGGCGGGACGGCCTATGGCGCGGAAAGCCCCGAAGGCATGAAGCTTTCCGTGGACACCTATTTCGCCCCGGTCATGGTCGGGCAGGACGCCACGCGGGTTCAGCTTCTGATGGCGCGGCTTGGCAAGATGGTGAAGGAAAACCGCTTTGCCAAAAGCGCGGTCGAAACGGCGTTGCTCGATGCTCAGGGCAAGCGGCTCGGTCTGCCGATCAGCGAGCTTCTGGGCGGGCGTCGCCGCGACCGGCTGCCGGTTGCCTGGACGCTGGCGTCGGGCGATACGGCCCGCGACATCGCCGAGGCGGAGGAGATGCTCGCGCGCCGCCGCCACCGCATCTTCAAGCTCAAGATCGGCGCGAAGACGCTGCGCGAGGACATCGACCACGTTGCCGCCATCAAGCGCGCGTTGGGCGACCGCGGGTCGGTGCGCGTCGATGTCAACATGGCCTGGACCGAGACCGAGGCAGCCCATGGCATGGCAGCCCTGGCCGATGCGGGATGCGAACTGGTGGAACAGCCGGTCGCCTCGGGCGCGGCCCTGTCCCGGCTGATGCGCCGCTTTCCGATCGCGCTGATGGCCGATGAATCGCTGCATGGACCCGAAAGCGCATTCGAAATCGCCCGCGTGAGCGGCGCGGATGTCTTCGCGGTGAAGGTCGAACAAAGCGGCGGCCTGTTCAACGCGCAGCGCGTGGCCGCCATCGCCGATGCGGCGGGTATCGAACTTTACGGCGGCACCATGCTCGAAGGGGCCGTGGGCACCATCGCCTCGGCGCAGGTCTTCGCGACGTTCGCCAACCTGCACTGGGGGACCGAGCTCTTCGGGCCGCTTCTCCTGACCGAAGAGATCCTTGAGACGCCGCTCGATTACAGCGGCTTCGAACTGACCGTGCCGAACGGCCCCGGCCTTGGCATCGCGCTTGACGAGGACCGCGTGGCCTTCTTCGCCCGCGACGGCCAGCGCAAGACCATCAGCCTGCCCGCGTGAAAGGACAGACCATGCTTTTCCACGTCCGCATGACCGTGAACCTTGACCCCGCGCTTCCCGCGGAGGAGGTCGCCGACATCCTTTCCCGCGAGAAAGCCTATTCGCAGCAGCTTCAGGCCAGCGGCAAGTGGCGCCACATCTGGCGCATCGCCGGCGCCTACGCGAATTTCAGCGTGTTCGACGTGGCCGACAACGCAGAGCTGCATGCGATCCTGTCGGGCCTGCCGCTTTTCAAATACATGCAGATCGAGGTCGCCCCGCTCGTGCGGCATCCCTCCTCGATCCGTGACGACGACAGCTAGCCCCTTCCGCGCGCCCGGAGGAGCGGGCGTCGCGCCACACATCAGGACCATCCCAGAGGAGGAGACACCATGACCGTGAAGATTTTCGACAAGCCCGAGATCCAGGAGTTCCTCCAGGTTCTCAGCGGTCTGACCAGCGAAGGCGGCAATCCGCGCGTGAAACAGATCGTCCACCGCCTGATGAGCGACCTCTTCCGTGCCATCGACGATCTGAACATCACGCCGGATGAATACTGGATCGGCGTTGCCTGGCTCAACGAGATCGGCGCCGCGGGGCAGGCGGGCCTGATCTCTCCCGGTCTGGGTCTGGACCACTTCATCGACGAACGGCTCGACGCGATCGATGCGGCCCTT
>JAGWVA010000083.1 GCA_028875855.1 Paracoccaceae bacterium
GGGTGACGGCATGGTCGGGGAACTGTTCAAGGCCCCTCCCAAGGACCTGACGCAGCTTTCGCGCGAGAATGGCGGGGCGTTCCCGTTCCAGCGCGTGATCCAGGCGATCGACGGCTCGACCCGGGTGGTGGCCCACGGGATCGGCGATCCGATGCCGATCTGGGGCGATTTCCTGAACAGCGAGCTGCACGGGGAAATCGGTCTTGCGCCCGGCGATGCGAAGGCCATCGCACAGGCGCGGATCGTCGCCCTGACCTACTACATCCAGACGCTGCAGCAGTAACGCCGTGGCGGCTGACGCCTAGCCTCTGGTCTTCTCGGCCAGATAGGCGGCGGCAAGATCCGGGGTCGCGATGCGGGGATAATCGGCCTCGGGGATCTCCACGCCGAAGCGGGCGGAGAGCGCGATGACGAGGTTCAGCACGTCCATCGAATCGAGGCCCAGGTCGTCCTGCAAATGATCTGTCCCGGCAATCGCGGCGGGGTCGATATCGGGGGCGACCCGGATCACTTCGTCAAGAAAGGCGCGGCGGATGTCGTCTTGGGTCATGGGACCTCACAGGGTTTCCGGGGCTTGCAGGTGGGTGTCGATCAGCGTCAGGAAGCGCGCGCCAAGCCGGCCGTCGCTGACCCGGTGATCGGCGGCAAGTGTCAGCGTGACGGCAGGCCGGGCCACGACAGCGCCGTCTTTCACCAGCGCCATCGGCTGCGGCGCGCCTGCCGTGACCAGCGCGACCTGCGGCGGCACGATGATGCCCGCCATCGCCTCTACCCCGGCCTCGCCAAGCGCGGAAAAGGTGAGCGTCGCCATGCTCATCTCGGACGAGCGCAGCCGCCCTGCCCGGGTGCGGGCGGTCAGGTCGCGCATCGCCGCCATCAGCGCGGTCAGGTCAAGCGTTTCGGCATCGAGGATCGCGGGCGCCACCAGCCCGCCCCCGCGCAGCGCCACGGCAAGGCCAAGGTGGACGCGGTCCGCGGGGGCAAAGCCATCGGTGCCGAAATGGCCGTTCATCGCGGGCACCTCGTGCGCCGCAAGGGTCACGGCCCTGGCCAGCAGCGCCCCCATCAAGAGCCGCGTTTCCGGCGGGCGGCCCGCGGTGGTCGCGGCCAGCCAGTCGGTCGCCGCGCCAAGATCGATGGTATGGGTGACATAGTAATGCGGGATCTCGCGCTTCGAACGGGTCATGGCGGCGGCGATGGCGCGGCGCATCTCGGCCAGCAGCGCCTCGCGGTCGGGGGGCTTTGGTGCCGCCTGCGCCGAGGGCACCACATCCGCGAACACGATGGCACCGCCGGGGCCGCTGCCCTTCACCCCCGCCAGATCCACCCCCAGTTCGGCCGCCCGCGCCCGCGCGGCGGGGGACGCAGCGATGCCCGCCGCCGGCGGCGGCTGGACGGGAACGGGGCTGGCCAGGGGCTCAGGGGCGGCGGCGACCGTCTCGACCGGCGGCGGCGCTGCCACGGTCACAGCCTCGCCCCCGATCACCGCGAGGGGCGCGCCCACGGGCAGGGTCTGGCCCAGAGTGGCAAGCAGCTTTTCGACCGTGCCGTCCTCGAAGACCTCGATCTCGATGGCGCCCTTCTGCGTCTCGACCACCGCGACGACATCGCCATGCCTGACCCGGTCGCCGGGCTTGACGAGCCATTCGACAAGCTTGCCCGCCTCCATGTCGGCACCGAGCGAGGGCATGGCGAAGACCGACATCTCAGCGCGTCCCCATCACGGCCTTGGCCGCGGCAAGGATCGCGGGCACCTGCGGGATCGCGGCGTCTTCGAGATGCTTGGGATAGGGGATCGGCACCTCGGCCGCGCAGACCCGGCCGACAGGCGCATCGAGATGCCAGAACGCCTGTTCCCCGATCCGGGCCGCGATCTCGGCCGAAAGCGATCCCGTGCGCCATCCCTCGTCCACGATGACCGCACGGCGCGTCCGCGCGAGCGACTCCATGATCGTCACATCGTCCAGCGGGCGGAGCGTGCGCAGGTCGATCACCTCGGCCTCGATCCCGTCCCCTGCCAGCGCCGCGGCCGCATCGAGGCATTTCTGAAGCGAGCCGCCATAGGTGATCAGGCTCAGGTCACGCCCCGGTCGCCGGATCGCGGCGCGGTCGATCTCGACCGGGCCCGCGTTGACGGGCAGGGAACCGGTCATGTTGTAAAGCATGACGTTCTCGAAGATCAGCACCGGGTCCGGGTCCGCAAGCGCCGTCCAGAGCATCCCGCGCGCATCCGCCAGCGTGGCGGGGGCAAGGATGCGCAGGCCGGGGATATGGGCATACCAGCCTTCCAGCGAATGCGAATGCTGCGCGGCAAGCTGGCGCCCGGCATCGGTGGCAAGGCGGATCACCAGCGGCACCCCGAACTGTCCGCCGGACATATGGCGGATGGTGGCGGCGGTGTTCAGGATCTGGTCAAGCGCGAGCAGCGAGAAATTCACCGTCATCAGCTCCACGATGGGCCGCATTCCGGCCGCGGCAGCGCCGATCCCGGCGCCGGTGAAGCCCGATTCCGACAGCGGCGTATCGCGGATGCGGTCGGGGCCGAACTCGGCCAGAAGACCCTTCGACACCGCATAGCACCCGCCATAGGCGCCGACATCCTCGCCCATCAGGAAGACGCGGTCGTCCTTCTGCATCGCCTCGCGGATCGCCTGCTTCACCGCCTCGCGGTAGGTGATCTCGACGGTTTCCTGCGAAGGCGCGGGCGCGGCGGGCGGGGCGGGGCGGTCCTCGGCCATCACATGCCGGGTCAGGGTGTCGAGCGGCTCCCACGCACCCTGTTCGGCAAAGGTCACGGCGGCGGCGATCTCGGCCTCGGCCTTGGCCTCGATCTGCGCGACCTCCTCGGGGTGCAGGAGGTTGTTCGACGTGAGCCAGCCCTGGAACCGGACGATCGGGCCACGGGCGCGCCAGGCCTCGACCTCGGCCTTGTCGCGGTAAAGCTGGGCGTCGAACATCGAATGCGCGCGGAACCGGTAGGTCAGGCATTCGAGGAACTGCGGCTTGCCCGTCTCGCGGATCGCGGCCAGCGCGCGGCGGGCAGCGGCCTCGACCGCGACGACATCCATGCCGTCCACCTGCGCGGAGGCGATGCCATAGGCCGCGGCCTTGGCGTGGATATCGGTATTCGACTCCGTCCGCCCAAGCGCCGATCCCATGGCGTAACCGTTGTTCTCGCAGACGAAAAGCACCGGCAGCGACCAGAGCGCGGCAAGGTTCATCGACTCGTGAAACTCCCCCTCGGCCACCGCGCCCTCGCCGAAGAAGCAGGCGGTGACATGGGGCAGGGCACGCATCCTGTCGGCAAGGCCAAGGCCCACGGCCAGCGGCAGGCCGCCGCCCACGATGGCATTGCCGCCGTAAAAGTTGCGTTCGGCATCGAAGATATGCATCGAGCCGCCGCGCCCGCCGGAACTGCCCGTGACCTTGCCATACATCTCGGCCATCACGCGCGGCATCGGCACGCCACGCGCCAGCGCATGGGCATGTTCGCGGTAGGTCGCCACGATCCGGTCGCCGGGGCCAAGGACGGGGATGATGCCGACCGCCACCGCCTCTTCCCCGTCGTAGAGATGCAGGAACCCGCGGATCTTTTCCTGCGTGTAAAGCTCGGCGCATTTATCCTCGAAATGGCGGATGCGGATCATTCCGGCCAGTTGCTCGCGGACATGGGCATGGGTCAGGTGGGGTTTCTGCACAGTCATGTCTCGTCGCTCTCCAGCGTGGAAATATCGCCCTCGGGCAGGCCCAGCTCGCGCGCCTTGAGCAGCCGGCGCATGATCTTGCCGGACCGTGTCTTGGGCAGGGTCTTGCGAAAGGCCACCTCGCGCGGGGCGACGGCGGGGCCGAGCTTTCTGCGCGCAAGCCCGCGAATCTCGCGTTCCAGCGCCTCGGAGGGGACAAAACCCGGCTTCAGCGCGACATAGGCCTTCACCACCTCGCCCGCCGTCTCGTCGGGCAGGCCGATGGCGGCGGCCTCGGCCACCGCCGGATGTTCAAGCAGCGCGCTTTCCACCTCGAAAGGACCGGTCAGGTGACCCGACGACTTGATGAGATCGTCCGCGCGGCCCACGAACCAGAAATAGCCGTCGCCGTCGCGCATCGCGAGGTCGCCGGTCAGATACCAGCCGCCCGCGAAGCATTTGCGGTAACGCGCCTCTTCGTTCAGGTAGGCGCGCATCATCGACGGCCATCCCGGGCGCAGCGCAAGCTCGCCGATCTCGCCCGTGGCGCAGTCGGTGACGGCGTCCCCCTCGCGCCGGACGATCCCGGCCTCTACACCCGGCAGCGGCTTGCCCATGGACCCCGGCCGGATGTCCATCGCGCGGGTGTTGGCGATCATGATCCCGCCGGTTTCGGTCTGCCACCAGTTGTCGTGGAAGGGCCGGCCGAACACCTCGTTGCCCCAGACGACGGCCTCGGGGTTCAGCGGCTCCCCGACCGAGGCCAGAAACCGCAGGGCCGAGAAGTCATGCGCCGCCGCCGCGTCCTTGCCCGCGCGCATCATCATGCGGATCGCGGTGGGGGCGGTATACCAGACCGCGATCCGCTCGCGCTCCAGCATGGAATACCAGCGGCCAAGGTCGAAGTCGGCCTCGTCCACGATCATCGTCACGCGGTTCACCAGGGGCGCGATGATGCCGTAGGAGGTCCCGGTGACCCAGCCCGGATCGGCGGTGCACCAGTAGCGCGTGCCCGGGCGCATCTCGAGCGCGTAGCGCCCGGTTTCGGCATGCATCACCACCGCCGCGTGGACATGGACCGCCCCCTTGGGTCGCCCCGTGGTGCCGGATGTGAAATGGATCAGGGCGGGGTCTTCCGGTCGCGTCTGCGCCACCTCGAACCGTGCGGACGCCGCCGCCATCGCCGGGGCCAGCGCCACGCAGCCCTCGGGCGCGTCATCCCCGATGATGAGGACCAGCCGCAGCGAAGGGATCTGATCGCGCCAGGCCGCGATCTTGCGACGGTAGGTTCCGGCATCCGTGACAAGGGCCGTGGCCTCGCCGATCTCCATCCGCATCCGGATCGGATCGGGCCCGAAGGCCGAGAAGAGGGGCGAGAAGACCAGCCCCGCCTTCAACGTGCCAAGGGCCGCGGTGTAAAGCTCGGGCACCCGGTCCGAGATCGCGAAAAGCCGGTCGCCGGGGCGCAGGCCACGATCTGTGATGAGGCTCGCGAAACGCGCGGTCCGCTCGGCCAGATCGGCATAGGTCAGGCTGCGGCGGCTGCCGTCCTTTCCGAACCAGCGGATCGCCTCCTGCGCGCCGTGGCCAGCCGCGACGTGCCGGTCCACCGCCTCGTGGGCGATGTTCAGGCCGCCGCCGGGAAGGCCATCCAGCATCTCGCGCGCCTTGTCCCAGGTGAAGGCGCGGCGCACGGCATCGGTCAGGGTGGCGGCGGCGCGTTCCTCGGCGCTTTTGGTGATGGTGGGCCGGACCAATATCCCCTCCCGTCGCGGGCATGCCTCGCCGCCAGCATTCCATCGCGCAACGCGGCCCTGCATTGACGAGCGTCAGTGGCGGGCAGGGCAGAAGGGACGATCGAGGGGGGGGCAAACCCCGCTCAGGATTCGCGCCAGCCCGACAGGTCGAGGTCTTCGCTGTCCTTCATCGTCTTCAGCACGAAATCGGACTGGATATGGCCGACCTGCGGCCGGATCAGCAGCCGTTCATGGAGAAAGTCGCTGAAGCCCTCGAGGTCATGCACTCGCACGTCCAGCACGTAATCCGCGCTGCCCGAGACGGAAAAGGCCGCCTTCACCTCTGGCTGCCGGTCGAGCCATTCGGAGAAGTGGATGTGATCGTCGCGGGTCTGTGCGCGCAGCGTGACGCGCACGATCACCCGCATGGTGAACCCCAGCTTCGCCGCATTCAGCCGCGCGTGATAGCCGGTGATGATCCCCGCCGCCTCCAGCGCCGCGCGCCGGCGCGAGCATTGCGAGGGCGACAGCCGCACGATCTCGGACAGCGCGCCATTGGTCAGAGATCCATCCCGTTGCAGCGCGGTCAGGATGCGCCTGTCGAACTGATCGAGTTGCATCGGATGCTCCGCGCTGATTGCCGCATCGGCAAATCATGCACGGTTTGTGCATGTATCGTCAATTCGTGACGCGTGGCGTTCAATCTGGACCGGATTGCGCCCCTATCTTGCACACCCTGCGCAGGGCGGTTCGGCTAGGCTGTGTCGCACACGCGACAGGAGTGCCCCATGCCCGCCCCGAAGATCCCCATCTGCCAATCCATCGCCCGCGCCGTCTGCGACCATGGGGTCGATACGATGTTCGGCCTGATGGGCGATGCGAACCTCTTCATGGTGGACGCCTATGTCCGGGGCTGCGGCGGCCGTTTCGTGCCCGCCACGCACGAGGGCAGCGGCGTGCTCATGGCGCTTGCCTATACGCTGACCTCGGGTCGGATCGGGGTGGCCACGGTGACGCATGGGCCGGCGCTGACCAACTGCGTCACCGCGCTGACCGAAGCCGTGCGCGGCCACGTGCCGCTGGTTCTCCTGGCGGGCGATACGCCAGTGGCGAACCCGAGGCACCTGCAAAGCATCGACCAGCGCGAGGTGGTCAAGGCGACCGGCGCCGGCTTCATCCAGCTTCGCGCGCCCGAGACGGCCAGCGCCGACGTGGCCCATGCCTTCTACCGCGCGCGGGTGGAACGGCGTCCGGTGGTGCTGAACATGCCCGCCGATTTCATGTGGGAAGAGGTCGAACACGTCACCCGCGTCCTCAACGTCTTCGACACGCCCGGCGAAGTGGCCGAGGGCGGCATCCTTGACGAGGCCATCGGCATGATCGCCTCGGCCCGTCGCCCGGTGATCCTTGCCGGCGGCGGGGCCATTGGGGCGCGCGACCAGCTTATCCGCCTTGCCGACCGGCTGGAGGCGCCGCTTGCGACCACACTGAAGGCCAAGGGGCTCTTCAACGGCCATCCCTACACGATGGACATCTTCGGCACGCTCAGCACGCCCGCAGCCTATGACATCATCGGACAGGCCGACTGCATCGTCTGCTTCGGCGCCGCGCTGCACGATTTCACCACGGATCGCGGCCGACTGATGAAGGGCAAGCGGATCATCCAGGTCGATATCGCGCCCTCGGCCATCGGCGGCGGCGTCCATCCCGACGCGGCGCTTGTCGCGGATGCCGGGCTGACGGCGGACAAGATCGTATATTGGCTGGACGCGGCCGAGATCCCGCCGAGCGGGTTCACGAAGGAACTGGACGCCGAGACCCTGCGGGCCCATCCGGTCGGGCCCAACCGCGCTGGCGACGGATGCGTGAACTACGTGCGCGCGCTGGAACGGCTGGAAGCGGCGCTGCCGCAGGACCGGACCCTTGTGACCGACGGCGGGCGCTTCATGACCGAGGTCTGGTGCCGCGTCTCGGTGCCCGATCCGAAAAGCTTCGTGCCAACCGTGAATTTCGGCTCCATCGGCCTTGGCCTGCCCGAGGCGATCGGGGCGGCGCTTGGCCGTCCCGACAGGCCCGTGGTGCTGTTCACCGGAGACGGCGGCTTCATGATGGGCGGGATCAACGAATTCAACACCGCCGTGCGGCTTGGCCTCGACCTGATCGTGATCGTGGCGAACGACTCCGCCTATGGCGCGGAACACGTCCAGTTCCGCGACCGCCAGATGGACCCGAGCCTGTCGCAGTTCAACTGGCCCTCTTTCGCAGCGGTGGCGACCGTGCTGGGCGGGCAGGGCGTCACGGTCCGGTCCTTGCCGGACCTCGAGGCCGCGCTGGCGGCGCTCGACAACCGCGACCGGCCCGTCCTGATCGAACTGAAGCTCGACCCCAACGACGTGCCGCCCATGCGCGCCTGATCCGGGTTACGCCGCCCCCGGCAGGACCGCAAACTGAACCGTCGTCCCCCGCCTTGCGTAAACCCCAAGGCAACAGGCGAGACGGCCGCGGATGGAGGGACCGGAGTGAGCGAGCGATACAGCAGGGTGCCCCAGACCCGGATCTCGCGTCTGGCGGCGCTCGGCCAGATGGCGGGCGGGATCGCGGCAAGCGCGCTTGGCGAGGGAATGCGGCAACTGGCGGCGGGCGAGCGCCCGACCATGCCGGACCTCCTGCTGACGCCCGCAAACATGCGGCGCGTGACGGATCAGCTTTCCCGCATGCGTGGGGCGGCGATGAAGCTGGGGCAGATGATCTCGCTTGACGCGGGCGACGTGCTGCCGGCCGAGCTGACCGCCATCCTCGCACGGCTGCGCGAACAGGCCCATGTGATGCCGCCGCGGCAACTGGATCAGGTCCTCGTGCGGGCCTGGGGTCCTGACTGGAAGCGGCGGTTTTCACGCTTCGACGTGCGCCCGGTGGCCGCCGCCTCCATCGGGCAGGTGCATCGCGCGACGCTGCGGTCCGGGCGCGATCTTGCGATCAAGGTGCAGTATCCGGGCGTGGCGGCCAGTATCGATGCCGATATCGACAACGTCGCGGCCCTGTTGCGCTATTCCGGCCTCTTGCCCGCCGGTCTCGACATCGCGCCCCTTCTGTCCGAGGCGAAGCGCCAGCTTCACGAAGAGGCGGATTACTTGCGCGAAGCGGATCAGATGCGCCATTACCGCAGGCTTTTGGCCGATGACGCGCGCTTTGCCCTGCCCGAGCCGGTTGACGACATGGTGGCCGAAACGGTCCTTGCCATGGACTATGTCACCGGTGCGCCGATCGAAAGCCTTGCCGAGGAAAGTCAGGCGGTGCGCGATGCGGCCTGCGGCGCGCTGCTCGACCTTGTGCTGCGCGAGCTGTTCGCGTTCGGCTACATGCAGACCGATCCCAACTTCGCCAATTTCAAGTGGCGCAAGGAAGACGGGCGCATCGTCCTGCTCGACTTCGGCGCGGCCCGGGCGGTGACGGCAGAGACGACCGTGGCCTACCGCGACCTCTTGCGGGCGGGTCTGGGCGAAGACAGCGAGGCGTTGCTTCAGGTCCTTGTGCGCCACGGGTTCGTGTCCGAGGCGCAGATGCGTCGGCACGGGGCGACACTTTCCGAGATGATCCGCATCGTGCTGGCCCATGTCGGGAAAAGCCGGGCGGGAGAGGGGCTTTTCGACTTCGCCGACCGCGCCTTCGTGGCGGCGCTGCGCGACGTGGCCGCCCCGGTCGCCGCCGACCGCTCGACCTGGCACGTCCCGCCCGCCGAGACGCTGTTCGTTCAGCGCAAGATCAGCGGGACCGCGCTTCTGTGCGTGCGCATGGGGGCACGGCTTCCCCTCGTCGCGCTGACCTCGCGGCACGCATAGGACAGGGCGGCGCTACCACGCCGCGCGGTAGATCGACAAAGCATCCACTTCCGTCACCGGACGCGGATTGTTCACCAGCAACCGCTGCTGCTTCATCGCATCCGCCGCCATCTTGGGAAGGGCGTCTTCCGGGATGCCGACGTCCCGCAGGCGCTTGGGCATCGTCAATCGCGTGGCAAGGTCTTCCAGCGCGTCGATGAAGGCCGGCGTGCGCGCCTGCATCCCGAGCGCGGCCAGCGCCGGAAAGGCATCGGCGGCGATCTCGGCATAGATATGGGCGGCGGCGGGCGCGTTGAACCGCAGCACATGCGGCAGCACGAGCGCGTTCGACAGGCCGTGGGGCACGTGGAAGATCCCGCCGATCGGATAGGCCAGCGCATGAACCGCCGCGACCGGAGCATTCGCGAAGGCCTGCCCGGCCAGCATGGAGCCCAGAAGCATCGCCGCGCGCGCGGGCACGTTGCCGCCCTCGGTCACCGCCGTCTCGATATTCGCCCCGAGCAGACGCAGCGCCTCACGCGCGAGCATCTTCGACAGGGGGTTGTTGTTGGCATTCGCCGAGGCATAGGCCTCGATCGCATGCACCATGGCATCGACGCCGGTCGCCGCCGTGATCGCGGGGGGCAGGCCCAGCGTCAGCTCGGCATCCAGGATCGCAAGATCGGGCAGGATGACCGGGGACGAGACGGCGCGTTTCTCTTCCTCGCCCACGGTGATGATGGCGACCGGGGTCACCTCGGACCCGGTTCCCGCGGTCGTCGGCACCAGCACCAGCGGCAGGCGCGGCCCCCTCGCATTGCCGACGCCCCAGGCCGCGTCCAGATCCTCGCCCGATCCCAGAAGCAGCGCCGCGAGCTTTGCCACGTCAAGCGACGAGCCGCCGCCGAACCCCAGAACCCCGGTTGCGCCGAACGCGCGCCCGGCGTCAACGGCCGCGAGCAAGGTGGCCTGCGAGGGATCGGCCTCGACCTGGTCGAAGACGACGACCTCTGCCCCCCTCGCGCGTAGGGCCGCGATGGCGGGATCGGGCAGGCCAAGGGCGCGCAGCCCCGGGTCGGTGACAAGCAGCACCCGCGCGCCCAGAAGGCTGCCGGCCAGCTCGCCCAGCCCGGCGGCGGCGCCTGCGCGGAAGACGATGCTTTTCGTCGTGCTGAACTGGAACGGTGTCATCGCGCCTCTCCCTTGGGGCTCTGGCCGCCCGTCAAAGCGAATTGATCTTGAGAATTCGCGCCAGCTCGCCGACGACGCCGCGCCGGAACAGCAGCACGCAGGCCATGAAGGTCGCGCCGATCACCACCTGCACCCAGGACCCGATGCCCGCCAGCGCCTGCTGAAGCGTGACGACGATGAAGGCGCCGACGACGGGGCCGAACATCGTCCCAAGGCCCCCCAGCAGCGTCATCAGGATCACCTCGCCCGACATCTGCCAATGCACATCCGTCAGCGAGGCGAACTGGAACACGATGCATTTCGTGGCCCCCGCCAGCCCCGCAATCCCGGCCGACAGGATGAAGGCGATCAGTTTGAAGCGGTTGACGTTGTAGCCCAGCGACAGGGCGCGCGGCTCATTCTCGCGGATCGCCTGAAGAACCTGTCCGAAGGGCGAATGGATGATCCGGTAGATCAGCAGGAAGCCCGCAAGGAAGACCGCCGCCACGAAGTAATACATCGCCAGAGACTGGTTCAGGTCGATGAACCCCAGCAGATGCCCGCGCGGGATGCCCTGCAAGCCGTTCTCGCCCCCGGTGAAGGGAAGCTGGAGGGCGAAGAAATAGACGATCTGCGCCAGCGCCAGCGTGATCATGGCGAAATAGATGCCCTGCCGCCGGATCGCCAGCGCGCCCACCACGGCGCCCAGGGCGGCCGAGAACAGCGCGCCTGCGATCACTCCAAGCAGCGGCGGAAAGCCCAGCGATGTCAGCAGATAGCCGGTGATGTAGGCCGCCCCCCCGAAGAAGGCCGCATGGCCGAAGGACAGAAGCCCGGTAAAGCCGATCAGCAGGTTCAGCGCGCAGGCGAACAGTGCGAAACACAGAAGCTGCATCACGAAGACCGGGTAAAGCATGAAGGGCGCAAGGCCCACGAAGCCCACCAGAAGCACCCACATCGCCCGCTGCGCGAGGCGCGAACGGCCCTGTTCGGAAGTGGGCAGGTGGTCGTCGAATTCGCCGATGTCGGACATGGACATGTCAGCCCTCACCTTTGCCGCCCGAACAGGCCCGCGGGCCGCACCAGCAGCACCACGACCATCAGGATGAAAACAACCGTATTCGCCGCCGGGGCATAGAACACCTTCACGATGCCCTCGAGCAGGCCCAGCGTCAGCCCGGTCACGACCGCGCCCATGATCGACCCCATGCCGCCGATCACGACGATCGCGAAGACGATGATGATGAGGTCGGCCCCCATCAGCGGCGTCACCGAATAGATCGGCGCGGCCAGAACCCCGGCAAGCCCCGCAAGCCCGGTTCCGAAGCCGAAGGTCAGCGTGATCATCCGCGGCACGTTGATGCCGAAGGCCTTCACCAGCTCCGGGTTCTCGGTGCCCGCGCGCAGCAGCGCGCCGATCCGCGTCCGCTCGATCACATACCAGACGACCAGACAGACCGCGATCGAGAAGACGATGGCGAACAGCCGGTATTTCGGAAACATCATGAAGCCGAGGTTCACGATCCCACGCAACTCGGCCGGCATGCCCGGATAGGGCGTGCCCGAGGCGCTGAAGAAGTTGATGAAAAGCCCCTGCAGCACCAGCGTCGCCCCGAAGGTCAGAAGCAGGCTGTAGATCGGATCAAGCCCGTAGAGCCAGCGCAGCGCAAACCGTTCGAACAGCATCCCGAAACAGGCCACAAGGATCGGCGCCAGCACAAGCGCCGCCCAGAACCCCACATGCAGCCACGACAGGCCGACCCAGATCCCCACGTAGGAATAGAGGATGATCGCAAGGAAGGCCCCGGTCATGTAAAGCGCGCCATGGGCGAAGTTCACCACGTCCAGCAGGCCGAAGATCACCGCAAGCCCAAGGCTCAGCAGCGCGTAGAACACGCCGTTGTTCAGCCCAAGCATGCCTTGCGCCAGTATCAGTCTCAGCATCGGGTCCATGTCGTGCCCTGCTCCATTGATATCTGCCTTTCGTCCTGCCGACCGCTTCGCATCACACGCTGAGATACTGGTTCAGACGGTCCTGGTTCGCCGTCAGCTCGTCCATGCCGAAGCTGTCGATGACCTTGCCGTGTTCGATCACGTAATGTCGGTCGGCGAGGGGAGCCGCGAAGCGGAAATTCTGTTCCACCAGAACGATCGTGTAACCCTTCTCCTTGAGGCTTCGGATAGCAAGCCCCAGCGCCTTGACGATGACAGGCGCCAAGCCCTCGGTGATCTCGTCTAGCAGCAAAAGCCTTGCGCCCGTTCGCAGGATGCGTGCCATCGCCAGCATCTGCTGTTCCCCACCAGACAGCCGAGTCCCCATCCGATTGCGGACATCGCGCAGGTTCGGAAACATCGTGAACAGCTCATCCAGGCTCATGCCGCCCGGGCCCACCGTGGGCGGCAGCATGAGGTTCTCGCCTACGGTCAGGCTGCCAAATATACCGCGTTCCTCTGGGCAATAGCCGATCCTGCCAAGGGGTGCGATGCGGTGGGCAGGCTTGTCGATAAACTCCTCGCCCCCGATGCGGATCGATCCAGTGCGGCGATCCACCATGCCCATGATTGCGCGGAGCGTTGTCGTGCGCCCGGCCCCGTTTCGTCCGAGCAGAGTGATCAATTGCCCCGCGGACAGATCGATGTCGATGCCGTGAAGGATGTGCGACTCACCATACCAAGCCTGAAGGTTGCGAATTTCGAGGAGCGGTGCGCTCATGCCATGGCCTCCTCGGCGCTCACGCCCATGTAGGCCTCCATCACGGC
>JAGWVA010000025.1 GCA_028875855.1 Paracoccaceae bacterium
AACACGCTCAAGGATCGCCAGCTTCTCTTCATCCGACCACCGCCGGCGGCGTTCCACGCCCAGCACTTCACCCTGCCGCATCCGATCTCCCCGCTGATAAGACGTCGTTAACGACGTCAATAACGACGGACCCTAAGATCTCGAAACCAAACTCAGAAGGCGGTCCAAAGCGGGCGGTTACAGTGGATTAGACGCCTTCGTTGTTCGACGGCTACGGCTGCAACTGCTTGGTTTCATTGTTGCCGAATGGGCCGAAATGTAGCTACGCGAGGTCTTTCAGGCGGTTTTTGCAAGTTCTGGGTATCGAATGGGCGCAATTGTCCGGGGCTTGGGGTGGTGATGCCTTCGAGTATTCGGTCGGCGAATGCCACGTCGTCAGGTCTCAGTTCGCGATCATGTTCGATGAAGCGTTCCCTATTGCCTGACACAAGACGTCAGGCCAAAAAATTTCACAGAATCTCGCGTGAATCGCTCGATCTGGCCGTCTCCAAGATGCATTATCTCGCAGAAAGCCTAGGCATCCAGGAATTCGCGCCAACGCCGCTCAAGATAATTTTGCTCGGACATTATATTGCTCCAAACGGATACGTTACTGACGCGCTGCAGGTAGCTACCGCCTTCGCGCAGTTCGCCCGGCTGAACCACTGTCACGCCGGACGATCCGGGCAATCGCTCCGTTGATTGTTCGCCTCCGTACCAATAGCCCCACTCAGCAGGACTCATTGTGGCCCGAAGCGGCTCGACAACGGAAATATAATATCCCTGCCGTGCCATGATGGCACCTGGCGTTCCGTCAAGCCACCAGTTCAAATATGCATATGCAAGATCTTTTGTGTGATCATCTATACGCGCCGAAAGACAAAGTCCGGCATGCCAGCCGCGGTAACCCTCTACTGGGGCGGCATACACGACGTCTTGTCCCATCCCCCGCAGAGTGTAGAATGCTGGTGACCAAATTGATCCTATGACGCAACTGGTGCCTGCGAGAATGCGTGCCGAGTCCTCCGTTGAAGCCCATAGCCGAGTAAAATGCCCGGTACGTTTTCGAGACATGAGTACTTCAAACAGTGCGTCGATTTCCTCTATTGTGAGATCGGCAGGATTTTCAATATCAACTAAGCCAGCAGAACGCACAGCTAAGGCAAGCTCTACAACGCTGCTAGCTGGGTCTAAGCTAAGCGTACAGCGCCCGTGCCACCGGTCGTCAATCAGCCAAGCCCAGCTGGGCAACTCCCCGTCCTTCAGTTCTGCCGAGAGCTCGCGCGTATAAGCGAAGCTGTCCATGTTGTAGGTGGTCGGCAACATGCTGATAAGGGGCGAGCTCAAACTGCTCTGTTTTGGACCGAGCGTCCCGTCGTCTTGAATATAAAGTCGGTCCTGCGGCGCAAGGTTCCTTCCCTTGCCCAAGCTTGCTCCGACTGGCTGACCCGCAATGCGGACCTCAGGCCAACGAAAGATACGCTTCGTGTCTATCGGCTGGATAGCTCCAGCCGTCCAAAGCAGGTCGACTGAATGAAACCATTGATCATAAACGTCGTAGCTCTCAGGCATCATTACGCCACGTCGAAGACATGATACCCCGTCGAGTATCTCAAAATTAATCTCAAACGGCAAATCAATCGCTGCTTGACGCCGGATCTCCTCCGTAAGAGTCGCACTGGTTCCTATCACGCGTAAGGATCTGGTTTTCATCTCTCATATCTTCAGTGTGTAGAAAACAGGTAGGGGATGGAGACAGGAGGCGGAAGCAGCGACAGAACCCGCAAACGCGCCAATGTCAAACGCTCGGCTCGTTCGAGGTGCATTCTTAATAAGACCTGTGCAGCTTCAGCAGTGCCGGATTGAAGCTGCTGAACGATCTGTCCATACGTGACTAAATCAGGGCGATCATCACGATTCGGAAAATTCTGTCTAAACAGAGTAGGTATGATCAATGCAAACTGATTACGCCGAATTGAACCAAGCATTCTTGCATTGCGCAGTCCGTCATACATCGCGCCAAACATGTCACGCTCGATCATGTTTATCTTCGATGGGTTGCAATCTGGAAACTGCGCAAGCGCTATCGCAATACGCTCTTCAAGTTGACGTAGCCAGTTTCGGTCTAATTGTGCAGCAACATTTCCTAAGGCCTGTGGCTCCAATAAGCGTCGCATCTCAAGGGAATCGCGCACACTGCGGGCCGTCATCTGGCCTATGATCCAATGCGACTTGCGATCCTTTTCGATCAACCGCCTGTCCAAAAGGCGCCAAAGAACTTCCCTAACGACTGTGCGGCTGACATCATGGTAGCGACCCAGCTCAGCCTCTTGGATGCGGTAGGTGCCGAAAGGCATTACCGACAAGACTTCATCAAGAACGGTCGTGAAAATCCGCTCCCAGGTTGCACTTCGGTCAATGTCTTCAGGTTCTGCGACAAGGATGTCATGAAGGCGGCGGTTGCTCATGCGAATGGGCTTACCTTGCCCCACAATGTAACCTTGTCCGTCCGCGCCACGGATCAGCCCATCATTCGCCAGCATCGCGAGCGCCCGCCTTACGGGCGCTCGACTGACCCCAACATGCGTCGAAACAGTCCCTTCCTTGAGCACGGCCCCGCTTGGAAGCTCGCCGGAATGAATTTTCCGAGCAAGAAGATCGCGCACTGCGTCATAAAGGTAAGCTCCGGTCACGACTGGCCGGGCATCGGTTCGTTCAGGGCCATGCTGTGCAGCCGTTTTGGGGCTCGGTGTAGTCGCCATGGGCAGGCTCGCGGTGTGGTTTCCGCATACAATGTAACGGAGATGGGCACGGACTTGCAAACTGGAACGGCGTTTTCGCGCAAAATCGTCTCCCATTTTGTGCATTGCATTCGAAGAACACTTTGCTAAGCTCATCGAGGAGTGGTCAGGAGTCGAGTGCGGGGGCTGGTGGAGGCTGCCCGACGGCTTGCTGCTCGTGGACAGGGAGAGAAACATGGCACGTAAGACGACGCAGGCGTCCGATCAGGGCAAACTAACTCGGCGGTCACTGTTGAAGGGCGGGGCTGCCGTTGCGGGCGGAGTCCTGGGCTCCGGTGTGGTTGGTGCGCCCATGATCTGGGCGCAAAATATTAAGGACATCACTCTTCGTGAGGTGGGCCCATCTTTCTCGGTAATCGCTGATATTTCTGCGAAGGCTAGCGCAGATCTCGGCTTTAAAATCGTCCCTCAGGCCATCGAAACCACCCAATTAATGGCTAAGGTCGTAACCCAGCCAGAAACGGTGGACATAGCGGATTGGGAGTATTGGGGGATGCAGAAGGTGTACCGGTCCGGTAACCTTCAGCCCATCGATATTTCAAAAATAAAGCTTTGGGACAAGATCACGCCCTTGATGAAGGATGGAAAGAGCTTTGATGGTTCTGACCTGAGTCGGCAGGGGACTTTGCCGTTCAACGTATTGTATACGGAAGGGCCCGACTCCAAGCTCTTCGCAAAAGGTAAGACGGGTTATGCAACGGTATTGCCTACAATTTTCAACGCGGACACGCTAGGTATCAGGCCTGACTTGATTGGGCATCCGATCTCTAGCTGGTCTGAGCTGTTCGATCCAGCGTTCAAGGGAAAAACGGCGCTCGTCAACATTCCGTCCATTGGTATTATGGATGCTGCGATGGCGTTGGAAGCTCGGGGTGAAATAAAATATGCCAACAAAGGCAATATGACCCGTGAGGAAATTGATAAGACTATCAATGCGCTGATTAGCCTAAAGAAGAGCGGTCAATTCCGAGCGTTTTGGTCGACATTCGATCAGAGCGTTAACCTCATGGCCGCAGGTGAAGTCGTTATTCAGTCGATGTGGTCCCCGGCGGTGACTGCAATTAAGTCTCGCGGTATACCCTGTGTTTATCAGGGCCTCAAAGAGGGTTACCGTGGATGGGGCGCTGGTCTCGGACTAATGCGCCACCTAACTGGTCTGAAGCTTGAGGCAGCCTATGAATACCTGAATTGGTATCTTACGGGATGGCAAGGTGCGTTTATCGCCCGTCAAGGATATTATTCTGCTTTGCCGGAAACTGCCCTTGCCAACCTCACGCCTAACGAGCGGGGCTATTGGTATGAGGGTAAGGCGGCAACGGCTGTGATAAAAGATCCATACGGCAACGTTATGGACAAGGTTGGTGCCAAGCGTGACGGGGGGAGCTTCCAGCAACGCATGGGCAACATTGCATGCTGGAATACGGTGATGGACGAGGATCGCTACCTTGTTCAGCGTTGGAACCAGTTCATCTCTTCCTAACACCAAAAAAATGCGCGGTGCGTTCGTGAGCGACGCACCGCACATCTTGCGTTAAATCTGAAGCAGTTCGCTATGTTCGATTGGCGAAAGGAATTTCTATGTCTTCAAGAAGTAATTCAGCTGGTGGAAGATTTTCCAGCTATCTTCAAGTGGCGCCAATGGCGCTTCTTATGTTTACCTTGGTTGGAATTCCGCTCGTTATTGTCGTGCTGTTGAGCTTCTGGCAAACCGACGGGATAACAATATATAGAGAGTTCACATGGTCCAATTATGCCTCGGTGCTGAATTCTCCTGTCACGTTGGCATTGTTTATTAAGACTATTAAGTTCGCGTTAATTACCTTGATAATAACAACGATAATTGGATTTACGTGTTCATACTTTCTCGTTTTCTACGTAAGAAATTTAAAATTACAGATCGGGCTTCTTCTGGTCTGCACTATTCCATTTTGGACTTCAGACGTCATTAGAATGGTGAGCTGGATCCCGTTTCTTGGGCGAGAGGGTATATTCAATAGTATTTTGATGAGGCTTGGACTGATATCGCATCCGCTCAGCGTGCTTCTTTACTCGGACTTCTCGGTTGTTTTGGCTTATGTCTACCTCTTTACCTTATTTATGATAGTTCCCATTTTTAACAGCATGTCCAAGATAAATCCGAACATAATCGAAGCTGCCCGTGACGCTGGCGCCAGCAAATGGATGATCTTAACAAATCTTATTGTACCATTGTGTAAAACTGGCATAGCTCTTGGCTCAATCTTTGTAGTGACCCTCGTCATGGGAGACTTCTTTGTCGTAAACGTTATGAGTGGCGGTCAAAGTGCTTCGGTCGTATCTGCGATGAAGAATAACATTGATCAGCTCTATTATCCGCAGGCTGCGGCGATGGCTATTTTGTTGGTGGTGCTCGTTTTACTTCTGGTGACGGCGATCCTGCGGGTCGTTGATATTCGTCGTGAATTGGCGCGATAGATAGGGGGGGATTATGTCGCAGGCATCCAGGAAGCGGGGATTTGAATTTTATGTCCTCGCTGCATTTTTTTCGCTCTTCGTGCTCTTTCTTTACGGGCCAATGTTGGTGATATTTATTCTGAGTTTTCAGGGACCCACGGGGGGTCTTACGTTCCCGATGCGCGGTGTATCTTTGCACTGGTTCTATGATCTCATGACTTCAGGTCGTTACGGTGATTTGGGAGGGGCATTGTCGCGCTCAATGATTTTGGGCGGGTTGTCCATGCTAATCACCGTCATTGTTTGTTTTTTCGCTGGCCTTGCGTTCCGTCGCCGCTTTTGGGGCGCGAGCATTATATTTTATCTTTGCATTATAAGCTTGGTTGTTCCGGGTATATTGGTTGGTCTTGGAATCAGTCAAACTTTTCAAATTCTTGGTCTGAGATTGTACTGGTGGCTTTCCGGGCTTGGGGCACATCTTAGTTGGACTCTCCCATTCGGTCTCCTGATTATGTTTGCGGTTCTGAATAGGTTCGATTCATCTTGGGAAGAAGCGGCGCGCGACGCTGGTGCTTCGGCTTGGAAGACGCTCATGTATGTGACCGTACCTATCTTGTTTCCTGGATTAATCGCGGTGGCCTTGTTTGGTTTCACATTAAGTTACGATGAAATGCCTCGCTCGATTCTGACAGTTGGAGGCAGCAACACTCTGCCTATAGAGATCTCTAACATGACGACCACAGTGACCACACCTGCGCTTTATGCGATCGGGACTGTGACGTCGGTTATTAGTCTTCTGGTGATTGGCGCCGCTTTTGCGTCGATCTCTATAATTCAAAAGCGGCGCGCCCGCGCTAAATGAGGAAGCTTGGTATGAGCGAGCAGAGCCGAATTGATATACAAAACGTCACAAAGGCATATGGTGCCACTCGTGCGGTTAACGAGGTAAATCTTAGGATCGAAGGTGGTTCTTATTGTTGCATGATCGGTCCGTCCGGCTGTGGAAAAACCACGCTTTTGCGGATGATCGCAGGTCACGAGGAACCGAGCTCGGGGAAGATCCTCATCGGCGGAGATGATGTGACGACCAAGGGCACCGGCAGTCGTGGCACAGCATTAATGTTTCAGAACTACGCGCTTTTCCCTCACCTCAGTCTGACGGATAACGTTGCATTCGGTTTGAAGGTGAAAGGAGTTGCGAAGGAGGTCCGCCGGGAGAAGGCCCGCGAGATGCTTGACCGGGTGCAGCTGCTGCATCTCGCTGACCGCGTGCCTTCGGAGCTTTCGGGTGGGCAACAGCAGCGGGTCGCGTTGGCACGGGCGCTGATTACCAATCCCAAAGTGCTTCTGCTTGACGAGCCGCTGTCGGCATTGGATGAGTTCCTGCGTTTGAAGATGCGCGTAGAGCTCAAGCGTCTTCAGAACGAGCTCGGCATTACCTTTATTCATGTTACGCACACACAGCCTGAAGCAATCGCTTTGGCTGATCAGGTGGTCGTAATGGATCACGGTATTGTCGAGCAAGCAGCCTCGCCAAACGAAGTCTATAATCGGCCGCATAGCCCTTATGTCGCCCGCTTCATGGGTGGACAGAATGTGCTCTCGGGCAAAATTGAAAGCCTTTCGAGCGGAGCTGCTGTGGTAATGACCCCCAACGGGTTCAGGCACGATCTAAAGGTTGGTCTCGGTTTTTCGATAGGTGATCTCGTTAACTTTGTTGTGCGTCGCGACCACATCCATCTTACGGACGTCGCTGACCTTCGGCGGAACTGCGCCACAGGACGCGTTATTAACGTCGAATATCAAGGAACGTTCGTAAAATTAGCAATTGATACGGGGTCGCGCGAGGAATTTATCGCGTACATTAATGATCAGGCGTATTTTGCAACGCCGAAGGCTGTTGGGGATGTTGTTAATGTGAAGTGGGGCCCAGCACTAAACCACCTTCTTCTGGGTACAAATAACTCAACAGGTAATCCCAGCGAGGATTAAAATGAAGCCGATAGTTGAAGTCATTGCACTAGGTGGCACGATTGCAAGCGTTCCACAGCCTGACGGGCAGGGTGTCGTCCCTAGTCTGGGCGCAGAGGAGCTATTGAGAACTGTTCCAAGTGCTGCAGAGATCGCCGACATACGCGTACGGACTCTTGCCAAGGTTCCCAGTACTGAGATTAGTTTCGAGATCATACTGGAACTTTTGGATCTTATAGAGAAACTTGAGAGCGGCGGTGTTGCGGGCGTTGTGATAACACAAGGCACGGACACGATCGAAGAAACATCCTATTTGCTTGACTTGCTTCACCACGGTGAGTGCCCTGTCGTAGTTACGGGTGCCATGCGCAACCCCACGTTACCTGGTGCGGATGGGCCAGCTAATCTCTTAATGGCGATTTCCATTGCTGCAGACCCGGTATTTCGTGGTCAGGGCGTTTTGGTTGCCTTTGACGATCTTTGTCACGCTGCGGCTTGGGTGCAAAAACGAGACACGTCGCGGGTGTCGGCTTTCTGGTCTCCATCTCCATTGGGGTGGATGGTGGAGGGCAGGGCGGTCTTGCGTGTGCGGGCGCCTCGCCGTCCCCATCTGGCGCGTCCGTCAGGTGGCAAATTGCCATTTGTTCCCATTCTAAAACAAGGATTTGCAGACGAGCCAAGGCTCATCGATGCGGCTATGGCTTCTGGAGCTGCAGCGATTGTTGCGGAACTGGCTGGTGGCGGGCATGCCATGGTGAGTTGGGCAGATGCGCTGCAACAGGCAGCCAAATCGATTCCGGTAATCTTTTCAAGCAGGACTCGGGGTGGCCGTATCCTTAGCAAGACATATGGTCAACTTGGTGCAGAGATGGACTTAATACGGCGTGGACTTGTGCCTGCTGGCGATTTGGATGCCGTTAAGGCCCGTCTATTGATGGCTATTCTTATTGCAACCGACAAGACAAGCCACTTTAGCGAATACGCTGACCTATCATGGAGAGGCCGGACATGACTACAGTAATAAAGGGGGGGACCCTCGTTACCGCTGACCGAGTTTGGACGGCCGATGTAGTGATTGAGGGTGAGAAAATCGCGGCCATCGGCGACAATCTGAAGGGCGATGTAGTAGTTGATGCCGAGGGCGCGTTCGTTATGCCCGGTGGAATCGATCCGCATACCCATCTCGAAATGCCTTTCATGGGTACGACTGCAGCAGAGACCTTTGAGACAGGTACGGCTGCCGCTGCTTCTGGCGGCACAACGATGATCATCGATTTTGTCCTTCCGGGTCCGGATGGTTCTCTTGTCAATGCCGTAAAGGCTTGGCACCGAAAGGCGGAGGGCAGGATCTGTGTTGATGTCGGTTGGCATGTCGCGATCACAGACTGGAATGAGACAGTCTGGCGGGAAATGGCCGAAGTGGTCGAAATGGGCGTCAATAGCTTCAAACACTTTATGGCCTATAAAGGCGCCTTAATGGTCGAGGACGATGAGATGTACTCCTCGTTCAGGCGCTGCGCAGAACTTGGCGCGTTGCCGCTCGTTCATGCTGAGAACGGCGATATTATTGCGGAATTGCAAAAGAAATTCATGGACGCCGGCCAAATCGGTCCGGAAGGTCATGCTTACTCCCGCCCTCCGGAAGTTGAGGGCGAAGCAGTTAATCGAGCGATTATGATTGCCGATGCTGCTGGAGTTCCGCTGTACGTGGTCCATGTCTCGTGCGAGGAGGCTCATGAGGCAATCCGTCGGGCTAGGCAGAAAGGCATGCGCGTTTGGGGTGAGCCGCTTGTGCAGCACCTAACGCTCGACGAGTCCGAGTACTTTAATAAAGACTGGGACCACGCTGCGCGTCGGGTGATGAGCCCGCCATTCCGGGACAAGAAGCATCAAGATAGCCTCTGGGCTGGGCTCGCTGCTGGAAGCCTGCACGTGGTGGCAACCGATCACTGCGCCTTTACGACTGAGCAAAAGCGTATGGGGTTGAGTGGTTTCCCCATGATCCCAAACGGCACTGGCGGACTTGAGGACAGGCATTCCATTTTATGGACGCGTTGCGTAGAAACCGGGCGCCTTACGCTCGAAGAGTTCGTCGCGGTTACGTCTACGAATGTGGCCCGCATACTCAATATCTACCCGCGAAAGGGTGCTTTGGTTCCGGGAGCGGACGCAGACATCGTAGTTTGGGACCCAAAGCTGTCGAAGACGATCCGGGCCGAAACTCAAATGTCAATCCTTGACTATAATGTTTTTGAGGGTTTCGAGGTCACAGCCTTACCGCGCTACACATTGTCTCGCGGAAGTATCGTTTGGACGCATGGGCAAAATACGCGTCCGCAGCCGGGTCATGGAAAGTTCGTTCCCCGTCCTGCCTTCCCTGCCGCCAATCGCGCGTTGTCGGTCTGGAAGGATTTGAACTCGCCGCGATTTATAAAGCGAGACCCTCAGAATATCCCAAGTGGCGTCTAACAAGACCTATCAAAAAGAGGAACTTACAATGGCTAAAAAGATTTACTGCGCATTCGGGACAGACATCGACTCTGTCGCTGGTTGGATCGGTTCATACGGTGGCGGCGACAGTCCTTCTGACATTCAGCGCGGCATATTCGCGTCGGAAGTTGGAATTCCGAGACTGCTTCGTATGTTTAAAAAATATGATTTGCGTACGACGTTCTTTATTCCAGGTCATTCTCTCGAGACATTTCCGAGAGAAATGCAAATGATTGTTGATCAAGGCCACGAGATTGGTGCGCATGGTTACATGCATGAAAATCCTGTCGCGATGACTGCCCAACAGGAAGAAGACGTCCTGGTTAAATCTATTGAGCTGATTGAAAAACTTACTGGCTCAGCGCCGCGTGGCTATGTTGCGCCATGGTGGGAAATGTCTGCGAATACGGCTGCTTTGCTGAAGAAGTACAACTTCAGCTACGATCACAGTCAGGGGTATCGCGATTTCCAGCCATTCTACGCTCGGGTTGGTGACAGTTGGAACGTCATCGACTACACCAAGAAGGCGGCGGACTGGATGCATCCGCTCAAGCATGGCAAGGAAATCGACCTCGTCGATATTGCAGCGAATTGGTATGTCGATGACCTGCCGCCCATGATGTTTATGAAGAAAGCACCGAACAGCCACGGCTTTGTCAACCCACGTGACATTGAAGAGCTCTGGCGTGACCAATTCGATTGGGTCTACAGGGAAATGGACTATGGTGTGTTCGCATTTACAATCCACCCTGACGTTTCAGGACGTCCTCAAGTCTTGTTGATGCTAGAGCGTCTCATTGAATATATTAGTGGTCACGAGGGTATCGAATGGGCGACCTTCGACGAGATCGCTAACGATTTCCGTTTGCGCTTCCCTTTCAACAGTGGCAAGCGCCCTGACGTGATCTGAGGGAGGTCAAATGTGTAGCGCGTGCGGTTTTCCCACTGCGCCTGGACACTGGACTGACGCCGGGGCGACCAGCCCCGGCGACAGAGTTCGTCTGCGTTTCATACGATTGGGAGTGGTCAACCGCATTTTGGCGCCTTACGGCCTCAAAGCGCATGATGATGGTGTAATTCCGGGGCTCCAGCTCTTTGCGAGTACTGGAGAACGCGTGCTTGTGCCAGACCTCTCAACGCTGTGGCGTGAGGCCGGGCGCCTTGCTGGAGAGCCGGTCGATCCAATGTCTGATCGAGCGATTTCTCATGTCTGACGCAGAACCCAGACGAGACGGTAGGCTTCCTCTACTCATCGTCGGAGGCTTTTTAGGTGCCGGTAAAACGACTTGGCTGCGGCACCAGTTGCATGAAGGTCGCTTCGGGCGTGTGCATCTCATAGTAAATGAGGCCGCTCAAACACCTGTGGATAATTTACTGCTTGAGAGGGCTGATAGTATCGATGTGATTGCCGGGGGGTGTGCTTGTTGCGACGGGCGTGAGCATCTTCTGAAGTCACTCCGCGAATTTTGTGAAAGGCAGGCGGCTGCCGTTGATCTTGGTTCGCAGACTTTGGTTCTTGAAACCAGCGGCCTTGCCGATCCGGGCAAGATAGCTGGTGCTATCGCGCGTGATCCCATACTTGCACGAAGGCTGTTTCTCCATAGGACAATTGTTCTTGTGGATGCATTGCATGCATGTGAACTGCTGCAAAGTGAGGCCCTGGCTTGGTGTCAAGTCGAAGTGGCGGATGAGATAATTATAACGAAAGCGATCGATGTGCCCGTCCTGGAACGTTCTCGGGTAGCTGCAACGCTGCGCCAGATCTCTCCGTCGTCCCAAATCTCTTTTGCTGATTTCGGCGTTGCGGCCGATCTGTCTACGGATCCGCTTGCGTTGCCCTATCCGATTATCGCGCGCTCTGCGCAGGAGGGGCAGATCCGACCTTACAGGCTGAATGTGAGTGGCGCAGGTGGGTGGGTGTCGTTGTCTGCGTGGCTGTCTGCTGTTTTAGAAGCTCGAGGAGATAGCATTGTGCGCGTGAAGGGCGTGGTTCGCACTCCAGCCGGACGTCTTCTTTTGCAGTCGGTCAGGCGTGAGGTGCAACCCCCCGAGATTTTACCCGAGTCCAAGATTGGCGGTGGCACCGTTCCTGACGATGACTTAATTGTCCTTATTGGTCGGAACATCGATCAACAGCGCCTTGAGGCTTCATGGCGTCGCTTCGGCCTGGGTTGTTAGGCCAAAGACACGGTTTAGGCTGCTTTTGATAGCGTTGAGCACAGGCCTTTAGACCTTTCTTGAAGGTCATTGGAAATATTTAAATGAGTGAGGCATTTTTACGGACGTGCTCAGTGTGTCGTTGCGATTGGAATCAAATGGCTGGTGCCCTTTTGTGGGCAGAGTCAATGTAGATTCTTTATATTGGCTATTTCTGCTAGATGTAGTCTGTCTTTGAGGTTTTGGGTAAATTATTTTTAAAAACTAAGATGTGAAAAGCTGTAACGCGCCGAATTAAGAAAACCAAAAAGTCAACGTCCTCGCGGTCTGCGTCATGTTATGATCTGGGCCGTTTCGAGAACCGCGTGAAAAAGAACATTCGCTCCCGCACGAGCCCAATCCAGGCTGATCTCTTCGGCTTCATTATGGCTAAGACCGTCGACACATGGGCACATTACCATCGCAGTTGGCGCAACGCGGTTAATCCAGCAAGCATCGTGTCCTGCACCTGATATGATATCCATATGAGAATATCCCAAACGTTCTGCAGCAGTGCGTACGGCTGAGACGCATCCATCGTCGAACTGAACTGGATCGAAACCTCCAACCCGTTCGAATTCAATCTCTAAGCCCATATCGTTGCAGATACTCCTGGCGCCCGCTTCAAGGCGGTTTTCCATATCTTTGATTACGGAAAAGTCTGGCGAGCGGAAGTCGACGGTGAACACGACTTTCCCTGGGATGACGTTGCGAGAATTCGGGTGGACGTCGATGTGGCCGACTGCGCCGACCGCGTGTGGGGCGTGCGACCAAGCGATTTCGTCCACAAGTTCAAGTATGCGCGCCATGCCAAGTGCTGCATTCTTGCGCATCGGCATAGGTGTGGACCCGGTGTGCGATGCCTTCCCTGTCAGAGTGACTTGTATCCAGCTAAGTCCTTGGCCGTGGGTGACGACGCCGATATCTTTTCCCTCGGCTTCGAGGATCGGTCCCTGCTCTATGTGCAGCTCGAAATATGCATGCATCTTGCGATTACCCACCACTTCGTCGCCGCGCCAGCCAATTCGTTGCAACTCGTCTCCGAATGACTTTCCGTCAGCGTCTTTTCTTGCGTACGCCCAATCCTGGGAGTGCATCCCGGCGAACACACCTGAGGCCATCATAGCAGGTGGAAAACGCGTGCCTTCTTCGTTCGTCCAGTTTGTCACAATGATTGGGTGCTTTGTCTTTATCCCTAGGTCGTTAAGTGTGCGGATGATTTCCAATCCTGCCAGAACACCCAAAACCCCGTCGTACTTGCCTCCAGTCGGTTGCGTATCCAAGTGACTGCCAACGTAGACTGGTAGGGCCTCGGGGTCGGTGCCTTCGCGTCGGGCAAACATGTTGCCCATTTGATCAAGACCCAATGAGCAACCGGCTGCCTCGCACCATTTCCAAAAAAGCGCGCGTCCGTCGCTGTCAGCATCGGTGAGCGTCTGGCGATTGTTGCCGCCTGCAATGCCAGGTCCGATCTTTGCCATCTCCATCAGGCTATCCCACAGGCGGACGGCATCGATACGGAGGTTTTCTCCGGGTGCAGGCATATCGGTTTTCCTTTCATAGAGGCGTCGGCACTCTTTGGGGGCGCCTAAATTTTGCTAGTTGATAAATATAGTCAGTACATGTTTTGATTAATTGGTCAATGAATTTTCCACGGGTTGGGCCGATGATCGACGAGAGCAACAGCACAGGCAAAGTGACTGGGCGGCGAGCCGCTTTGAGGCATGTTACGGAAGAAAAGATCTTTATAGCAGCTGAAACAGTATTCGCCCAGGCGGGCTTTGGCGGGGCTACGATGCAGTTGATCGCCAACCTGTCGGGGATTGCGAAACCAAATTTGCACTACTACTTTGGGAGCAAGGAGCTGCTTTATCGCGCGGTCTTGCAACGTATTTTTCGAATGTGGCTGCGTGCTGCGGAAGTGATGGACGACGCTTCCACTCCGGCGGAGGGTATAGGAGGGTATATCGACGCAAAAATGGAAATATCGCGCTTAAATCCGAATGCATCCAAGGTATGGGCAAATGAGGTAATGCATGGTGCTTCAATGATTCAGGACTGTTTCAAGGATGCATTCTTTGAATGGACGAGCGCCCGCATAAGTGTCATTGAACGATGGGTGGCGGAGGGAAAGATGCTTCCGGTGAATGCTCGATATCTCCTTTACTTGGTATGGGCATCGACCCAGCACTATGCGGACTTCGGCCACCAGATTACGATTTTAAACCATGACACGCCATTGAGCGACGTTGAGTGGGAAACTGCCAAGCGTAGCGTTAAGGAGTTGGTTCTTCGTGGGATAGGGGCAGAGCTCAATTATTAGCCTGTCATGTCGACCGAAATGTTCTACCTATCCGGGCCTTGGTTTTGAGCAAGGCGAAAACCAACGAGTCCTTATCGGAGCTCTCCCAAGCTGTAGTCAAGAAGCGGTGTTTTGGTTCGGATGCATCCGGTTTGGTGCGTCATGTCATTCCGTTCGCAACGCGTTTACCCGGCTGCGCGGACCGACGGGTTGTTGGGATGCGTGGTCCAGTCCGCGCCTGCGCCCACGACAGCGCCGGTGCGCGGGTCCCTTTCCCCATTGGCAAGTGGCACCATGGTGATGCAGTCCTCCACCGGACAGACGTTGACGCACAGATTGCAGGCGACGCATTCCTCGTCCTTCACCTCGAAGACGCGGCCGGGGCTCATCGCGATGGCTTGGTGACTGGTGTCCTCGCAGGCCGCGTAACAGCGGCCGCATTTGATACAGGCCTCTTGGTTGATCTTCGCCTTGGTGACGTAGTTAAGGTTGAGATGCTGCCAGTCGGTTACGTTCGGCACTGCACGTCCGACGATCGCAGCGATGCTCTCGTGGCCTTTTTCGTCCATCCAGTCGGACAGGCCTGACATCATCTCCTGCACCACCCTGAAGCCATAGGTCATCGCCGCGGTGCAGACCTGCACATTGCCCGCGCCAAGCACGAGGAACTCGGCTGCGTCGCGCCATGTCGTGACCCCGCCGATTCCCGAGATGGGCAGGCCGGCAGTCGCCGGGTTGCGCGCGATCTCGGCGACCATGTTCAACGCGATGGGCTTGACCGCCGGTCCGCAATAGCCGCCGTGCGTTCCCTTGCCGTCGATCGTGGGCTGCGGCGCGAGCAGCTCGAGATCGACCGAAGTGATCGAGTTCAGCGTATTGATGAGGCTGACCGCATCCGCCCCGCCGCGCCTCGCCGCCTCTGCGGGGTAAAGGATATTCGTGATGTTGGGCGTGAGCTTCACGATCACCGGCATCCGCGTGCTTTGCTTGCACCAGCGGGTCACCATCTCGATATACTCTGGCACCTGCCCAACCGCGCTGCCCATGCCGCGCTCGGCCATGCCGTGCGGGCAGCCGAAGTTCAGTTCGATCCCGTCGGCGCCGGTCTCTTCGACGAGCGGCAGGATAGCCTTCCATGCCTCTTCCTCGCATGGGACCATGAGGCTCACGACCAGGGCGCGGTCGGGATAATCACGCTTGACCGCCTTGATCTCGCGCAGGTTCACCTCGAGCGGACGGTCTGTGATCAGCTCGATGTTGTTCATGCCGAGCAAGCGGCGGTCGGCGCCCCAGATCGCGCCGTAGCGCGGGCCGTTGACGTTGACGACCGGCGGGCCCGCCTCGCCCAGCGTCTTCCATACGACCCCGCCCCAGCCGGCCTCATATGCGCGGCGGACGTTGTATTCCTTGTCGGTGGGCGGCGCCGATGCCAGCCAGAAGGGGTTGGGTGACTTGATCCCGACGAATTCGGAGGCAAGGTTGGCCATCTGTCGTTCTCCTCAGCCCATCAGGGCCGCATGAATGTCCATCGCCGCGTCGCGGCCCTGCGCGACGGCGCTCACCGTCAGGTCCTTGCTGCCCGCAGCGCAATCGCCCCCCGCCCAGACCCCTGCTAGACTGGTGCGACCGGGTCCCGAAACGGCGATCTTGCGCCCGTCGAGCGCCAGCCCCTCGGGCGCGCCCTCCAGCGGCTGGCCGATGGCCTTGAACACCTGATCCGCAAGCAACCGGAAGGTCTGGTCGGTCCGTTCAAGGCCGCCATCGCCCCGCGGGCGGGTATAGGCGAATTCGACCTCGCGCACGGCGCCGTTGCCCAAGACGCGCAGAGGGGCTGCATGGGTGATGATGCGCACCCCTTTCGAGGCGGCAAGGTCGCGTTCGTAGGCCGAAGCGCCCATCTCTTCGGGCCCGCGCCGGTAGACGATGGTCACGCTTTGCGCACCAAGAAGACGGGCCTGAACCGCCGCATCGACCGCCGTCATCCCCCCGCCGATCACGATGACATCGCGGCCGACCGGCAAGCCGGACAGATCGGCCGTCTGCCGCAGTTCGGCAATGAAATCGACGGCATCGCGGACGTTTTCGCGATCCTCGCCCTCGACCTCAAGCGCGTTGACCCCCGCAAGCCCGATGGCCAGAAACACGGCGTCAAAGTCCCGCCGAAGGTCATCGAGCGCCAGTTCCTCGCCCAACCGCTGGCCGGCGACGACCCTGATGCCGCCGATGCCCAGCAGCCAATCGATTTCGGCCTGCGCGAAGCCGTCCGGCGCCTTGTAAGCGGCGATGCCGTATTCGTTCAGCCCCCCGACCTTAGGCCGCCCGTCATGGAGCGTCACCTCGTGGCCCAGAAGCGCAAGGCGATGCGCCGCCGTAAGCCCGGCCGGCCCCGCGCCCACGACCGCAACACGCTTGCCGGTGGGCGCCGCGCGCGTAAAGGGCTGGGGGCCCGCCGCCATCGCGCGATCCGTCGCATGGCGTTGCAGCCGCCCGATCTCGACCGGCCGGCCCTCGGCAGTCTCGCGCACGCAGGCCTGTTCGCACAGGGTTTCGGTCGGACAGACCCGGGCGCACATGCCGCCGAGGATGTTCTGAGACAGGATGGTCTGCGCCGCCGCCAGTGGGGTGCCCGTCGAGATCTGCCGAATGAACAGCGGAACGTCGATCGCGGTCGGACAGGCCTGCGTGCAGGGCGCATCGAAGCAGAAGTAGCAGCGGTCTGCCGCGACACGCGCCTCGTGGTCGTCCAGCGGCGGATGAAGATCGCCGAAATTGGCGCGGTAGGCCGAGGCCGGCAGACGGGCGGCAACCACGCCCGGGCTAAAGGTATCGTTTGCCAATGGGGTATCTCCGCTTGGTCGTCCTTTAGACGCAGGCTGCCATGCATTTAATTTTTTATCAAACGGTAAATTTCTAAAAGTGATCGCAAGACCTTTCTTGGCGTCACAGGCGAATGTCATTGGCCGCAAGGGAGAGGACGTCGACAAAGCAGTCGTCCGTCTTGCAAGATCGCATCCCGATGCGCCCATATCTATTGCAGATTGCGAAGACGCTCTCGATCAGATGCTGCAATGGGTATGTGTTCCGTCCGAGAGAACCACCGGTGGCCTCGGTTCGACGGTCTTCCAGTGCTTGATGATGATTTCCAGATGCTTCCGCAGGAGCCGGCTGTCTTCGGTTGGAACCATTTTGTATTTCTTCTTCACACAGCGCTTTTGTGTGAATTGTGCGGTCAGGCGTCCTGTCGGGCAACGCGCTCTTGCAAAATCCGGTGGTTGTTGCCGGCTTACTGCTTGGGTGGCGTGATTTGCACGCGCGGTGGATCGTGATCGATGCTCCGGCCGCACCATCGTCCCTTGAGCGCTTGGCTTTTAAATTTTGCGGTTTGGTCTATAGTGACGACAGAGCAGGCTGTCGAGATGGCGCCTCCCTTGGACCTTCAACTCTTAGCCACGCTCAAAACGTCAGGCCCTCGCAGCGCTTGACGGGTCGGGCCGTCCGCTCCCTTCCCCCAGAGACGATGTGGACGGCCCGCTTCATTGCCGACCCGGCGACAAAAACCGAGACTAGCGAATGTTGAAAAGCTTCCGGTAGGTTACAGGTTGTTTCTGGCCCGGGACGGAATGTGGGAAAGAGAAGAGGCGACGATTCGAGGCCTATTATTGCGCCGTATCGTTCGTGTCTGTGTTTTGCGTCAGTGGCGGCATTCATGTCGCGCCCGATTTGCTGCGGGTGGCCTTTGCTGCCAAGCGCGGCGGGGCGAAACTTTACGCCGTGACCGATGCGATGGCCGTGCGGGCATCGATCAGGCGTCCTTTCGGCTGGCCGGGCGCGAGATCCTGCCCCGCGATGGGCGGCTGACGCTGGCCGACGGCATGCTGGCGGGGGCGGACATCACCTCGCCCCGGTCGCGCGGGCGGACCTTGTCTGGCTGTCCGATGCCTTCGAGGTAAAGGCCGTCTGGCTGGGTGGGGGGCATGTCTTTGAGCTGTGGGCTTGGCTCTGAGAATGCGTCACGCTCAGGCGCCTCGCCCAGAGGTTGATGTTGGCTTCACTGAGGGCCTGCCACTACCTCATCGGGTTGCTGCCTAACCATAGCAATTTGTGATGCACGGCTAAGAGATTAGTCCAAGCACACCCTGCGTGGGTGTTGCCGGCGAAAAAATCGCTCATCGCTGTTTTGGGTTTTCAGTGACATGCCGTAGCCTCGTCGGAACAAGATCCCTCGGCAAATGTGCGGAACCGCTTACCCTATGGCCCGACCGAAAAAACCAGACCACGAGCGCAGGTCAATGCCGATGAGCCTCTATCCGACCGAGGAAGAGCGCCGTCAGATCGTTGCCGCTGCCGAAAAGGCTGACATTCCAGTTTCGAAATTTCTTCTGATGTCCGCGCTGGCGCAACCGCTTCCAGTGACACGGTCGTTTCGAAGACTGGAAGTCGTGAAGGTCTTGACGGAGGCAAAGGATGCGCTTGACCGGATCGCTGAAGCTTTTGCCGACGCCACGCCAAGTGCAGAACTGGAAGTTATAGGGGCGCTATGGGGTATCGAGCGGCAACTGGCTCGCATTGGTATGTCGTCTCGGAGGGCGAACGAAGGCGCGGACCACGGTAATGCAGCTTCCGCTCCGCTCGAGGCTGATCGCAATGCACCTGAAGATATCCTGCGGGAAGTCGAGTAGATGTGGTTTGGCTTTTCTACACATCATCGAGATGAGAACGCGGACGGCGTCGGAAGTGGCTTGTCGCACTATTTCTTTGACGAATTTGTGCTGAAGAAGACACCACATGGCAGCGCGCTTGTGAGGAGAACTCCGGCGCCCGAAATCCTCTTCGGTGACGCCGCACTGTTCAGGGCGACGGTGCGGGCACCAAGCTGGAAGAACGTGTATCGCAGTTGCGTCATTTCCTTTGCGAAAGAGGATGTCGATGTCGAGGCCTTTAATGCAGGCGACGCCGGGGAGCGTGAAAAGATTGCGTCCGTCTTGGCGCTGTTCATGCAAGCCTTGTTTCCTGGTATTCCAGAACGGGCGCGGCCGCAGGTTCTGATTGGCACACACACGCATACGGGACGGTTGGAGCTCAACGTCTCTGTGCCGCAGCTGCTTTGGGGGGCGGATGGAAAATGTCGGGCCTGGAACCCGTCCCCGCCCGGAAGGACAGAGCGGCTCTTCGAGGCGTTCCAGGACCTCGTGAATGTCCGCTTTGAGATGTCTGATCCTGGCGATCCGCGCCGGAGGCAACTGGTGGCCGGGAAACATTGGCAGATGAAGGCGTCGGCGGAAGGTCGACGTACTTCGCTTGATCTGGCGAAATTCGATGTCGAGTTTGTGCTTGAGGATTTGCGGAAGGATGTTCGGGCCGGCCGAATTCGGAGCAAATTCGATGTCACTGAAAGGCTGACGGCTGAGGGTGAGAAATTCGGCTGGCAGGTGCTCGGCTCCAGCAAGACAACAATCACGATCGGGGCGGCCGACGGGGACGTCAAAGATCGGACACGGCTTCGCGGGCTCATCTGCGACGAGGACTTTGACGGCACGGGGATCGACCTCACGAGTGAGGGGATGCAACGCCGTGTTGCGGCTCGGCAGTCAACCCTTCGGTCAGCTTCAAAAAGGTTCGCCGAGGAATGGCACCACGTTGCCGCATTTAATCGATCGCGGCACGGGTTGGATCGCTGGGAAGAGGTGGCCTTCGACCCAGATGCATGGCTTCGCGGCGAAGAGCCGTCACTTCGGCATCGTATTCCTCGGGCACACCAAGACCATCTTCTACAATTCGACGTCCGCAACGATATGGAGACCTTGTTAGATGACGCACGACCCGATTTCTCCGATGGAGCGCCGGTTGCTCGAGGCATTTCAGAAAAGTCTCGACGTGCAGCAATCGCAAGCGGCCCAGATCGCCGATCTTCAGAAGCAGTTGGCGGAAGCACGGCAGCGGATGCAGACGCTCGAGGAAGGGATGGGTCAGATCCTCTCTCTTTTGGGCAAGTCCTTCTTGCCGAACGCATCAAGCTGATTGCGGATGCGATCCGAAAATCTGTCGCTTGGGCCCATAAAGCCATCGACAATGTCTACGCCCTCAGGATGGCCGACCGATACGTATCGCAAGGTGCCCTGATCAATTTTCATCGCCTCATCTCTATTTTGGAGCAAAACAATGCACGACGACCAACCGACGCAACTGCTGCCAACTCCGTTAACAGGGCTTTTGCAGGCAATCGAGCGATTGACGCCGGAGGTCATCCATCTCGTCTTGCTCCTTTCCGAGAGGAAGGAGGACAGCGCGGGCAGGAGGTTAGAGGAATTGATCGAGGCCATGTCGTCGATCAGCATTGGTCTCGCGCAGACGGCCGAGGCGTTCCAGGCGAGCGTCGTGAAACTGGGGGATTTGGAGAAAGTCCAGACATCGCTGACACAACTTCTGGCTATGCAAGAGCAGCAGGGCAGGGAGATATCGGCAATATCGAACAGGGTGAAGACGCTCCACGCCTGGATGGAGGCCGACGCCTGAGAGCGCCGAACAGAAGCAGGGCCGAGCGGTTCGCGAAGATCCGCGCGGCACTCATGGAGGTACTGCCCGGCACGCCCGTCTTCGTGCGACCGACAGGAAAGAATTTCCTCGTCTCGTGTAAGGACAGGATCGAACTGATTGTCCGGAGCACAGCAGTCGAAATCAGACGTCATGATGTGCGTGGTGTCGCGGCGCGTCTGAAGATTGTCATCGAGATGGCTGTCGGGCTGCGACCGCGATCCCTGCCGACACCGGAGGAGGTGTCAAGCCGACAGAAGGGGCAACAGGACCTGCTTCCATCGCAACAGGGTCATGGGAAAGTCTCGGACGAAACAGGGCTTGTTCCGCGTTCGGCCCGATCGAAACCTTCAATCCAAGAGACGAAACCGCAGCTGCCTCGGTTCGTTTTCGTACATGACCAAGGCGCGCTTCGCGCCTCCGCGAAACAAAGAAGCGGTCTTGACGGCGAATTGACGGTATGGGCTCGAATAGAAACGTTGAGCGATCCGAGCCTGCCCGCACGGCTGCAAGACGTGGCGCGAACTCACCGCGGTGTCGAGTGCTATCTCGTCGGCCGGAAGCGCAATCAAGTCGCAATTGAAGTGCTTTCAAGGTGGCTTCATGTCAAGTCTCTGGCAGGGGACAACGCGGTGTTTGAAATACTTGATGCCGATAAAACCGGTGCCATAAAAAGACCGCCTGGCGTTGATGCGCATGGAGTCGAGACGCCGACGGTTATGGATGAGCGGGACATGGACGACCCAAGCGATATGAACGAGCTTGGTCCTGACGACCCGCGGCCTTACGGATAATTTCGTTATGAAGTATCTTTTAAGGTGCTTCATCGATGGCCTTAGCGTTTTCTGCCTTCGATAGGTAGTGCCCCCGAAACGCGTGACGGGTGGAGTGAAAACAAAGTGTCCGGCGCCTTTTCTATTGCCCAGATTTCTCGCCATTCGCCATGGCGCGAGAAATCTGTCCCGTCGTGATTTTTTGAAATCCGAGCCCCTTGTCTCGAATTTCCTGAAGGCGATATTTTAAATCACGCCGTGCAACAGAAACTGCGGCTCCTTGACAATCCTCCAGCAGCTGCGTCCGAGGACGCATACCCACCCAACGACGTTGGGCGGGTATGGTCCATCATTGCGCTGCCGGTGGCTTGTCAACACTTTCTTTTCTTCGATTTCAGGCGCTCGGGTTTCAGTTTGATTTGGAGCAAAGCTTTTCCTGGATGAAGGCGAGCCAAGTCTAATCAAAAGACAATTGGTAAAAGTTCAATGGCTTCCTTCAGATCAGAAAGGGGCGTCCGATCTCCATAAGAGCGTTCATGCGTGTCCTTTCCTTCATGCCCCATAATGTCTCTGCAAACCTTGTCCGGGACCCTCGGGTCTCTGTCGAAGAAGTCCTGCACATAGTGCCTGATGCTATGAAAAGAGAGATCCTTGCCGCCCTCACCCAACGCGCCGTCTATAATTTGGCGCATTCTTCGACCCAATTTCTTGCCGTGCTGGCCTGACTTCGGTTCTCGCAGGGTGGGGAAGAGATCAATCTGCCCCCTTTGGCGTGCTGCTTCTACGAAGTCGAGAAATCCAAGCTCAATGATCCGACTATGGATTGGGATCTGTCGGATTGAAACAATGTTCTTGACTCTCCGAACCTCGGTAAAGCGAAGCTCAAAAAAGTGGATCCCGTCGTGTTCTTTGATGTCGCTTACCGACAGACCAGCGATTTCCTCGCGACGTCCCCCGGAGTAGGCAGCGATGATTGGGCACCAATAGAGACCGTTTTTAAAGATCGTTCGTCCTGGTTCGGTCTGAAACCGCTCGGATTTCGACCCCATCCACACGGGAGTTTGGAAAAATGTCCGTAAGTCATTCTCCTTAAAGCTCGCCTTCTTCTCTTGGTCCCGGCGGATGTCTTTCCGGCGCAGCTTATTTGGGCGGAGCTTCGGGTCGATGGGGATGCCTTCATCATCAGCCCATTTTGCAATTTGATCAAGGTGCTCGAGATGCCGGTTGATGGTTGGTGTTGAAAGACCAACTTTGTCAGAGGCGAGCCCTTGCGCCTTGGCCCGCATGGCTTCGAAGGACATCGTGCTGTCATTTGGCGATTTGCCCCAGGACTTTGGGATCTTGTGAAGCGCGGCCCTGAATTCAGCCGCATGTGTCTGTCGAACATCTCGAATGTCCGTCACACGCGTGATGGCGGTGAACAACGTCGAAAAGCTCTCGTATTGACGCAAAGTTTTCTCTTCGATGCCTTCCGAACGTTTCTGTTCGTTCATCCGCTGCACCACAGCCGCGATGCGTGGATCAGGGATGCGCGGCGTGCTTTTCCCCTGTTCCGGATCCGGTGTTGGGGGCTCAGCGGGTCGAACGATGACGGGCGCCTCGTTGTCTGTGCCACCCGATCTGTCGTCGCCCCCGCCCGGGCGGATTTGCGTGGTGGGGGCATGCGAGGGTGCGCTGTTGGTATTCGACGACAGATCGGGACGTGGAGTGCCAAACATTGAGAGGGGTTCAGCGGCGAGGGTTTCGGCCAGGGTCTGTATTTCCGTCAACGCATCTGCGTCCGCATTCCAGGCGGCGCTTTTACCTTGAATGTAGAGATCAAGGACGCGCATGCGTTCGAGCGCGTTGTCCGGGGAGCGCCCAATTTGTTCACGGAAGACTTCAAAGATCCTGTTTTGTGTCGAGGGGTGACGCAGTTCGTCCTGCACGAGCGCGATGTCTTTAGTGATCCGAGTTTCATGCGGATCGGATTGTGTTGGTTCAGGTGGCCGTGCATTCACGCCGCGCGACGACACGAACTCCCAGGCGCGACGTCGTGCGTCATCGTGAAGCGCATCGTTTTCCGGATTAAGGCTATCGACACGTTGAAGAAGCTTCAGCGCCTCGATCTTCGCCTTTTCGGTCCGGATGACGTTGGCGAGAAAGGCCGTCGCTTCCTGGAGGGTGATCCGATGTTGAAGAATATCCTGCATGATTTGTTCCGACATGGCCGTGATCTTGCGGGATAATATAATCGCTATGCCGCGATCTTGCGTCTGAAGTGACAGGCGCAACTGAAAGATTTGTGTGGAAAACGTTCCGAACTTGCGGCGCCAGTAGTAGACGTCTCCGCGCCGCGTCAGGTGTTGTTGTCCATGCATTCGTTGGTTCCGATCTCGTTGGAGATCGACCCTCGAGTGTCACAGTGCGGTGTCACACATAGGTGTCACACCATCGGAGCCACTTTCGTGACTGCCAATAAAGTCAATGCTTTAGTATTGAAATGGCTCCGGCGGTAGGGATCGAACCTACGACCAATTGATTAACAGTCAACTGCTCTACCGCTGAGCTACGCCGGAACACGGGTGGGTGTATAGCGAGGCGGAGCGGGGGCGTCCAGAGGCAAATTCAACATTTCCGCGACGCTTTCGCAGCGCCGTTCGGAAGGCCTTCAAAGCTTGAGAAAATGCGCCTCCGGCGTGGGATGCGGGACGGCGTGGACGTGCTTTCTGGACGTCAGATCAATGAGATGGGCAAGGACGTTACGCTCGGCTGCAGGCAAAAGGGCGGGCGGGGTCTCGGTGTAGATTCGCCGCGCAAGGTCGGCGGGCGTCAGGGGGCCCGCGTCGAGCGCCGCGAGGATCTGGCTTTCGCGCCGGCGGCGGTGGGCGGCCAGATCCGCGATCCGGCGCGAAGGGTTCGTCACCGGCGCGCCATGGGCGGGATGCAGGATCCCCGCGCCTGCGGCCTTAAGCCGGGCGAGCGAGGCCATGTAGTCGCCCATGTCCCCGTCGGGCGGCGAAACCAGAGAACTTGACCAGCCCATCACCAGATCGCCGCAGAAGATCGCGTCTTCCCAGGCAAAGCTCAGGTGGTTGCCGAAGTGACCGGGCGTCCAGAGCGCCGTGAGCGTCCAGCCGTCGCCCTCGATCTCGGCGCCGTCAGCGAGCGTTTCATCCGGCGCAAAGCCCGTATCCACGCCTTCGCCGCCCCCCACGGTCGCACGGGCGGCCAGCGCCGTCATCGCGGCGCTGCGCCCGGCGGTGCTGTCGCCATGCGCCAGCACGGGGGCGCCGGTCCGTTCGGCCAGCGGACGGGCGAGGGGCGAGTGATCAAGATGGCTGTGGGTGACAAGGATATGGCTGATCGTCTCGCCAGGGGACAGCGCCGCCAGAATCGCGTCGAGATGGGCCGCACTCGCGGGGCCGGGGTCGATCACCGCAACGCGGCCTTCGCCGATCAGGAAGGTGTTCGTGCCATGCAGCGTCATCGGCGAGGGGTTGGGCGCCAGCACGCGACGCAGGCCGGGGGCGAGCCGTTCCACCTTGCCGGGCACGGGCCGGGTCGTCTCTGTCATCTTCCGCTTCCTCTCGTTGCCGGGCTTGGCTAGCATCTGGGCATGAAACCCGCCTGGCTCAAGACAATCCTGCCCCGCAGCCTCTATGGCCGCGCCGCGCTGATCCTGATCGTTCCGGTGGTCATGATCCAGCTTGTCGTCTCGGTCACCTTCATTCAGCGCCACTATGAAGGTGTGACCCAGCAGATGACGGGCAACATCCTGATCGAGGTGAAATACATCCTGGGCGAGGTCGATGCCGCCCCCGATCTGGCCGCGGCGCAAAAGGATGCGCGCATGCTTGCGGCGCGGCTCGACATGCAGGTGATGCTGCCTGCGCCCGATGTGACGGGCGACCGGATCAACTGGGCCGACTTCTCGGGTCAGCAGATGCTGCGTACGCTGCGGGCGGCGCTGCCGGGGTTGCAGGCGGTGGACCTCTTGGCCGACAGCCGGGCGGTCCGGATCACGATCGCGACGCCCTGGGGGCCGATGCGGGTGATCTTTCCGCGCGAACGCGTCTCGGCCTCCAATCCGCATCAGTTGCTGGTTCTGATGATCTTTACCTCGATCCTGATGACGCTGATCGCCTACATGTTCCTGCGCAACCAGCTTCGGCCGATCACGCGGCTGGCCGCGGCGGCAGAGGCGTTCGGCAAGGGGCAGGCGATCTCTTACCGGCCGCGCGGGGCGAACGAGGTGCGGGCGGCGGGGCTGTCGTTCCTCGAGATGCGGGCGCGGATCGAACGGCAGATCGAGCAGCGCACGCTGATGCTGTCGGGGGTGAGCCACGATCTGCGCACGCCGCTGACACGACTGAAGCTTGGCCTTGCGATGCTGGAGGACACGCCCGACGTGGCCGACCTGCGGCGCGACGTCGAGGATATGGAACGGCTTCTGGATGCCTTCCTCGCCTTTGCGCGGGGCGATGCGATGGAAGAGACCGCGCCCACCGATCTGCCGGACCTGATCCGGCGCGTGGTGGACGATGCGGCCCGCGGCGGCAAACCCGTGGCGCTTGGCCAGATCGAGGGGCGCGGCGCCGCGCCGATCCGGCCCCATGCCGTCCGGCGGGCGGTCGAGAACCTCGTGGGGAACGCCGTGCGCTATGCCAGACACGTCGAGGTGGGCCTCGTGATGACCGACCGCCAGATCCGCATCGTCGTCGAGGATGACGGCCCCGGCATCCCGCCCGAGAAGCGCGAGGAGGCGATGCGCCCCTTCATCCGGCTTGACGCCGCGCGCAATCAGGACCGGGGCAGCGGCGTGGGTCTTGGCCTGTCGATCGCGGCGGATGTCGCCCGCAGTCACGGCGGCAGCCTGCGGCTTGGCCAGAGCGACAGGCTAGGCGGCCTGCGCGCGGAACTCGTGCTGGCGCGGTAGGCCGGTCACGCGAAGCGTTGCGCAACCGTCTCAATCTGGCCATGCTGCCGGAAACCCCGGCACAGGGGCAGGGAGGAAAGAATGAGCGACGCCTATGACTATCCGCTGATCCTGCGGCAGCTTCTGCATTCGACGCTGTCCACCAATGCCGGGCAGGAGATCATCTATCCCGGCGTGATGCGCTACACCTATGCCGACTGGTTCCGGCGGCTGCAAAGGCTTGCCAATGCGTTTCACGGGCTTGGCCTGGGCCGGGGCAATGTCATCGCGGTGATGGATTGGGACAGCCATCGCTATTTCGAATGCTTCTTCGGCATCCCGATGATCGGCGCCACGCTGCACACGGTCAACGTCCGGCTCTCGCCCGATCAGGTGCTTTACACGATCAACCATGCCGAGGACGACGCGATCCTTGTGCACGAGGATTTCCTGCCGCTGCTCGCAGCCATCGCGCCGCGGATCACCCGGCCGGTCAGGCTTATCCTGCTGTCCGACCGCAAGGGCGCGCTGCCGCAGGTCGAGGGGTTGAGTTTCGCCGGCGAATACGAAGCGATGCTTGAGGCCGCCGCGCCCGATTTCACCTTCCCCGACTTCGACGAAGGCACGCGCGCCACGCTGTTCTACACCACCGGCACCACGGGCGACCCAAAGGGCGTGAGCTATTCCCACCGGCAGATCGTGTTGCATTCGCTGGGTCTTGTGGCTGCACTTGGTGCCGTGCCGGGGCAGGGCGGGGTGAATCGGGCCGACGTTTACATGCCGATCACGCCTCTGTTCCACGTCCATGCCTGGGGCTTTCCCTTCACCGCGACGATGCTGGGGCTGAAGCAGGTCTACCCGGGCCGATACGAACCGGGGCGGCTGCTGAAGCTGATTGGCGACTATGGGGTGACGCTGTCGCATTGCGTGCCGACGATCCTCAACATGCTGTTGTCGGCGCCCGGGTCGGAAGATGTGGACCTCAGCCGCTGGAAGGTCATCATCGGCGGGTCCGCCCTGCCGCGCGGGTTGGCGGCGGCGGCGCTGAAACGGGGGATCGACGTGCAGTCGGGCTATGGCATGTCCGAGACCTGTCCGATCCTGACGATCTCGGACATGACCGAGGCGCAGCTTGCCGAGGATGACGCGATCGACACCCGGATCGCCACCGGGCGTGCGGTTCCCATGGTCGAATTGCGCGTGGTGGACCACGAGATGCGCGACATGCCGCGCGGCAGCAAGGCCACGGGAGAGGTCGTCGTGCGCGCGCCCTGGCTGACCGAGGGCTATCTGAAGAACCCCGAGGGCACGGCCTCGCTCTGGCGCGGGGGCTATCTGCACACCGGCGACGTGGGTTACCTCGAGGCGGACGGGACGCTGCATATCACCGACCGGATCAAGGACGTCATCAAGTCAGGGGGCGAGTGGATCTCGTCGCTCGATCTGGAGAACCTCGTGAGTCTGGCCGAAGGCGTGGCCGAGGTGGCGGCGATCGGGCTGCCGGATGCGAAATGGGGCGAACGGCCCTGCTTCGTGATCGCCCTGAAGCCGGGGGCGGACCCCCGCGCGGTCGAGGCGGCCGTGCGCCACGTGGTGGCGGATGCGATTTCGCAGGGCCATCTTTCGTCCTGGGCAGCACCCGACCGGGTGGAATTTGTGGACGCCTTGCCAAAGACTTCGGTGGGAAAGCTCGACAAGAAGGCGATGCGCGCGGCCTATGCCGCCCCCTCTGCCGTGACGTCAGGCTGACCGGAATCGACCGCAGAATGTCGCGCATGTGTTGCATCCCGGGCCGGGCCGGGACTAATCTCCGCCCCGGACCCTGAGAGACAGAGACAGGAACCGATCCCGATGCGTTACGAAAAACCCCAGACGGTGGCCGAGGCCGCGCGTCTTCTGACGGGTGAAAAGGGCCTGTCCCGCATTCTGGCGGGCGGCACCGATGTGCTGGTGCAACTGAAGGCCGGGCTGGTCGAGCCCGACCTCGTGGTGGATATCAAGGCGCTTCCCGGCGTGCGGTCGATCGTGGCAGAGGCGGGCGGGTTCCGCATCGGCGCCGCCGTGTCGAACGCGCAACTGGGCGAGGACAAGGCCGTCCGCGCGCTGTGGCCCGGCGTGGTCGAGGCCGCGAATCTCATCGGCTCGACCCAGGTTCAGGGGCGCGCGACCATGGTGGGCAACCTCTGCAACGCCTCGCCCGCCGCCGATGCCGTTCCGGCACTGGTCGCCGCGGGCGCCGTCGCCCGCGTGGCGGGCCCCGGTGCGGCCCGCGACGTGCCCGTCGAGAAGATCCCCACGGGCCCCGGCAAGACCAAGCTCAAGCGGGGCGAGTTCATCACCTCGATCTTCCTGCCCGCGCGTCCGCCGCGCTCGGCCGATGCCTACCTGCGCTTCATTCCGCGCACCGAGATGGACATCGCCGTCGCCTCGGCCGCCGTCAGCCTGACGCTGGACGAGGACGGCCGGATCGCCGCCGCGCGCGTGGCCCTTGGCGCGGTCGCGCCGACGGTTCTGCTGGTCGAGGCCGCCGCCAAGGCGATACTTGGCTCGCGGCTGGAAGACCCCGCGCTCGAGGCCCTCGCGGCGGCCTGCTCGGCCGCGGCGAGCCCTATCGACGACAAGCGTGGAACCGTCGAGTTCCGCAAGGACGTGGTGGGCGTGCTGGCCAAGCGCGCCGCCCGCATCGCCTACACCCGTGCCGGAGGCCAGTCATGAGCGCCATCACCGTATCGACCACCGTCAACGGCGACGCGGTCGATTTCATATGCCAACCCGACGAATCGCTTCTGGATGCGCTGCGCGGCCGCCTGGGCCTGACCGGCGCGAAAGAGGGCTGCGGCACCGGCGACTGCGGCGCCTGTTCGGTGACCGTGAACGGGCGGCTGGTCTGCTCGTGCCTGATGCTTGCGGCCGAGGCCGAGGGGGCCGAGATCGGCACCGTCGAGGGCATCGCCAAGGGCAACGCGCTGCATCCGTTGCAGCAGTCCTTCCTTGACCACGCGGGCCTGCAATGCGGCGTCTGCACGCCCGGCATCCTTGTCGCGGCCAAGGCGCTTCTCGACCGGAACCCCGACCCGACCGACGAAGAGGTTCGCTATTGGCTCGCCGGCAACCTGTGCCGCTGCACGGGCTACGACAAGATCATCCGCGCGGTGCAATCCGCCGCAGCTCAGATGAGGAGCGCCTGACATGGCTCTGGATTCCCACGGAAAACGTGAGTTCAAGCAGATCGGAACGCGGGTCGCGCGCCCCGACGGGATCGACAAGGTCACCGGCCGCGCCCTGTATGGCGCGGACATGTCGGCGCCGGGCATGCTGGTGGGCCGCATCCTGCGCAGCCCCCATGCCCATGCCCGCATCCTGCGCATCGACACGTCGGAGGCCGAGGCCATTCCCGGCGTGAAGGCGGTAGTCACCGGCGCCGATTTCTCGATCCCCGACGACGCGGCGCTGGCCGATATCTCGGTCAACGTGATGGCGCGCACCAAGGCGCTTTACGACGGTCATGCCGTCGCGGCCGTCGCCGCCACCAGCGCGCAGGCCGCCAAGGCCGCGCTGAAGGCGATCAAGGTTGAATACGAGGTGCTGCCCCACGTCACCGACGTTGACGCCGCAATGGCGCCCGACGCGCCGGTCGTCCAGAAGGGCCGCAGCCTCGAGTCGGTGCCCGCAGGCATGGGGGCGAATGTCACCCATCACTGCGAATTCGGCCATGGCGATCTGGAGGCCGGCTTTGCCAGGGCCGACAAGATCGTGGAACGCAGCTTCAAGACCGCGGCGACCCATCAGGGCTATATCGAACCCCACGCCTGCCTTGCCACGATGAACGGCGACGGGCGGGCCGACCTGTGGTGCTGCACCCAGGGTCAATACATGGTCCGCACGGTCTGCGCCGGTGTGCTCGGGATCGAGGCCAGCCAGCTTCGCGTCACCGCCTCGGAGATCGGCGGCGGCTTCGGCGGCAAGACCACCGTCTTCATCGAGCCGGTCGCGCTGATGCTGGCGAAGAAAAGCGGCAAGCCCGTGAAGATCGTGATGACCCGGGACGAGGTCTTCAAGGCCACCGGCCCGACCGTCTCGACCTCGATCGACGTCAAGATCGGGATGACGAAGGCGGGCCGCATCACGGCCGGCGCTGCGACGCTGCGTTATTCCGGCGGGGCTTTCCCGAACACCACGGTGGACATGGGCGCGCAGGCGGCCTTTGCGGCCTATGATCTCGACGCCGTGCGGACGGTGGGCTGGAACATCCTGACCAACCGCCCGAAGGAATCCGCCTATCGCGCGCCGGGTGCGCCGCAGGCGATCTATGCGGTCGAAAGCGTGGTGGACGAGCTCTGCCTTGCGCTGAACCTCGACCCGCTTGACGTGCGCATCCTGAACGCCGCGCGCAAGGGGACGAAGTCGTCCTATGGCCCGACCTTCGACGACATCGGCCTTCTGGCGACGCTTGAAGCGGCGAAGGCCCATCCGCATTACAACACGCCGCTCAAGCCGGGGCAGTCGCGCGGGGTCTCCTGCGGGTTCTGGTTCAACTTCGGCGGCAACACCTGCGTGAGCCTGAACATCAACACCGACGGCACCGTCGGCGTGACCGAGGGCAACCCCGACATCGGCGGCAGCCGCGCCTCGATCAGCCTGATGGCGGCCGAGGAACTGGGCGTGCCCTACGACAAGGTCCGCACGATCATCGCCGACACCGCCTCGCTTGGCTACAACGACGTGACCGACGGCAGCCGTGTGACCTTCGCGGTGGGGCTGGCCACGATCAAGGCCGCCCGCGACGCCATCAAGAAGATGTGCGGCCGCGTCGCGAAGATCTGGGGCATCGACGAGGATGCTGTGGAATGGCGCGACGGGGCGGCGCATCCGGCGGGCCCCAACGCGGGGAAATTCCCGCCCATGACGCTGGAAGAGATCGCCGCGATCTCGTTCGAGACCGGCGGCCCGATTGCCGGGCACTATGAGGTCAACGCCGATGGCGCGGGTGTCAGCTTCGGCGTGCATCTGTGCGACCTCGAGGTGGACAAGGAGACCGGCCAGACCACGATCCTGCGCTACACCGTGTTCCAGGACGCGGGCAAGGCGGTCCACCCCGACTATGTCGAGGGGCAGATGCAGGGCGGCGCCGTGCAGGGCATCGGCTGGGCGCTGAACGAGGAATACATCTACGGCGCCGATGGCCGGCTGCTGAACGCGGGCTTCCTTGACTACCGCATTCCCGTCGCCTCGGATCTTCCGAAGATCGACACGCAAATCCTTGAAATCCCGAACCCCGGCCACCCCTACGGCGTGCGCGGCGTGGGCGAGACGGGGATCGTGCCGCCGCTTGCGGCCGTGTCGAACGCAGTGTCGCGGGCCATCGACGTCCGGATGCACGAACTGCCGATGTCGCCGCCGCGCGTGCTCAAGGCGATCAAGGCCGCGCGGGGCTGAGATGGTCAAGGTCCTGCTCTGGGGGTCCTTGCGGACCCATACCGACGGGCAGGCCGAAGTCGAGGTCGAGGCGCGCACCTTCAAGGAGGTTCTCGACCGTCTGGCGGAGGCCTATCCCGGCCTCCGCCCCCAGATCGAGCGCGGCGTGTCGATGGCGATCGACGGGCGCATCTACCGCGAGGCATGGTTCACCGAGATCAAGCCCGACAGCGAGGTCGTGGTGATGCCCTACATGACGGGCGGCTAGGCCAGCGCCGTCATCACCCCGCGCAGCTCCGCGAGCCCCCGCATCCGCCCGATCAGCGGATAGCCGGGCATCGAGGCGCGCTTGCGATCATCAAGGATATCCTGCCCATGGTCGGGCCGCATCGGGATCTGCGCATCGCGGCGACCGGCAGCGCGGCGGCGCGTCTCCTCGGCCAGAAGCGCGCGGATCGTGGCGACCATGTCGGTGTCGCCCTCCAGATGCGCGGCCTCGTAGAAGCTGGTGCGCCGGGGCGTCGCCGGAGCGATCCGGGTGGTGTTGCGCAGATGCACGAAGTGGATGCGCTCGCCCAGCCGTTCGATGAACCGGACCGGATCGAAATCCGGCGCCACGCCCAGCGATCCGGTGCAGAAGGTCACGCCGCTGGCCGGACTGTCCACCGCCGCCAGCGTGCGGGCGTAATCGTCCGCGTTCGACATGACGCGCGGCAGGCCCAGAAGCGGGAAGGGCGGGTCGTCGGGGTGGCAACACAGCCGCAGCCCAAGCCGTTCGGCCGTGGGCACCACCTGCGCCAGAAAGTCGATGAGGTTCTGCGACAGCCGATCGGGCGTGATCCCGGCATAGGTCGAGAGCAGCGCGCGGATCTCGTCCAGCGTCCAGCTGTCGTTCGCGCCCGGCAGGCCCGCGACGATGTTGTCGCTCAGCGCCTTGCGGGCGGTATCGTCCATCGCGGCAAAGCGGGCATGGGCCGCCTCGGCGATTTCGGGCCCGTGGTCCTCGGCGGCGCCGGGGCGGGCAAGGATATGGATGTCGAAGGCCGCGAAATCCACCAGGTCGAACAGCATCGCGGTGCCGCCATGGGGCATCGGCGCGCGCAGCCGCGTCCGCGTCCAGTCGAGGATCGGCATGAAGTTGTAGCAGATCGTCTCGACCCCGCAGGCGGCGAGGTTTTCCAGCGAGGCCTTCCACGCCGCGATATGCTCGCCGTAACCGGTGCCCTTGGTCTTGATCGTCTCGGACACCACGAGGCTTTCCACGACGTCCCAGCCAAGCCCCGAGGGCGTGCCGTCGGCGCGCGTTCCGATCTGCGCCTGCCGTTTACGAATTTCCTCGACAGGCCATACGGTTCCGGGCGGAAGGTGATGCAGGGCAGAGACCACGCCCTGCACGCCCGCCTGCAACATCTCGTCCACGCTGACCGTGTCATGCGGGCCGAACCAGCGCCAGGTCTGCTTCATGTGTCAGGCGTCCTTGCGAAGAAGCGACCGGGTCGTGTCGGTCGAGAAAAGGTGGGCATCGTCCGCATCCAGCGCCAGCGCGATCTGGGTGCCGGGCTCGATCCGGGTCTGGCCGGGGCTGTGGACAGTGACCGCCGTGCCGTCGGGTGCCGTGCCGTAAAGGTAGGACTCGCCCCCCAGCCGCTCGACGCTCGCCACCGTCAGCGGCAGGCCCGCATTGCCCGGCTTCATGCCGTTCGGGCGGATGCCCAGCGTGACGGCAGCGCCCTCGGCCAGCTGGAACTTGCCCGCCGGCAGGGGCACGGTCGTCCCCGCGTCCAGCGTCACGGCCCCGCCCCTGACATGGCCCTTGAAGAAGTTCATCCGGGGGCTGCCGATGAAGCCCGCGACGAAGGTGTTGTCGGGGGTGTTGTAAAGGTCGAGCGGCCGGCCGAACTGTTCCAGCCGCCCGTCGCGCAAGACGGCGATCTTGTCGGCCATGGTCATCGCCTCCACCTGGTCGTGGGTGACGTAGATCATCGTATTGTTGATGCGCCGGTGCAGGCGGCTGATCTCGCCGCGCATCTCGACGCGCAGCTCGGCATCGAGGTTCGAGAGCGGCTCGTCGAACAGGAAGATCCGCGGCTCGCGCACCACGGCGCGGCCGATGGCGACGCGCTGACGCTGCCCGCCCGACAGATCCTTGGGCCGGCGGTCAAGGAACTTGTCGATCTGAAGCATCTGCGCCGCCGCCGTCACGCGCTCGGCGATCTCGGATTTCGGCGCGCGCAGGTTCTCCAGCCCGAAGGACAGGTTCTGGCGCACCGTCATGTGCGGATAAAGCGCGTAACTCTGGAACACCATGGCAAGGCCGCGCTCGGCCGGGCCAAGGTGGTTGACCACCTCGCCGCCGATGCGGACTTCGCCCCCGCTGATGGGCTCAAGCCCGGAAATCATGCGCAAAAGCGTGGACTTGCCGCAGCCCGAGGGGCCCACGAAGACGCAGAATTCGCCCTGCGCCACGTGCAGGTCCACGCCCTTTATGACCTGTGCGGCCCCATAGGCCTTGGTCACGCCGCGAAGTTCGAGATCGGACATGGGCGTCTCCTTACTTGCCGCCGGTCGAGGCGATGCCGGTGGCGATGTATTTCTGCAGGAAGGCGAAGACCGCCACGATCGGGACCAGCGTCAGGACCGTCATGGCCAGTAGGCTCGCCCAATCGGTGTTGAATTCGCCGCGGAAGGAATTGAGCGCCAGTTGCAGGGTGAAATGCTCCTGCCGTTGCAGCGCGATCAGCGGCCAGAGGAAGTCGTTCCAGCGCCACATGATCGAGAGGATCGCCAGAACCGCCAGCGCCGGCGCCGAGAGCGGCAGGATGATGCGCCAGTAGATCTTCCATTCGCTGGCCTTGTCCATGCGCGCGGCATCCAGGATCTCGTCGGGGATCGTCAGCATGTATTGGCGCAGCAGGAACACGCCCGTGGGGGTCGCGGCGCCGGGGATGATGACGCCCCAGAGCGTGTCGATCATCCCGAAGTCCCGCACGATCAGGAAAAGCGGCACCAGAACCACCGTGGGCGGGATCATCAGCGTGCCGATGATCAGCGCCATCACCGTGCCGCGTCCGCGGAAGTCGTATTTCGACAGCGCGAAGGCCGCCATGGAGTTGATCAGAAGCGTGATGATCGTCGCCACGACGGTGATGAAGGTCGAGTTGTAGAAGAACTGGAAGAAGTTGAACCGCTTGAACAGCTTGGCATAGTTCGACGTGGCAAGCGCCACGTGCTCCACCGGCTTGCGGTCCTTGATCGGCACCTTGACGATCGTCTGGGGCGCGTCGGGGCGCACGACCTGGCTCACGATGCCGATGCGGCGGACCTGCGCGACCTCCTGACCGGCCAGCGGTCCGGCGGTGACCTTGAAGACGGGCAGGGGGTCGGAATAGCCCGGCACCTTCTCCATCTTCTGCACATAGGGCAGCAGGCGCGGCGGATAGTGCTGCAACTCGCGTTCGGTCTTGAAGGACGAGATCACGAGCCACAGCACGGGGCCGAACATCAGAAGCACGCCGAGGCAGAGATAGGCATAGGCCAGCCAATCCGTCCAGTGAAGCCGCTGGCGTCCCCGGGTTCGGGTCAGGAAGGGTGTCATGGCCTGCCTCCGTTGATGTCTGTGCCGCCCGGCCGCGCCGGGCGCTGGCCGTCGTGCCGGGGGAGGAATGCGCCTGTCAGGTTCTTATCCATTCGCATTCCTCCGCGTGATCCAGAGCTGCACCGCCGTCAGCGCGACCAGCACGATCGCGACAAGGATCGAGGCAGCCGAGGCAAGCCCGAAAAGCCGCGGCGCCGCCGAGAAGCCGTTCTGGTAGATATACTGGATCACCAGCGTCGTGGCCGAGCCCGGGCCGCCGCCGGTGAAGGCGTAGATCTCGTCGAAGGTCTGCACCCCCTTGATGAGCGCGAGCACCATCACGACGACCATCGTCGGCATCAGAAGCGGCAGGGTGATCTTGCGAAAGACCCGCCAGGGCGAGGCCGCGTCCATCGCCGCCGCCTCATAGACGTCGCGCGGGATCGCCTGAAGCCCTGCCAGCAGGATCAGCGTGTAAAATCCCATGTGGAACCAGACCGACAGGAAGATCGACCAGGCAAAGGCCCATGTCGGGCTGAGCAGCCAGTTGACGGTCGGATAGCCGAGATAGTCCAGCACCGCGTTCAGCGCGCCCTGATCCTGCAGGATCCATTTCCAGACCAGCGCCACCACGACCGGAGACAGCAGCACGGGGAAGAAGAACACCGCCCGGAAGAAGCCGCGCGCGCGGATCTTGCGGTTCAGGATAAGCGCCGTGATCATCGAGAAGACGACCATGAACCCCACCTGAAGCACGATGAACCACAGCGTGTTGTGCACCGCGCGCCAGAACACGTCGATCTGACAGGTGTTCGGGTCAAGATAGCTCTGGCAGTTCATGAGCTGCCCGAAGTTCGTCATGCCCACGAAGGGGCGATCCTGCAACAGGATGTGGTCGCTGCCCGTGGTGGCGTAGAAGAAGTTCAGGATCACCGGCAGGAAGGTGAAGAAGCCGAAGACGAACAGGTTCGGCAGCAGGAACACCCAGGCCAGCCGTCGCGGGCCAAGCAGGCCTTGCAGTGCCCGCATCGGCACGTCCACGATCTGCATGAACGGTGTGATGAGCTTCAGCATCGGTCTCTCCCCTCCGGTGCCGGTGGTGGGGGGCGAAGACCGCCCCCCGGGCCTTGGCTTACTTCGAAGCCGCGACCGCTTCCTTGAGGTCCGCGTCCATGCGCTTGAGCGCCTCGTCAACCGACATCTCGCCCACGATGGCCTGGGTCAGACGCTTGACGGTGATGTTGAACATCGCGCGGTTGTTCTTGTAGCCCTGGAAGGCATAGCCGACCGGCGAGATCGTCGGGACCTGCGCCGAGAAGGCGTTGAGCGCCTTCGACGCCGCCGGGGTGACGCCCTCGTATTTCACGCCCGCCGTCGCCACGGTGGCATTGGCCGGAATGTTGAGCGACTTCGCCTCAAGCTCGGAATAGTTCGCGGGCTGGGCGAGGAAGGCCAGAAGCTCCGCAACTTCCTTGGGGTGCTTGGTGGACTTGAAGCCCACGACGCCAGAGCCGCCGGGCATGCCCGAGCAATGGCCGGGACCGGCCGGGCCGCAGGGCGCCGGCATCACTTCCCAGTCGAAGGCGTCGCCGATCTGCTTGGCGAATTTCTGGATCTGCCAGCTGCCCGAGTAATAGAACACCAGCTCGCCGTTGATGAATTCCTTCGTCGCGTCGGCATAGCTCGCGCCGCCCTGACCGGCCCAGACGTTGCGGTCCATCGTGCCGTCGTTGTTCCAGGCCACGAATTGCTTGGCCGCGGCGGCAAAGCCCGGATCGTTCATTTCCGGATTGCCCTTGGCGTCGAAGTATTTCGCGCCGTAGGGCATCGCCATGCCGGCGAAACGGTGCCCGGTGCGGTCCATCGCCATCGGGTATTTCGTCCCCGTGGCCTTCGCCACCGCGCGCGCGGCCTTGGCCCAGTCGTCCCAGGTCGCGTCCTTGCCCGGCACGGCGACCTTCGCCTGATCGAACAGCGTCTTGTTGATGAAGGCGCCGGTGATCGTCAGCTGGGTCTGGATGCCGTAGATGCCCTTGTCGTTCGGACCGGCGCGATACCAGTCGAGCGTCTTGCCGAAGTCCTTCTCCAGCGCGGCCTTGTCCACATAGGGCGCAAGGTCGAGGTAGTATTTGTGCAGACCGCCCAGGTCGGTGATCTTCGCCATGTCCGGCCCCGTGCCCGCGGCAAGGTCCACCGGCAGGTTCTCGAGGATCGCCTTGTAGGGCACGAGGTCCATCTTGACCTGGATGTCGGGATGGGTCGCTTCGAATTTCTTGAAGATCGCCATCATGGTGTCGCATTCGTTGCCGTCCTGCGCGCATTCAAAGCGCAGTTGGACGGCCGCGGATGCGGCTGTGGTCGCAAGGAACGTGGCGGCAAGTGCCGCGGCCACGACTTTCCGTTTCTTGATCATTGATTTCCTCCCTTGGTTTCTGTCTTCAGCTTCTTGGGGCCCATCCGGCGTAGAACGGGCTGTCGGGACCAAGCGGCAGGCTGACGGCAGCCCCCCCTCGCGCCGCTTGATAGACTGCCGTAACAAGTTCGATGGATCGCCGCCCGTCGTCAACCGTCACCTCGCGGCCCGGCCGTCCGTCCAGCGCATCGGCATTCGCCTCGAGGAAGCCGGCAAAGCCGGTGAGGCCCGGGGCGACGCCGGCCAGCACCTCGTCGATGGCTGCCTGCTGGAACGGCTCGCGCGCGATGAACCGCCAGGCGCCGGTCGCGGGGGCGTAGGGCGCGGTGCCCGACTCCGCGGTCAGGCCCTCGAAGCAGAAGCGGATGCGCGTCGTGTCGGTCGCGGCGCCAAGCGTGATCGACGAGGTGACAAGCGCGCCCGATTCCATCTCGAAGCTGATCGCGGCGCAGTCCTCCGTCTCGATCTTGTTCACGCGCGTCGCGGTGAAGGCCGACAGCCGCCGCACGGGGCCCATCACCCGCATCATCAGGTCGTGGTTGTGGATCGCATGGCCCAGAACCGCGCCGCCGTTCTCGCCCGCCCAGGTCCCCCGCCAGGGGATCGCGTAATAGGCGGGGCCTCGCATCCAGTGCGTCTCGAGGCTCGCCGTGAAGGCCCGCCCGGTCAGCCCCGCCGCCATCAGCGCGCCAAGCTGCGCCATCGCCGGGCCATAGCGGTATTGAAACACCGGCGTCACCCGCTTGCCCGCGGCCTTCGCCGCCGCGATCAGTCGGTCGGCATCGGCCAGCGACGAGGTCATGGGTTTTTCCACCACCACATGCTTGCCCGCTTCAAGCGCCTGAAGTGAGACCGGCAGGTGCAGATGCGGGGGCAGGCAGACGTCGATCAGGTCGATCTCGGGGTCTTCAAGCGCCGCCTCGATGCGCGCCTCGACCCGGATCGGATCGGCCCCCACCACGGCCTGCGCCCGCGCAGTGTCCAGATCGATCATCGCCTTGACCTGATAGCGGTCGGGCAGGGCGCGGTAGCCGTCGAGATGCTCGCGCCCGATCCCGGCGCCGATGATGGCAACGCGGATCATTGGCGGCGTCCTTCCGCAATCGCCTGCGCGGTGATCGCCAGTTCCATCACCCTGAAGGCATGGGCCTGCGGCATCGCCGTCTCTGTCCGGTCGCGGATGTCATTGAGAAGGCGGGGGAAATACGGCAGGCCGGCATCTGCGCACTGGATCTTGTCGCAGCGCGTCCCGTTCACGAGGATCAGGTGGTCCGTGCCCTCGGTCCCGCCCACATCGACATATTTGCGCAGCTCGATATAGCCCTCGGTCCCGAGGATCGTGAGCCGCCCGTCGCCCCATGTGGGAAGCGCGTCCGGCGTGAACCAGTCCACGCGGATGTAGCCATGGCCCTTGTCCGAGCGCAGCACAAGCTCGCCGAAATCCTGAAGGCCGGGCCATTGCGGATGGGCATGGTTGGCCACCGTCGCCCATTCCACCCGCGCCTCGGTCGATCCGGTCAGGAACAGGAACTGGTCGATCTGGTGACTGGCGATGTCGGTGATGATCCCGCCGTAGGCCTCGCGCCGGAAGAACCAGTCCGGGCGCATCTGCGCGTTCAGGCGGTGCGGCCCAAGGCCCACGGTCTGGATCACCCGGCCGATCGCCCCTTCGGCCACAAGCTCGGCCGCGCGGGTGACGGCGGGCACTTCGAAGCGTTCGGAAAAGTCGATGGACCAGATGCGCCCCGTGGCCGCCTGAACGGCCCGCAGGGCGGCAAGTTCGTCCAGCGTGACACAGCCCGGCTTGTCGGTCATCACGTCCTTGCCCGCCTCCATCGCGGCAATGGCAAGGGCCGCGCGGTCGGCCGGGATGGACGAGATCAGGATCAGGTCAAGCGTGTCATCGGCAAGGATGTCCTCTTTCGAGGCGATCCGCGGCACGTCCGGGAAGCGCTTGACGAAGCCTTCCAGCGGCTCGGGGGTGCCTTCGGTCCACCAGCCGACGAACTGTGCGCCCACATCCATCAGGTTCTGCGCCATCCCGAAGATGTGGCGGTGGTCGATGCCGAGGGCGGCGAAGCGGATGGGGCGGGTCATGTGATCTCCGAAAGGTCGATGGCGCGGCCCTCGCGCGAGGAGGTGACGAGGGCCTCGATCAGGTGATGAACGGCAAGGGCGGATCGGCCGGTGACGGCGGGCGGGCGGCCCGCCTCCAGCGCATCGGCGAAATCTTCGAGAACGGCCTGATGCCAGGCATGGGTGAAGGCCATCGGATCGGCCCCGCCACCGGTGCCGCCGGCCTCGCCGAAGGTGTCCGTGGTGCCGTCACGCCAGGTCAGGTCAAGCCGCCCCGAGACGACGCGGGCCGATCCCTTCGTGCCGTGCAGCGTGATCGATTCCGCCGTGCCAGGGTGGCTTGCGGTCGTGGCAAACAGGCTGCCGACCGCGCCGCTTGCGTAGTCGATCCCGGCCGTCACCACGTCTTCGGCCTCCATCCGGTGCAACCGCGTGGTGCGCGCCATGGCCTGCACACCCAGGGCGGGTCCGGTGAAGGTCAGCGCAAGGTCAAGCGTGTGGATCGCCTGCGAGATCAGCACCCCGCCACCGTCGCGGGCATAGGTGCCGCGACCGGGTTCGTCGTAATAGCCCTGCGTGCGCCACCACGGCACCGCGATCTCCACCAGCCCGATCTCTCCCAGCGCGCCCTCGGCCAGCAGGGCCGACAGACGCCGCGCCGAGGCGCGCATCCGGTGTTGCAGGAAGATGCCGAGCGGGACGTTCGCGGCCTCGCAGGTCTCCACGATATGGGTGGCGGCTGCCAGCGTCCGTTCGATCGGCTTTTCCATCAGGATCGGCTTGCCCGCCCGCGCCAGCGTCTCGACCGCTTCGACCCGTGCATTGGGCGGGGTGACGAGGATCGCGACATCGACGGCAGGGTCTGCCGCCACTTCGGCCACGCTGGCATAGACCTTGGGTGCCCCACGCACGGTGCCCGAGACGCGTTGGGCGAACTTCGCGGCGCCATCGGGATGACGGGAGCACACGCCCTCGAGCGTGATCCGGCCGTTCGTCGCGGCGATGGCTGCGACATGGGTGTCGGCCACCATCCCAAGTCCGATCAGCGCCGCCCGCATATCCCCTCCCGGAATGCCGAATCCCTCGTGCCGCTTTTCGATAGCAGACCGGTATACCGGTTGTAAACGTCAAGAATACCGGTATACAGGATGCGATCAACGAGGATGCCCAGAGAGGGACGCCATGTCGAGAGAGGACGCCCCGGACCTTGCCGAAGACGCCGCGCAGGTCGCGGGCGCACCGGATGTGAGCCGGCTGAAAGTGCCGAAGGTGGACCTGACCCGGCCCGCCGGATCGCAGATCTTTCAGGCGCTCAAGGTCGCGATCCTGCGCATGGACCTGCCGCCGGGCTGCATCCTGTCGGAAACGGAAGTCGGCATCCGCTTCGGCGCGAGCCGCACCCCGGTGCGCGAAGCGATGGCGCAGCTGCGCGACGCGGGCCTTGTGACGACCCTTCCCAGCCGGGGCAACTTCGTCACCCGCCTGAACGAGGACAAGATCCGCGAGGCCCGTTTCCTGCGCGAGGCGCTGGAGGTGGCCAATGTCGCAGCCCTTGCGGCGGGCGGGCTGAGCCCCGCGGCCTCAGAGGAGATCACCGCCACGCTTGACGCGCAGGCCCGCGCGATCGAGGCCGGCGACGATTTGGCCTTCCAGGCGGCGGACGACGCCTTTCACCTCGCGCTGGCGCGGGCCACGGGCTATCCGCGGGCGGCTCATGTGCTGGAACATGAAAAGATGCAGCTCGACCGTCTGCGGGTGCTGTCCCTGCGCGACCGCGCCCATTTGGGCGACCTGCTGACCGAACACCGCGCCATCGTCGCGGCGATCCGCGGCCATGATGTGAATGCCGCGGTGGCGGCTGCGCAGGTGCATCTGCGTTCCATCCTCGGCGTGCTGTCCACGCTCGTCGCGCGTCATTCCGACTATTTCGACTGAGGCATCCCGTGACCCAAGGCCCTGACGCCCAACTCGCCCTGACGCCTGCGGCGCAGGCGATCTACGACACCGTGCGAGATCTGCCCATCGTCTCGCCCCACGGCCATTGCGACCCGGGCTGGTTTGCCGACGACGCGGCCTTCCCGGACCCGGCGAGCCTTTTGATCGTGCCGGATCATTACGTGTTCCGGATGCTTTACAGCCGCGGCGTGAGCCTTACCGACCTTGGCATCGGCGTTCCGCCCGAGGCGCGCGACGGGCGGGCGATCTTCCGGCTGTTCGCGCGGCATTATCACCTGTTCCTTGGCACGCCGAGCCATCTGTGGTGGTCCCATGTGCTGCATGATCTCTTCGGCCTGTCGGACCGCCTGACGGCCGAAAATGCCGATGCCGTCTATGACCGGATCGACGCTGCGCTGAAGACGCCGGGCTTCCGGCCGCGCGCGCTCTTCGACCGTTTCGGGATCGCGTGGCTGGCCACGACCGACGGCGCGCTGGACGGACTGGAGCATCATGCAACGATCCTCGAGAGCGGCTGGGCAGGTCGGGTGATCCCGACCTTCCGCCCCGATGCGGTGCTGAACCCGCAGGCGCCCGGCTTTGCCGCCAATGTCGAGAAACTCGGCGCGATGACGGGCTGCGATTGCGGGTCGCTTGCGGGCTATCTCGATGCCCTGCGCGCCCGCCGCGCGGCGTTCAAGGCGATGGGGGCGACGGCCACCGATCACGACGTGCCCGACCTGCACACCGAATGGCTGGACCGGTCCGAGGCCGAAAGCCTGTTCTCTGCCGCGCTCAAGGGCCGGATCGCCAAGGGCGACGCGGTCCGCCTCTACGGCCATCTGCTGATCGAGATGGCGCAGATGTCGCTGGATGACGGGCTGGTGATGCAGCTTCACGCCGGGTCGAGCCGATCCACGAACCGGGCGCTTCTGGCCAGCCACGGGCGGGACATGGGGGCGGATATTCCCCATCGCACCGATTGGGTGGGCGGGCTCGACGCGCTTCTGAACCGGGTCGGCAATCGCGCCGACCTGACGGTGATCGCCTTCACGCTGGACGAAAGCGCCTATGCGCGGGAGCTCGCCCCGATGGCGGGGCACTGGCCCGCGCTGCGGCTGGGCCCGCCGTGGTGGTTCCATGACAGCGTGAACGGCATCCGGCGCTATTTCGACGGGGTGGTCGAGACGGCGGGATACGAGAACCTCACCGGCTTCAACGACGACACCCGCGCCTTCCTGTCGATCCCCGCGCGCCATGACCTGTGGCGCCGCGCGGTCAGCCTGCATCTGGCCGATCAGGTCGGCCGGGGCCTTTTCGGCAAGGCCGACGCGCTGCACCTCGCGCGGCGTCTGTCGCACGATCTGGCGCTGGAAACCTACCGGCTGGGGGCCTGAGATGGGACGCATCCTGCACATCGGTCTTGGCAATTTCCACCGCGCGCATCAGGCGTGGTACACGGCGCAGGCGGGGGGATGGAAGATCACTGCCGTCTCGCTGCGCAGCCGCGCCTTGCGCGATGCGATGGCAGGGCAGGGGAACGGCTACACGCTTGTCACCCGGGGGGCCGAGGGCGCGCGATATGACTGGATCGAGGCGATCGACCGCGTGCTGGTCGCCCCCGACGCGCCCGAGGCCGTGCTGGCGGCGCTGGCCGATCCGGCGGTGTCGGTGGTGACCGTCACGGTGACCGAGAAGGGATACCACCTTGACGCGGGCGGTGCGCTCGACCTGACCGATCCGCTGGTGCTGGCCGATCTGGCGTCGGAGGCGCCGCAGACGCTGGTGGGCTTTCTGGCCCGCGGCCTTGCGCGGCGATCCGACCCGGTGACGGTGATGAGCTGCGACAACCTGCCGGGGAACGGGCGAAAGCTCGGCGCGGCGGTGCGTCGGTTTGCGCAAGGCGCGGGGCTCACGCTGTGCGGGGCAAGCTTTCCCGACAGCATGGTGGACCGCATCACGCCCGCCACGACCGAGGCGCTGAAGGCTGACGTGCTGGCCGCCACGGGCCGCGCCGATGCGGCGCCGGTCGCGACCGAGACCTTTACCGACTGGGTGATCGAGGACCGATTTGCCGGACCTCGCCCGGCATGGGAGACGGCCGGCGCGCGGATCGTGGAGGATGTCGCGCCCTACGAGATGCGCAAGCTTCGGATGCTGAACGGGCCGCATTCGCTGATCGCCTATCTTGGCCAGTTGCGCGGTCATGCCCATGTGCACGCGGCCATCGCCGATCCGGTGGTGGCTGCGGCCGCACGGGGTCTGATGCGTGAGGCGGCCGAGACGCTGCCCGATGGCGTGCGCGCCGATGCGGGGGACTATGCCGAGGCGCTGATGGCGCGCTTTGCCAATCCCGCGCTCGCCCATGCCTTGGCGCAGATCGCCATGGACGGGTCGATCAAGCTTGGGGTGCGCATCCTGCCGGTGATCGCGGATCGCGCGGTCCGGGGGCAGGCGTCGCCCTTCGCGGCCTTCGGCGTGGCGGCCTGGGTTGCCTTCGTTCTGCGCGAAACGGCGGCTGGCCGGGCGCTGAACGATCCGCAGGCCGCAGCCCTCGCGCAGGATGCCGGGGCCTCGGACCCGGTGGCCGCCCTTCTGGCGCGCATAGGGTATGCGGGCGATCCCGGCCCCGTCCGATCCCGCCTCGCAGAGCTTCGCGCATGAGCACGCCCACCCGCCCGCTGCGCATCGCCTGCGTGGGCGAGGCGATGATCGAACTGAGCTTCGCCGCCCCGAACCTTGGCGCACCGCGCGTGGCCTTTGCGGGCGACACGCTCAACATGGCCGTCTATCTCAAGCGGGCGATCGGCGACGCGGCCGAGGTCGCCTATGTCACTGCGATGGGGTACGATCCGTTCTCGGATGCGGCGCTGGCCTTCATGGCGGGCGAGGGGATCGGGACGGGGCATATCCTGCGCGACCCCGTGCGGATGCCGGGGCTTTACGCGATCACCACCGATGCCGCGGGCGAACGCAGTTTCCACTACTGGCGCGAGGCCTCCGCCGCGCGGGCGATGTTCTCGGGTCCCGAAGGCCTTGCGATGCTCGCGGGCTTCGATGTCATCGCGCTTTCGGCCATCTCGATCGCGATCCTGCCCGAGCCCGCGCGCGCGGCCTTGGCCGCGCGTCTGGCCGAGCTGCGCGCGACCGGGACACGTGTGGTTTTCGATTCGAACTACCGCCCCCGTCTCTGGTCTTCGGTCGAGTTGGCGCGGGGCTGGGTCGAGCGGTTCTGGCGGCTGACCGACATCGGCCTGCCCTCGGTCGATGACGAACAGGCGCTGTTCGGTGACACCGACGAGGGCGCGACGCTGGCCCGACTGCGGTGCTATGGCCTGCGGGCCGGGGCGCTGAAGCGCGGGGCGCGCGGACCCGTCGCGCTGGACGGGGCGGTCGCGGGGGGCGACTTCCCCCCGGCGGACAAGGTGGTGGACACGACGGCGGCGGGCGACAGCTTCAACGGCGCCTTCCTTGCCGCGCTCTTGCGGGGGGAGGGCACGGCAGCGGCGCTTGCGGCCGGGCACGCCCTTGCGCGCGAGGTCGTGGGCTTTCGCGGCGCCTTTCGGCAGGCCTAATCCGCTGAGAGCGCCTTTGCCACACCGCCCGAGGCGCGTAGCGCGTCCGCGGGCGCAAGGGCAACCATCATGCCCCGTTTGCCGCCATTGAGGACGATCTCATCGGCGGCCAGCGCGCTGTCCTCGAAGGCGACGGGGCAGCGCCGCTTCTGGCCGAAGGGGCTGATGCCGCCGGTGTGAAACCCGGTCAGGCGTTCGGCCTTGTCAGGCGGCATCATCTGCGCCGCCTTGCCCCCGAACGCCGCCGCGACCCGTTTCATCGACAGCGTCCGGTCCGACGGGATCACCGCGCAGGCGGGCTTGCCATCGACCTCGACCATCAGGGTCTTCAGCACGCGGCGTGGGTCCACGCCAATCGCCGCGGCGGCCTGCATCCCGATCCGGTCCTGCCCCGGCTGGTAGTCGTATTCGATGACGCGGAAGGGGGCCTTGGCGGCCTCCAACGCGCGGGTCGCGGGCGTGGCGGTGCTCATGGACGGACCTCGGACAGATAGAGGCGGACGGCCTCCTGCACATGGCGGAACCGGTCGCCGCCCAGATGCTTGCCGCCGAACCAGCGCGTGACGATGACAAGATGGTCGCGGATATTCTCGCGCTCGAGCATCCGCAGGATCACCATGCCCGCGCCGGCCTCGCCATCGTCGTTCTTGATCGCGCCGTCCTCACAGATCAACGCCCAGGTGTTGTGGGTCGCCTTGGCGAAGGCCTTCTTGCGCTTCAATTCGGCCAGCAGCGCCTTCGCCTCGGTCTCGGACCGGCAGGGGGCGCCCGCGACCGCGTAGGTCGAGCCGCGATCGCTGATGATCTTCTCAAGGATACGCATGGCGCAGGGGTAGGCCCTTCGGCCGCCCCGCGCAAGCGCCCGGCGCGTCAGCCGTGGAAGACGTAGCTGCGCATCGACACCGACCCAAGGTCGATGCTGTCGTTCATGAACACGAGGTCGTCCTTTTCATCCGCCGCCCCTGCGATGGTCAGCGCGGGCAGATAATGGTCGATCGAGGGATGCGCCATCGTCAGCAGGCTGCCCAACCCCTTCCGGTCGGCAAGCGCGCCCATGTCGCGCGCCGCGAGCCGGTCTGCAAAGAGCGCGTCGAACTCGGTCGCCCAATCGAGCGGCCTGCCGCCCATGCGCATCGTGCGCAGGTTGTGCACCACGTTCCCTGACCCCAGGATCAGCACCCCGCGATGGCGCAGCGCGGCCAGCGTCCGCCCGATCTCCAGATGCCAGTCCAGATCCTTCGACATGTCGATGGAAAGCTGGAACACCGGCACGTCGGCCTCCGGGTAAAGCCAGGTCAGCACCGACCAGGCGCCGTGGTCCAGCCCCCAGGTGTCGTCGCCCTCGGCGTGGTGGCTTTGCAGAAGGGCGATCACCTCGTCGGCAATTTCCGGCGCGCCGGGGGCTGCGTATTGCATCCGGTAGAGCGGCTCGGGAAAGCCGTAGAAGTCGTGAATCGTCTTGGGCAGCTTCGAGACATCCACCAGCGTCGTGCCCCGGGTCATCCAGTGGGCCGAGACGACAAGGATCGCCTGCGGCCGGGGCAGGGCGCGGCCCAACGCCGCCCAGCTTCGGGAATAGGGCGTTTCCTCCAGCGCGTTCATCGGGCTGCCGTGACCGAGAAAGACGACCGGCATCCGGTCCGAGGTCTTCAGGCTGTCCTTCAGCGATTGCAGCTTCTGCGCGACGCTCATGGCGGTCCTTTCCCCGGGGTGGGCCCCGGCCTGTTTCGCCAGACGAAGATGGGGCTTGCCGAGTGCCAATGAAATGGCGAAGATCGCGGCATTCTTTCCACAAAACGTTCCGAAAAGATGGATCTGATCGACGGGCTGAGGTCTTTCGTGGCCACCGCGCAAAGCGGATCGTTCACCGCGGCGGCGGATCGGCTGGGCATGTCGAACCGGCTGACGTCGAAATATGTGGCGGACCTCGAGGACCGGCTTGGCGTGCGGCTTTTGCAGCGCACCACGCGCCGTGTGGGCCTGACGCCGGCGGGCGAGGTGCTGCTGGAACGCGCGCCCGCGCTGCTGGAAGACCTTGACCGGCTTCTGGCCACCGTGACCGAGGACAGCCGGGGCTTTTCCGGTCTCCTGCGGATTTCCGCGCCCGTGACCTTTGGCGAGGTCTATGTGCAGGACATGCTGCGCCGCTTTGCTGCGCTGCATCCCGCGCTGGTCATCGATCTGCGTCTGGACGACAGCCATGTCGATCTGGCAAGCGCGGGCATCGATCTTGCCTTCCGGATCGGTGAGGCTTCGGTTTCGACGCTGAAGGCCCGGCGCCTTGCCATGATCGACAGCCAGCTTGTGGCCGCGCCCGATTATCTGGCGCGAAACGGCGCGCCGCTCGTGCCCTCCGATCTGACGCGGCACGTTTGTATCATCGACACCAACCGCCGAAATCCGAGCCGCTGGACGTTTCGGACCGCTGCCGGAGAAGAAACCGTCGCCGTGCGCGGGCGTTTCATGGTCAACAGCAGTCAGGTCGCCCGCGATCTTGCCGTCGCCGGAGAGGGAATCGCCCTGTGCCCCAGATTTTCACTGCGCGGCGATATCGAAAGTGGCCGGCTGATCGCGCTTTTGCCCGAGGTTGAAAGGCCGCGTTATCCTTTGAGCGCGGTTTACCTCGAAGGACGATCACTTTCGCAAAAGCTGCGCGCGCTGATAGAATTCGCGGGAAAGGATATTCGCTCGACGGGACTTCTGTGAACGAAGGCGACAGCCGAAGCCGAACACCGCGCCGATTGCACGCCATCGCGGGGAGTTTCGGAAATGAGACTTGAGGTCGATTCCGATCCCCAAGGGCGCAAACCCTTGAAACCAAAAAGCCCACCCTGACGGATGAGCTTTCTGCGTTTTTAAAATAAGGCTTTTCACAGCGTGCCGGTCACTTTGAGGGGACCGGCGGCATACTCAGATCTCGAGATCGACCATCGATTTGCCCGCTTCCAGCGCTGCCACAACCCATTTCGGTTTGCGGCCCCGACCGGACCAGGTTTCAGAGGCATTCGCGGGATTGCGATACTTGGCCATGACGGGGCCACGGCTCCGGCTGGCGGAGGCTTCCGCGATCTCGTTCAACGAGAAACCCAATTCCTTGGCACGCGCTTCAAGTTCGGCGCGGGCTTCTGCGATCTTGCGGGCTTCGAAAGTTTCGATCGCTTTCGTAACGTCACGTTGCAACTGCTTCAACTCGGCAAGAGGCATGGCATTGAGATTGATGTCGGTCATTCGACTCTCCGTTCGATTATTCTGTTTGAATAAGCAGATTGGATCTGAATTTCAATTGGCAATTTGCAATTTTAAATGCCGCAACTGGAAATAGGCGAATTTCCCGCGCCAATTTGCGGCTGCGTCCCAATGTCATTGACGTGGCGCAACCAGGGGCAGCATTGGGGCCAAGGGCACACGCTGCCCGGAACCTTTGGCGAAGGTTGTGGCGGATTAACGGCGCGGAATTGCGGGGGTGAAAACGTGGGCGGCCATTTGCGGTAGGAATGGCGCCCGAAAGGCGCGCGGGGGTTGGTAGGCCCGGAGGGACTCGAACCCCCAACCAAGGCGTTATGAGCGCCCTGCTCTGACCATTGAGCTACAGGCCCGGCTCGCATTCCCTAGCCCCCGGCGGGTAAGGGGTCAAGGGTGGCGGTCTGCGCAGGGCGCGCGTCAGGGGCGGGGGCCGCCCGCGCGCCAGTCCCGCACGCGGTCGGGCAGGCCGTCATGATCGCCCATCGGGCGGGCGGGGGGCTCTTCCCACCAGTCGCTGCGGCGCGGGCGCTGTTCGGGATTGCGCGGATAAAAGACGCGGTTGTCGGCCCGCGGCCGTTCGCCCACCACCAGCAGCCGCACCTCGGCGTCGGTGTTGTTCAGAAAGCTGTGGCAGAGCCCGGTGCCAGCTGGAAAGCCCACCCCGTCGCCCGGCCGCAACCGGTGCAGCCGGCCGTCGATCCAGACATCGGGGGTTCCCTCGAGGACGTAGACGAATTCCTCCTCGGTGCTTTCGGCATGGGGGTAGGAGGTCCGGTGGCCGGGCTTCAGCCGCTGGTGATGCACCCCGATGCGGGTCATGCCGAAGCGGGGGCTGAAGGCGGCATCAAGCCCCATCGCCTCGTCATCGCCGCTGTAGTGCCAGGGCTCGGGCGCTTCGATCTCGGTCCAGTGGGCGATGCAGTCGGGGGTGTCGGTCATCGGTGTCTCCCATGCGGTCGTGGCGTGCATGAGGCGACAGGCGGCGCGCGAAGGCAAGAGGCGGGGCGCGTCGCGCGGTCCCCAACGCCTGCGTTGCGCGCGCGGGCCGGATCGGCTAGAGCGGCGCAGGATCACGAAGGGGCGGACGATGACGGCGAAGAACGGGCTGACCTATGCGCAGGCGGGCGTGGATATCGACGCGGGCAACGCGCTGGTGGAGCGGATCAAGCCGGCCGCGAAACGCACCGCCCGGGCGGGCGGGATGGCGGCGCTTGGCGGTTTCGGTGCGCTCTTCGATCTGAAGGCCGCGGGCTATTCGGACCCGATCCTTGTCGCGGCGACCGACGGCGTGGGCACCAAGCTGCGCATCGCCATCGACACCGGCCATGTCGCCACCATCGGCATCGACCTTGTGGCCATGTGCGTCAACGACCTCGTCTGTCAGGGCGCCGAACCGCTGCTGTTTCTCGACTATTTCGCGACCGGCAAGCTGGACGTGGATCAGGCCGCCGCGATCATCGAGGGCATCGCGGATGGCTGCGCGGCCTCCGGCTGCGCGCTGGTGGGCGGCGAGACGGCCGAGATGCCGGGGATGTATCACGACGGCGATTTCGACCTTGCGGGTTTCGCCGTCGGCGCGATGGAGCGGGGCGGCGATCTGCCCAAGGACGTGACCGAGGGCGACGTGCTCTTGGGCCTGACCTCGTCGGGCGTGCATTCCAACGGCTACTCGCTGGTGCGCAAGGTCGTGGAGGTCGCGGGGCTGACCTGGTCGGACCGCGCCCCCTTCGGCACGGGCACTCTGGGCGAGGTGCTGCTGGAGCCGACGCGGCTTTACGTGAAGCCCGCGCTTGCGGCGATGCGGGCGGGCGGCGTGCATGGGCTGGCCCACATCACCGGCGGCGGCCTGACCGAGAACCTGCCGCGCGTCTTCCCCGAGGGCCTTGGCGCCGAAATCGACCTGAACGCCTGGGAGCTGCCGCCCGTCTTCCGCTGGCTGGCCGAAACCGCCGGCATCGCCGAGCCGGAGCTGCTCAAGACCTTCAACGCGGGAATCGGCATGGTGCTTGTCGTCGCGGCCGACCGGGCCGAGGCGCTGACCGCGCTGCTGACCGCCGAAGGCGAGACCGTCCGCCGCCTTGGCACGGTGATCGCGGGGCAGGGCGTGCGCTACACGGGCCGGCTTCTGTGACCAGACGCGTCGCGATCCTGATCTCGGGGTCGGGGTCGAACATGGTGGCGCTGGCGCGCTCCATGACGGGCGATCATCCGGCGCGGGCGGTGCTGGTTGCGTCGAACGACCCGACCGCGGGCGGGCTTGCCAAGGCTTCCGCGATGGGCATCCCAACGGCTGCCGTCGATCACCGCGCCTTTCACGGCGACCGCGCGGCCTTCGAGGCGGCGCTGGTCGAACATATCGAGGCGGCGGCCCCCGACATCGTCTGCCTTGCGGGGTTCATGCGCATCCTGACGCCCGCCTTCATCGCGCGCTTCAAGGGACGGATGCTCAACATCCACCCGTCGCTTTTGCCGAAATACCCGGGCCTGCACACCCATCAGCGTGCGCTTGACGCGGGCGACAAGGAGGCGGGCTGCACCGTGCATGAGGTGACGGCCGACCTCGATGCAGGGCCGATCCTCGGGCAGGCGCGCGTTCCCGTGCTGCCGGGCGACACCGCCGAGACGCTGGCCGCGCGCGTGCTGGAACAGGAACACAGGCTCTACCCGGCCGTTCTGCGCCGCTTTGCCGCGGGGGATCGCAGCCCGGTTTTGCTGCCCTGACCCGCTCTTGCGCCACCATCGCGTCCGAAATGCTTTCCTTTCCGTGATCCGGCCCCTATAGCGGTCCTGCGGGATGACCCCGTGCCCATGCGTGAGCCGGAAGACGGATGAAACTGATCACAACAACCGAAGAGCTGGCCCGCTTTTGCGAGGCCGCCAAAGCCGCCCCCTATGTCACCGTCGATACCGAGTTCCTGCGTGAGCGGACCTATTGGTCCAAGCTCTGCCTCGTGCAGCTCGCGATCCCGCCCGCCAAAGGCGGCGACGCGGTTCTGGTCGATCCGCTGGCCGAGGGGCTGTCGCTCGAGCCGCTTTACGATCTTTTCCGCGACACATCGACGATGAAGGTCTTCCACGCCGCGCGGCAGGATCTCGAGATCTTCTTCGTCGAGGGCAAGGTCTTCCCCGAGCCGCTGTTCGACACGCAGGTGGCCGCGATGGTCTGCGGCTTCGGCGAGCAGGTCGGCTACGAGACGCTGGTGCGCAAGATCGCCAAGGAGTCGCTCGACAAGACCTCGCGCTTTACCGACTGGTCGCATCGCCCGCTGTCGGAGGCGCAACTGAGCTACGCGCTGGCCGATGTGACCCATCTGCGGGTGATCTACGAAGCGCTCTCGGACCAGATCGCGGCTTCGGGCCGGCAGAAATGGGTGGCCGAGGAACTGGGTGTTCTGACCGATCCCGCGACCTATACGATCGACCCGGCCGAGGCCTGGCAGCGGGTGAAGACGCGGACGAATTCCGGCAAGTTCCTGGCCATCGTGCGCGAACTCGCGCGCTTCCGTGAGGAATACGCCCAGTCGCGCAACATCCCGCGCTCGCGCGTTTACAAGGATGACGCGCTGCTGGAACTGGCCTCGACCCGGCCGACGACGCTGGAGGAACTGGGCCGCTCGCGCCTGCTTCTGCGCGAGGCGCGGCGGGGCGAGATCGCCGAGGGCGTGCTTGCGGCGGTGAAGGCCGGGCTTGCGGTGAAGCCCGAGGACGCGCCCAAGCCCGATGTGA
>JAGWVA010000129.1 GCA_028875855.1 Paracoccaceae bacterium
GCAAAACTGCCTTCTTCGACGACGTGCAGATACGTCTGAAGCACTGAAATATCCATGTGGGCTGCTCATTCCGCCTCTTGTTAGGCGATAGCACATGGGGCCCGCAGGACATAAAGGAAGAGCCGATCGCGACTTTTCGATGCATATCGGCCATGCGCCGCCGGCACTTGAAAAGCCGCACGGCAGGAACGACCGGGGGCGCCCGCTCGACGCGGACGCCCCCAGTTCCAGTGATCCCGAAGGATCAGAGGCCGCCGCGGTGCGGCTGGTAGGTGCCTTCGGTCTTGTTGACGAAAAGCGCCACGGTCACCGGGGTCGTCTTTTCGATCGACAGGCGGCTCAGGTCGCGGTTCGTGTAGATCGAGCCAGCCGGCACCTGAACCTGCTTGCCGTAGCCATGTCCCTCAACACGCGGGAAGGGACGTTCGGCCGAGGCGGCACCCGCCATCAGAGCCAGGATAGCGGAAGCGAGAGCAACTTTTTTCATGATAATCTCCTTTTCACGGGTCCAACGCTGTTCGCGTCTCGTGTGAAGGAAGTGGGTCTGATGCCTGTAGGTCAGTAGCCCTGACTTGTCGCTTACAGAGTTCGACAGGATTGGACAATCACGCCGCCGCGAACGGGGGCCGTCCGTCGTGCCCTGCGCGCATGGGCCTTTCGTCAAAGCAATTGTGATCGGGATCGGCACGGCCAAGCGCGCGCGTCGATTGACGGCCCCTTCCCGCGCCCCTTATCGCTGGGCCATTGCAGATGCCCATTGCGACCGGCCCGTCGGCCGGCGACGGCGCGTCGCCAAAGCGCCAAGGACCCGGACCTGTCGATGCCCTACGTGATACGCCGCCTGCCCGCCACGCTCGCCCTCGGCGGGATGATCCTCTCGGGGGCCAGCGGGGTCTCCCACGCCGCGACCGCCAGCATCACGTCCTCTGGCGACCCCTTTGCCGCGCCGCCGTCCGCACCGGCTGCCGCGCCCGTTGTCGCACCGGCCAAGGCCCGGCTGCCCGCCCCGGTTCCCGTCGCCGCGCCCGCTGCCGCGCCCGTCGCGCCCCAGACCACGCAGCCCGTGGCCACCACGACCGCCGCACCGCAGCCCGCGCAGGATGCGCCCGTCACGATCCCCGGAGCGCCGCCGCCGCCGCCGCTGCCGGATGTGGCCGCCTATGTGCTTATGGACGCGCAGACCGGCACCGTCATCGCTGCACGCGACGCGCAGATCCCCCGCGCGCCGGCCAGCCTGACAAAGCTGATGACCGCTTACCTGACCTATCAGGCCATCGCGCGGGGCCTCCTGAAACCCGATCAGACCGTTCCGGTCAGCACCGCCGCCTGGAAGGCCGGTGGGTCGCGGATGTTCATCTCGCCGAACATGACGGTGACGGTCGATCAGCTTCTGCACGGGCTGATCATCGACTCCGGCAACGACTCCGCCGTCGCGCTGGCCGAGGCCGTCGGCGGCACGCAGGACGCCTTTGTCCAGAGCATGAACGCCGAGGCGGCAAAGCTCGGCCTGTCCGGCACTCATTATACCAATGTCTCGGGCCTGCCTGACCCGGACCTGCACACCACGGCGCTTGACGTCGCCAAGCTTTCGCGCGCCATCGTGCGCGACTTCCCGCAGTTCCTGCAGATCTCGGCCCAGAAGCACTACACGTTCAACGGCATCCGCCAGCGCAGCTGGAACCCCGTGCTGTTCCGCGACCCTTCGGTCGATGGCCTGAAGACAGGGCTGACCGATGCCGCCGGCCATTGCATCGACGCGACCGCCCTGCGCTCGGGCACGCGGCTGATCGCGGTCGAACTGGGAGGCCCGAACTGGAGTGCGGGAACCGCCTCGATCGAGGCCCTGCTCGACTACGGCTACCATTTCTTCCAGGACGCGACGATTGCGACCGCCGGCAAGCCGATGGGCGTTCTGGCCGATCAGAACGTCACGCCGGACAAGATCGACGTCGGCCCGGCCAAGGACCTTGTGCTGACGGTCCCGACGGAGTCGGTCAAGTCGGTGACATCGGCCCTGCTGCTTGGCCCCGCACCGATCGGCGCCCTGCCGAAGGGGACGCAGGTCGGCACGATCTCCTACAGCCTTGGGGGGCAGGTGCTCGCCACCGTTCCGGCCGTCACGCTTACCGATACACGGCCCGCCGGCTTCGTGACGCGCATGATCCGGCAACTGCGCGCCATGCTTTAGACCACAGGCGTCCCGGGGACTTCAGCCTCTAGCCGTCCTTCTTGTCGGACTTGTAGGCATAGCGGTAGTTGTAGGCATAGCTGTAGTTCGACGTGCCGTAATAGCCGGACTGCTCCGCCTTGAAGCCGTTCAGAACGGCGCCTGAAATCCGCACATTTGCCGACTGGAATGCCTTCTGCACCGCCGCCACGGCGCCCGGCAGGGTTTCGAGGTGACGCACCACCACGATGACCGCCGCGACACTCTTGCTGATGACGACCGGGTCCGTCACCGCCAGCGTCGGCGGCGCATCCACGATGATCAGATCGAAACGGTCGTTCAGGGCCTTCAGAAGGTCCGTAAACTCCTTGCGCATCAGCAGCTCGGACGGA
>JAGWVA010000026.1 GCA_028875855.1 Paracoccaceae bacterium
CGGCTGCGGGAACTTTACAAGGCGAAGGTCGGCGCATGACCGGGCCCGTGACGCGCATCGCCATGTGGTCGGGGCCGCGCAACATCTCGACCGCGATGATGTATGCCTTCGCCGCGCGCGGCGATTGCGCGGTCTGGGACGAGCCGTTCTACGCCGCCTATCTCGCCGCGACCGGCCTTGCCCATCCGATGGCGGCCGAGGTGATGGCGGCCGGGATCACGGACCCCGTGCAGGTGGCCGCCGCCTGCCTTGCGCCGTCCCCCGGCGGACAGCCCGTCTTCTATCAGAAACACATGTGCCAGCACATGATCGCGGGCGTGCCCCGCGACTGGATGGACGAGGTGACGAATGTCTTCCTCATCCGCCATCCAAGTCGCGTCATGGCAAGCTTCAGCGCCAAATACGACGATCCGGACCTCAAGGATATCGGATTTGTGCAACAGGCTGAACTCTTCGATCAGGTCGCGGACCGGCTGGGACAGGCCCCGGTCGTGATCGATTCCGCCGATATCCGCCGCGCGCCGGGGCCGATGATGCAGGCGCTCTGCGCGGCGCTCGGCATCCCCTACACGCCCGCGATGCTGCACTGGCCGGCCGGGCCGAAGCCCCATGACGGGGTCTGGGCGCCGCATTGGTATGGTGCGGTGCATCGCTCCACCGGCTTTGCCGAGCCCGAAGGGCCGATGCCGGTGCTGACCGGCCGCCTTGCCGCGATTGCCGAGGCTGCGCTGCCGTCCTACGAGCGGCTCGCGTCCTTCTCGCTCACGCCGAAGACCGCGACGTAAAGCGCCGGCACGAAGACCAGCGTGATGATCGTGCCCGCGATGATGCCCCCCATCATCGCATAGGCCATCGGCCCCCAGAAGATCTCGCGCGAGATCGGGATCAGGGCAAGGCTCGCCGCCGCGGCCGTCAGCAGGATCGGCCGCGCGCGGCTGTCCGAGGCGCGGAAGACCGCATCCCAGGCGGGCACGCCCTCGCCCCGCAGCACCTCGATCTCATGCACGAGGATGATGGAGTTGCGGATCAGGATGCCGATCAGCGCAAGCACCCCGAGGATCGCCACGAACCCCAGAGGCGCGCCCGAAGGCAACAGCGCCGCCACCACCCCGATAAGCCCGAGCGGCGCCGCGCAGAAGACGACGAAGCTCAGCCGGAAGCCCTGCATCTGCATCATCACCAGCGTCACCATGACGAGCAGCATCAGCGGCACCACGGCGGCAATCGGCGCCTGGCTCTGCGCGCTGTTCTCGACCGTGCCACCAAGAGCGATGGAATAGCCCAGCGGCAGCTTCGCGGCGAATGCGTCGATTTTCGGCGCCAGCGCCTTGACCAGCGTCGCAGGCTGGTCCTTGCCGAGGATCGCCGCCTTGACGGTGATCGTCGGCACCTCGTTGCGCTGGATGATGACCGGAGGCTCGGTCTGATACCGGAAGACGGCAAGCGAGCTGAGCGGGATCACCCTGCCCCCGGCACCCGACAATTGCAGGCTGTTCAGCGCTTCGAGGGAACTGCGGTCGGCCTTGTTGCCGCGTGCCACGATGTTGACGAGATAGGTCGAATCCCGAAGCTGCGTGATCGTCTGGCCGTCGTAGATCGTGTTCAGCGCCGAGGCGATGTCCTTCGAGGTGATGCCAAGCTGGCGCGCCTTGTCCTGCAACACGTCGATGCGCACCACGCGCGCGGGCTCGTTCCAGTCCATGACGATGGACGTCATGCGCGGATCGGTGGCCACCACGGCGGCCAGATCGCGCGCCTTGTCGCGCAGCACGGCCATGTCCGGGCCGCTCAGGCGATATTGCACCGGCCGGCCGACGGGCGGGCCGATTTCCAGCAGCTTGGCGAAGATGTCCACGCCGGGAAACTGGCGGGCGGCCACGTCCTCGATCTTCCGGCGCAGCCGGTCGCGGGCCTCGACCGAGGGAGTCTGGATCACGATCTGCCCCATGTTGGCGCCCGGCGTCAGGACGTCATAGGACAGGATGAACCGCGGCGCGCTCTGACCCACGTAGGTGGACCAGAACAGCTTGTCCTTGTCCGGCGCGATGATCGCCTCCAGCCGTTTCATCACCGCGTCCGTGTCCTGGATCGAGGCATTGCCCGGCAGCGTCACGTCCACGATCAGTTCGGTCCGGTCCGACGACGGAAAGAACTGCTGTTCCACGAACCGCATCCCGAAGACCGACAGCAGGAACACCGCCAGCGTCAGGCCGATGGTCGCCCAGCGAAAGCGCATGGCGAGCTTGAGCACCGCATGAAAGGCCCGGCGCACCCGCCCCGGCGTCGGGTCGTGATGCGGCAGCGCCTTGGGCAGCATCGTCACGCCCAGAAGCGGCGCGAAGAGCACGGCCGCGATCCAGCTGACGATCAGCGACACGGCGATGACGACGAAAAGCGAAAAGGTGAACTCTCCCGCCGCGGAATCGTTCAGCCCGATGGGAATGAAGCCCGTCAGCGTCACCAGGGTGCCCGACAGCATCGGAAAGGCGATCGAGGTCCAGGCATAGGAGGCCGCGCGGCTCAGCTTCTCCCCGGCCTCCAGCCGGCTGATCATCGTCTCGATCGTGATCATCGCGTCATCGACCAGCAGGCCAAGCGCGATGATGAGCGCCCCCAGCGACACCCGCTGAAGCGAGAAGCCAAGGTATTTCATCGCAACGAAGGTGATCGCCAGCACCAGCGGGATCGTCACCGCCACCACAAGGCCCGCGCGCAGGCCGACGCTGACGAAGCTGACCGCCATGACGATCAGGACCGCCTCGGCCAGCGCCTTGACGAAGCCGCCCACGGCCTCTTTCACGACCTGCGGCTGATCGGCGACCTGGTGAACGTCGATCCCGATCGGCAGATCGGCCTTCGCCTTGTCGATCACCGCGCTCAGCGCCTTGCCGAAGTCGATGATGTTGGCGCCGGGCTTCATGCCGACTTCCAGCCCGATGGCAGGCTTGCCGTCATAGCGGAAAAGCGCCGAGGGCGGATCGACATAGCCGCGCCGGATCGTGGCGACGTCCGACAGCCGGAAGAAGCGGTCGCCCACGTGCAGGTTCACATCCGCAAGGCTTTGCGCGCCCGAGAACTTGCCGCCCAGCCGGACCTGCACCCGTTCCTGCCCCGCGTCGATCACGCCTGAGGGCAGGATGGCGTTCTGCGCCTGAAGCGTCGCCAGCACCGCCTGCTGGTTCAGCCCGAGCGCCGCCAGTTTGCGGGTGGAGAACTCGAGATAGATCACCTCGTCCTGCGTGCCGAAAAGCTTCACCTTGCCCGCATCGGGAAGCGCCTGGACCGCGCGCTGCACATCCCTCACGTGGTCGCGCAGCTCGCGCGGGGTGAAGCCGTCCGCGGTGAAGGCATAGATATTGCCGAAGACGTCGCCGAAATCGTCGTTGAACTGGAAGCCCTGAAATTCCTGCGGGAAATCGGGGCGGATATCGGCCATCATGTTGCGCACCTTCTGCCAGATGCGCGGCAGTTGCCCGGGCTTTGTCGTCGGCAGAAGGTTCACATAGACGATCGACTGGCCCGGCCGGGTGATCGAGCGGGTAAAGTCCAGCTCGGGCAGGTCCTGCAGCTTCTTCTCGATCCGGTCGGTGACCTGGTTCACCGTATCCTCGACCGAGGCGCCGGGCAGCGAGGCCGAGACGATCATCGTCTTGACCGCGAAGTTTGGGTCTTCCTCGCGGCCGATGGTGACATAGGCCATGACGCCCGCGATAAGGCATACGATCATCAGGAACCAGACGAACGAGCGGTGGTTGAGCGACCAGTCCGAGAGGTTGAAGCCCTTCATTGCGCCACGCTCGGGCCGACCGCCTGCCCGTCCCTGATCGAATTCACGCCCTTGGTCACGACTTCCTCGCCCGGCTTCAGCCCCCCCAGCACGACGACCCGGCCGGCCGATGGCGTGCCGGTCTTCACCTCGACGCGGTGCACCGTGCTGGTGGTGCGGTCCACGACCCAGACCGCGCCCTTGCCGCCGATCAGGGCGGTCTCGGGCAGGGCAAGCTGCGCCTTGGTCCGGGCGTCCGGCTCGACCAGCGCAAGCGCCCCCAGCCGGAAGTCGGACGAGGCATCGGGTGCCAGCGTCAGATGCAGCCTGCGCGTGCGCGTGGCGGGATCTGCCACCGGGTCGATCAGGCGCAGCTTCGCCGTGCTCGCAATCTCGGGGTCCACCTCGAGGCGCACCTTGAAGACCGCGCCCGGCTCCAGCCCCGCCGCATCCTGTTCGGTGAGGTCGATCAGCACCTCGCGCTCGCCCGTCGCGGCAAGCCGGATCACGGGTTGCCCCGCGGTCACCGCGGCCCCCGGCTCGACATAGACATGAGTGACGACGCCCGCCGTCGGCGCATGCAGCGTGGCAAACCCCAGCAGGTTCTGCGCCTGCGTCAGCGCCGCCTGTGCCTGCGCAAGCCGCGCCTTGGCGGCAACCAGCGTGTTGGTGGCGCTTTCCGCCGTGGCGGTGCTGTCAACGCCCTTGGCGACAAGCTGGTTGGCGCGATCCGCCGCGTCCTGCGCGGAATTGAGCTGCGCCTTCGCCACCGTCACCCCGGCCTCGGCGGACCGCAGGTCGGCTTGCAGGGTTTCGGGGTTCAGCTGCGCCAGAAGTTCGCCCTGCCGGACCACGTCGCCCTCTTCCACCGGGCGTTCGGCAAGGGTTCCGGCGAGCGGAAAGCCAAGGTCGGTCTCGGTCCGCGCGGCGACGGTGCCCACGTAGCTCGGCTGCAATCCCGCGCGGGCCGAGACGATTTCCGACACCACCGGACGCGGCGCGGTCTGGGCAAGGGCCGGCGCGGCCAGCGCCAGCGAAAGGCAGAGAACGATCCGCCGCATCACTTCCCCTCCGCCTGCCGGACGACCCGGCCGGGGAAAAGAAGGCTCGCGCCAAGCCCCACGACCTCTTCGCCGGCCTTCACGCCGCTGGCCAGCACGATCCGCCCCGTCTCGTAGCGCAGCACCGTCACCTGCCGCAGCGACACCCGATGCGTCGCCGGATCGACGACCCAGACCGCCGGTCCCCGTGCGGTCGCCGTCATCGCGGGCCAGGGCAGCGCGATCCGATCCTGCCCCACGCTGTGGATCGTGCCCACGATCGCATCCCCGAAGCGCAGCCCCGGCGGCAGGTCCGGCATCGCCACCTTCACCTTCACCGTCCCCTGCGTCGGATCGACCAGCGGCGAGACCTGCCGCGGCGTGCCCATGACAAAGTCGGACGGTCGGTCCACCGGCGACAGCTTCACCGTCACCGGACCTTCGGGAAGCTTGGTCAAGAGCTGTTCCGGCACCTCGAACACCGCGTCATAGCGGTTGCCGATGGCCAGTTGCAGCACCGGCTGCGCAGCGCCCACAACCTGCCCGACATCGGCAAGCTTTTGCGTCACCGTCGCATCCGAAGGGGCAGTCAACACGGTGTCCGACACGGCCTTTTTCGCCCGGTCCACATCAGCCTGCGCCTGCGCGACCTGCGCCTGCGCGGCACGCAGGGCGTCGAACGACGCATCCCTCGCGCTGCGGGTCGTGGCCCCGCGCTGCAAGAGACCGTCCTGCCGGTTGGCGTCATCCTCGGCCTTGGTCGCATTCGCCTTTGCCGTGACCAGCGCCGCCTCGGCCGACCGCAGCGCCTCGTCCTGCTGAACAGCGTCGATCCGCGCCAGAACGGCGCCCGCCTTCACCTTGTCGCCGGCATGGGCCAGCATAGCGACGATGCGGCCCGAAGCGGGAAACGATGCCGACAGGGTGGTGCGCGCGGCGATCTCGCCCGTCAGGGACAGCGTCCGGGCGTCCGAGATCGGCTTGACGGTGACGATCTCGACCGACAACGGCGCAAGCGCCAGGACGGGCGTCACGGCGCCCGATGCCCCAGCCCCCGCAAGCACGATGGCAATCGCGTGACGACGACGCATGGCGCTCCCTCCGGCACGTGTCCCGGGCAGGAGCGGACCCCGAATCGACAGGTGAGTCAAGGTCGGGGGGCTGTTACCGTCGCGGCAGCTTCAGCCGTCCGATCCGCCTATTTGGCGGCCGATTTCACCTTGACGAAGGTATAGGCAACGCCTGCAATCAGCACCCCATGGGCGAGCAGAAGACCGATCCCGATCAGCATGAGTGACCCCTTGTCCGATTGGCCGCCGAAGACACCGGCAGTCTTTTCCCGGGGCGCCTAGCACGGGTCCGGGCGGCGCGACAGGGGGGCAAAGGTCGCAGCCCCCCTGCGGGGGCGCGCAACGCGGGATGCGCGGCGATCCTCAGCCCAGCGGCAGCCGACGGCCTTCCTCTGCGGCAGAGGCCTCCGCCGTGTCGAGCATCCGTTGCAGCGCGGCCCCACGGGCAAAATCGGGGATGGCCACCCCCTCCCCCCGGATCGCGGCGATGAACCGCTCATAGACCGTCGGCACCGGGTCGCAGGGAACCTCGTCCCAGGTGGCCGAGATCAGCCCCGGCGCAAGGCAGGACCGCAGGCGGCTGATGCCCTTTTCGAACGACACCTCAAGCCCGCCAAGATCGCCGTAAAGGCGCAGCCGCAGGTCGTTGAGATGCCCCGAGGCGAAGCGGGTGGCCGACACCGTGCCAAGCGCGCCATTGCCCAGCCGAAGCTGCATCGTCACGCTGTCATTGGCATCCAGCGGATACTCCCCGATCCGCCCGCCGGGCGCCTTGTCGAAGGTGACCAATTGGGCCGAGATCCCGGACGGATCGCTTCCGGCGATGAAGGTCGCGAAGTCGAGGATATGGATGCCCACATCCCCCAGCACGCCCTTCGACCCATGCGCGGTCGAAAGCCGCCACAGCCACTGGCTTTCGCTGCGCCAGTCGCCCCAGGCGGGCTGCGTGAGCCAGCTTTGCAGATAGCTCGCCTCGAAATGCCGGACCGCGCCGATGGCGCCATCCGCCACCATGCGCGCGGCGGTCTGCAAGGCGGGCACGTTGCGGTAGGTGAGGTTCACCATGTTCACCACGCCTGCGGTTGCAGCGGCCTCTGCCATCTCGGCGGCCCGGGCGTGATCGGTCGCCAGCGGCTTTTCGCACAGCACATGCTTGCCCGCCGCCAGCAGCGGCAGCGTCGTCGCGTGATGGACGGCATCGGGCGTCACATTGGTCGCCGCATCGAAGCCGCCCCAGTCCAGCGCCTCCTGAAGCGAGGCGAAGCGGCGTTCGATCCCGTGTGTGTCGCAAAAGGCCGCCAGCGGTTCGGCCCGCGTATCGACCCCGGCCACGACGCTGACGCCGGGGATCGCCTGAAACGCCGCGACATGGTTCTTGGCCATGCCGCCGGTGCCGAGGACCAGAAGACGAATGGGTTGCATGATCTACCGGAACCCTTCCTCGCCCGCCTTGTGCAGACGCGGGCCGCGTTCCTGGATCGTCTCGGGCGCCTCGTCTACCGGCACATTCGGCGCGCCGGTCGGATCGGCCAGCCGCTCGGCGGGGTTGTGCGCCCAGCGGACGGCATTGGCGATCACGCGCTGCACGTTCGTGTCGTGATAAGTCGGATAGGTCTCATGCCCCGGACGGAAATAGAAGACATTGCCCGCGCCGCGCTTGTAGGTCAGGCCCGACCGGAAGACCTCGCCGCCCTGGAACCAGCTGATGAACACCGTCTCGAGCGGTTCGGGCACGCCGAAGGGCTCGCCATACATCTCTTCGTTTTCCAGTTCGAAATGATCCGGCAGGCCGGCGGCGATCGGATGGTTGCGGCTGGTCAGCCACAGCCGCTCGCGCTCCCCCGCCTCGCGCCACGTCAGATTGCAGGGCGCCCCCATGAGCCGCTTGAAGGGTTTCGAGAAATGCGCCGAATGCAGGAAGATCGCGCCCATGCCGGACCAGACCGCCTCGCAGACCCGGTCCACCACCGCGTCTTGCACCTCGCCATGGGCAGCGTGGCCCCACCAGATCAGCACATCGGTCTGGGCCAGCCGTTCTGGCGTCAGCCCGTGGTCGGGCTCTTGCAGCGTGGCCGTGCCGGCCGCGATCCCGCCCGCCGCGTTCAGCGCATCGGCGATGCAGGCGTGCATGCCTTTGGGATAGACACCGGCCACCACCGCGTTCTTGCGTTCATGGACGTTCTCACCCCAGACGGTGACCCGGATCGTCATGGAAAACTCCTGTCCTGGATATTCCGCGCCTGCCTTTCAGGGAATGGCGCCAGCGGCGCAGCCAAAGCGCTTTGGGCAACTATCGCACAGGTTTTCCGGCTGTCAACGCCGGCCCTGCGCCAGCCCTGTGCCAGCCCGGCCCGAAACCTCGAAACCTGTCGGTTCCGGCGCGTCGCGCGACGATCCCGCGCGGGCGGCGGCGCCGTCCGCGTGATAGGCTGATCGCAGGATGAGGAGGACAGGCGATGCCCAAGCCGCAGGAGACCGAAGCCGGAACCGATGAGGCGGGCAGCTACGCCTCGCCCCCCTGCTACGCGCACGAGGTCGATCCGGCCTATTTCGATCCGCAGGGCGTGGACCCGCAACAGGCAAAGGATGTCGCCCGCTGGCGCAAGGCCGAACGCGCCCGCCTGCTGGACGCGCGCAAGGCGATGAGCGTCGAGGCGCGCGGCGTGGCCGGAGGCGCGATGCTCGGCCATGTCCGCGACCTCATCGCCGACCGGATCGGCGCGCTCGAGGGCTGCTGCCTGTCCGCCTTCTGGCCGATCAAGGGCGAGGTCGATCTGCGCGCCCTGCTCACCGACTGGCATGAGGCCGGCGCGACAGCCTGCCTGCCGGTGGTCGAGACGCGTTTTGCCCCGCTCGTCTTCCGCCGCTGGACGCCCGAGACAGAGATGATCCGCGGCGACTGGAACATTCCCGTCCCTTCGCCGGATGTGGAGCGCGTCTTGCCCGATGTCCTGCTGGCCCCGCTCGTCGGCTGGGACGATGCGGGCTACCGGCTGGGCTACGGTGGGGGGTATTTCGACCGGACGCTGGCCGCCCTCGGTCCCCGCCGACTGGTGATCGGCGTGGGCTTTCAGGCGGCACGACTGGCGACGATCTATCCGCAACCGCATGACATCCCGCTGGACGCAATCGTGACCGAGGCGGGCGTTCAGGTCATCGACAGGCCGCGCTGCAACGCTCAGTCCGCCAACCGTTCGGCCAGATAGTCGCGCAGCACGGTCGCGTGGCACCGCTCGACCTCCTGCGCGGCGGTCAGGAGGGTCACCGGACCCTTGCGACACCAGCCGAGACAGGCCGCGACACCATCGGGCGCGGCATCAAGCTCGGCCCGGTAGCGGGCGACGAATTCCACCCACCGGGTGCGGTCGGCGTGAAACCAGCGGCGCAAATCCGCGCTTGGGGTGACGGCGACGGGCCAGTCGTCCAGCCTCAGGGTCGCCTTCGCCAGCCCGCGCGGCCAGAGCCGGTCGATCAGAAGCCGGGCCCCATCCGAAGGGTCGGGCGGATCATAGACGCGGGCAATGCGTATGGGATGGGTCATCGCGCCAGCTAGCCAGATGCCGGGTCGCCCGGCAAGCGCAAGGTGAACGGAATCCGCCCCCCTTTTCCCGCGCCGCGTCACGTCCTAGACTCTGGTCCGAACCGGCACACCCGACCCAAAGGGGTGCCGGCACCCGCACCGGAGGCCCCATGCAACGCTATTCGATCCTCGATCTCTCGCCGATCCCGGAGGGGGGCACCGCCGCCGACGCCTTGGCCAACAGCGCATCGCTCGCTCAGGCGGCAGAGGCCGCGGGATATCACCGTTTCTGGCTGGCCGAGCATCACAACATGCCCGGCATCGCCTCGGCCGCGACGGCGGTCGTCATCGGCCATGTCGCAGCGGCGACGAAGACGATCCGCGTGGGCTCGGGCGGGATCATGCTGCCGAACCACGCGCCGCTGACGGTGGCGGAAGCCTTCGGAACGCTTGCCACGCTGTATCCCGGCCGCATCGACCTTGGCCTTGGCCGCGCGCCCGGCACGGATATGGAGACCGCCCGCGCGCTGCGCCGGCACATGGCGCCCGAGGATGCCTTTCCCCGCGACGTGGTCGAACTGATGGCCTATCTCGATGCCCCCGCCCCCGATGCCCGCGTCCGCGCCGTGCCCGGACAGGCCACGCATGTGCCGGTCTATATCCTGGGCTCGAGCCTTTACGGCGCGCAGCTCGCCGCCTATCTCGGCCTGCCCTATGCCTTCGCCTCGCATTTCGCGCCCGCCATGCTGGAGGAGGCGCTGGAGGTTTACCGGCGCAGCTTCCGCCCCTCGCCCACGCTGGCCGAACCCTATGCGATGATGGCCGCCGGGGTCTTTGCCGCCGAGACGGATGACGAGGCGCTGTTCCTGCGCTCGTCGCAGGTGCTGGCCTTCGCGCGTCTGCGGATGGGGCGGCCCGGCAAGCTGCCGCGCCCGGTGCGGGATCTGTCGGAAGTCCCGCCCGCGATGATGGAACAGGTGGGACACGCACTGTCCTGTTCGGCCACGGGCGCGAAGGAGACGATCCGGGGGCAGCTCGCCGCCCTGATCGCCCGCCACCGGCCCGACGAGTTGATCGTGACGGGCATGATCCACGATCCTGCGGCCCGTATCCGTTCCTTCCAGATCGCGGCCGAGGTGCTGTCGGATCTCTGCGAAAAACGCAACGCCGCCTGAGACCCTCAGCCCGGCGGGGGCACCACCACCTTCGCCGGGTCAAGCCGCCCTGCGAGAAAGTCGAGCACGTTCTGCGCGGCGTCCATCCCCATCTGCCGGAACGCCCCCGCGCTCATCGCCGCCGAATGCGGCGTCAGGATCGCGTCGGGGCGGTTCAGCAGCGGATGGTCCCGCGGGATCGGCTCGGCCTCGGTCACATCCAGCGCGATGCCGCCCAGATGATCCGCCGCAGCCAGCGCCGCCTCGTCTATCAGCCCCCCACGGGCGGTGTTGATGACAAGCGCGCCGGGCGGCAGCAGCGCCAGTTCCGCAGCGCCGATCAGGCCCCGTGTCGTCTCGGTCAGCGGGACATGCAGGCTCAGCACATCGGCCTCGGGCAACGCCGCATGCAGGTCGGTGGCGATGGCGTAGCCTTCCGCCGTCCGCGCGCCCGTAAGGCTGCGCGAAAGCACCGTCACCCGCATCCCGAAGGCACTGGCCAGCCCCGCGACGCGCCGCGCGATGGCGCCGTAGCCCAGAAGCAGCAGCCGCCGCCCCGCCAGATCGGCAATCCCCGCACCCGGTGGCACCGCGCCGCTTTCCCGCGCGGCGGCCTGCATCGCGGGCAGGCGCTTGGCCAGCGCCAGCATCAGCATCAGCGTATGCTCCGCCACCCCGGCCGCATTGGCCCCCGGCGTGTTCGTCACCGCAACGCCAGCCGCCCGCGCCGCGGCAAGCGGGATGTTGTCCACCCCGGTTCCGTGTTTCGACACCAGCCGCAGGGGGGTAGCCATCGCCGCCTCGGGCAGCTTGCGCGTCCGCACCAGGATGACCTCGGCCGCCCGAAGGGCCGCGTCGAAGGCGTCGGACGCAAGCCCCTGCCCCTCGGTCACTTCGAGCCCCGCGTCGCGCAGCAGCGCCAGCGCATCGGCATGAATCGGCTCGGTGACAAGGACCCGGACGCTCACAACGAGATGCCCGAGAAGGCATCCCGCAGCGCCTGGCTCCAGGCCTGGCTCATGGCGGCGAAACCCGCGTCCCCCGCCTCGATCCGCCGCCGCGACGTGATACGCATCGTGTCCGCCTCGATCACCGCAAGGTCGAGCGGCATCCCGACCGACAGGTTCGACCGCAGCGTGGAATCCATCGACAGAAGCACCGCCTTCTGCGCCTCTTCCAGCGAGGTCTCGGGCGTCACCACGCGGTCGAGGATCGGCTTGCCATACTTGTGCTCGCCGATCTGAAGGAAGGGCGTATCCTCGGTCGCCTCGATGAAGTTGCCCTCGGGATAGATCAGGAACATGCGCATCGTGCCGCCCCGCCGCTGCCCCGCCACGATCATCGAGGCGGTGGCGCTGGCCTGACCGGCCGCCAGCTTGTCGTCGATCTCGGCCCGCGTGACGGCCAGCGTGTCGCCGATGATCTCGGCCACCTTCAGCATCGTCGCCGCCTGCATGATCGAGGTCTCGGGCGTTGCCTCCGGGCTTTCGATCGCTTCGGTCAGGCGGGCCATGGTCGTCTGCGTGACCGACAGGCTGCCCGCGGTCAGGACCACGATCACGCGTTCTCCCGGGTCCTCGAAGGTGAACATCTTCCGGTAGGTCGAGATGTTGTCGAGCCCCGCGTTGGTGCGCGTGTCGGACAAAAGCACCATGCCCCGGGTCAGGAGCAGGCCCACGCAATAGGTCATGTCAGCCTCGGCAAGGACAGGAGTCCACGGACATTATGGCGGCGACGGCGGGATGGCAACGGGCGGCAAGGGCGCGCGTCTTCGGGAACGGCGGGCAAAGCCGTCCATGCGCCGCCGATCCAGCCTGCCACGGCGCTATTGCTGCACCGACTGGATGGCAAGCGCCACCTCCAGCCGCTCGTCCGCGCCGCCTCGGGCGGTGCCGCGGATCGGGGCCGCGTCGCGCGCATCGAAGCCGGAGCCAAGCCGGATGTAGCGTTCGTCCGGGCAGCAGCGATTGGCCGGATCGAAGCCCACCCATCCCAGGCCCGGCACATGCAGTTCCGCCCAGGCATGGGCGGCCTCGTGCGGGGTCCCGTCGCCCGAGGCGAAAAGGTAGCCCGAGACATAGCGCGCGGGCCGCCCCGTGGACCGGGCCGCAGCGATCAGCGCCTGCGCATGGTCCTGACAGACGCCTTCGCCCTTGGCCAGCGCCTCGGCCGCCGTCGTATGGGCATGGGTCGCGCCGGGGCGATAGGCGATGGCATCGGCCACGGCAGCCGACAGCCGGTGCGCCGCATCCAGCGGATCGCGCGCCCCCGCCACCGCCATCTGTCCAAGATCGCTCAAGGCCGCATCCGGATCGGTGGCGGGCGTGTCGCGCAGATAGGCGTCGGGCGGCACGATCTCGCGGTGGCCCCGCAGGACGCCCGCAAGGTCCATGGTCTCGACCTGTCCGGTAACCGCCACCGTCACCTCGGTGACCGGGCCGCGCAGCGAACAGCCCTGCACCCAATCCCCCGCCCCGTCGCGGAAACCGTCGCCCGCGACGGCGCCCGGCACCGCGATCCGCCAGTCCAGCACCCGTTGCCCCTCGAAGACCGAGGGCGTCAGCCGGTGGCTTTGCACGACGCCACGCACCGGCGCATCGTAAAGGTAGGTGGTCACATGCTCGACCGTCAGGATCATCGCTGGTCCCCGCTGAGGTAAACGTCATGGATGGTGGCGCCGATGCCGGCCACCTCGCCGATGAAGCGCGTCAGGAATTCGTGCAGCCCCTCCTCGAAGATGTCGTCCACCGCAAGCTCGCTCAGTTCCGCCAGAAGCGAGCGCGCCTTGCTCTGCACTTCGGTCGAGCGGCCATAGGTCCGCGCGATGCGGTCGAGATGCGTTGTCATCCCCTCGACCGAGGTGAACAGCGACCGCGGCGCCATGTCGTTGAGGATCAGGAAATGCGCGATCTTCGTGGCCGTCACCTCGCCGCCGTAGGCCCAATGAAAGCCGCGCTGCGCGTTCATCGCGCGCAGGAGCGTCGTCCACTGGTAATTATCGAGACCGGAGCCCACGAATTCCACCCCCGGCAGCAGGACGTAGTATTTCACGTCCAGCACCCGCGCGGTGTTGTCGGCGCGTTCGAGGAAATAGCCGAGGTTCAGGAAATCCCAGCCGTCGTTGCGCAGTTGCGTGCCGTCGATGGCCCCCCGCAGCAGCGCCGACTGGCGCATCGTCCAGTCGGTCAGGGTGGCAAGGTCCAGCTCGCTCCGTGGCCGGCGTTCCAGCGCGCGCATTTCCTGAAACGCGCTGTTGAGCGTGTCCCAGACCTGCGTCGTCAGCGCCGTCCGCACGATGCGCGCATTCTCCCGCGCGCGTCCGATGCAGGCCGCGACCGACGAGGGGTTGTCGCGGTCAAAGAAGAAATAGCTTTCGATGTTGCGCTGCACGGGCTCGCCGTATTTCCGGGCAAAGCCCTCGGCGGTGCCGGAGGCCTGCAACAGGCTTTCCCATTCGGAATGATACCCCGCAGCGGTCGAGGGCAGCAGCGCCATGCGGCCGCCCACGGCCAGAAGACGCGCCATCGTCTCGGCCCGCTCCATGTAGCGGGTGATCCAGTAAAGATTGTCGGCAGTGCGGCTCAGCATGGGGTTCCCCCCGGTAGCGAACGGAAAAGGGCGGCGCCCGAGCCGGGCGGGAGGGAAACGGACCGTATCATCGTCACCGCAAACACCCCCTCACTCCGCCAGAACCCAGGTGTCCTTGACGCCCCCGCCCTGCGACGAGTTCACGACAAGGCTGCCCTCTGTCAGCGCGACCCGCGTGAGGCCGCCGGGCACCAGTTCAACCCGTTCGCCGACAAGGCAATAGGGCCGCAGGTCCACATGGCGCGGCGCCACGCCCTCGTCCACGAAGGTGGGCACCGTGGACAGCGCAAGCGTCGGCTGCGCGATGTAGTTCGACGGGTTCGCCTTGATCCGGTCGGCAAAGGCGGCGATCTGCTCCCTGGTCGATTTCGGCCCCACCAGCATCCCGTAGCCGCCCGAGCCGTGCACTTCCTTCACCACGAGTTCGGGCAGGTTGTCGAGGACATGGCCCAGATCCTCGTCCCTGCCGCATTGCCATGTCGGCACGTTCTGCAGGATCGGCGCCTCGCCCAGATAGAAGCGGATCATCTCGGGGACGTAGGTGTAGATCGCCTTGTCGTCGGCCACGCCCGCGCCCGGGGCCGAGCAGATCGTGACCCCGCCCGATCGGTAGGCATCCATCAACCCCGGAACGCCCAGCGCGCTGTCGGGCCGGAAGCACAGCGGATCGAGGAAGGCATCGTCGATCCGGCGGTAGATCACATCCACCCGCTGAGGGCCTTGCGTCGTGCGCATATAGACCAGACCGCCCTCGACGAAGAGGTCCTGCCCCTCGACCAGTTCCACGCCCATCAGGTCGGCAAGAAACGAATGCTCGTAATAGGCCGAGTTGAAATGCCCCGGCGTCAGGATCGCGATGGTCGGATCGCGGTCGCATTTCGCCGGCGCGACCGAGGTCAGCGTGCGCCGCAGGAGGTCGGGATAGCTGTCCACCGGCGCGATGCGGTTTTCCTGAAACAGCGCCGGGAACATCCGCATCATGATCTCGCGGTTCTCCAGCATGTAGCTGACGCCCGACGGCGTGCGGCAGTTGTCTTCGAGCACGAAGAACTCGTCCGGCCCCGTCCGCACGAGGTCGATGCCCACGATATGGCTATAGACCCCACGCGGAGGCACGAAGCCCGCGACCGCCTTTTCATAGGCCTCGTTGCGATAGACGAGACGGCCTGGAATGCGGCCCGCCCGCACAATCTCGCCCCGCCCATAGACGTCCATGAGGAAGGCGTTCAGCGCCCGCGCCCGCTGCTTGATCCCGCGTTCCAGCCGGGTCCATTCGGCGGCGGTGAAGACGCGGGGGAACATGTCGAACGGGATCAGCCGGTCCGGGTCGCCCCCCTCGCCATAGACCGCAAAGGTGATGCCGATGCGCCGGAACAGCGCCTCGGCCTCCTTCTGCTTGAGGCTGCGGAGCGCGGCGGGCATGTCCGCGGTCCAGTCCTCCAGTTGCCGATAGGGCGGGCGGACCTTGCCGCCGTCATACATCTCGTTGAACACCGCCGGAGCCATGACCGTCCTTGCATTACCTGCCCCCACTTAATCGGGCCTGCCCCATGGCAAGCAAGAAAACCCGCCGATCTGCCTGCAAGGAGCAGGTATTTGCCCAAAAATTGAGCATGCGCGCCCGGACCTGCGCCTTGCACCCGGGCAGAGACCGCGCCTAGATGTGGCACAGCAGCAAGAGAGGTGCCCATGACGCGCGTATTACCCCGCCCCCTGTTCGATGCCAATGCCACCGGCGCGGGCGCCTTCGGGGCGCTGCCGGAATGGGACCTCACGGACCTTTATCCCGCGCCCGACGCGCCCGAATTCGACCGCGACATGGACTGGCTGGACGCGGCCTGCAAAAGCTTCGCCGCCGATTACGAAGGCAAGCTTGCGACGCTTGACGCGGCGGGGCTGCTGGCCTGCGTGCAGCGCTACGAGGCAATCGACATCACCGCCGGGCGCATCATGTCCTATGCCGGCCTGCGCTATTACCAGAACACGATGGCCAGCGACCGCGCCAAGTTCATGGGCGACACGCAAGAGGCGGTGACAGATGCCACCACGCCGCTTGTCTTCTTCAGCCTTGAATTCAACCGGCTGGACGAGGGTCATCTGGACGCGCTCCTGGCCGCCAATGCCGATCTGGCCCGCTACCGGCCGGTGTTCGACCGGATGCGCGCGATGCGGCCCTACCAGTTGTCGGACGAACTGGAACGCTTCCTGCACGACCAGTCCTCGGTCGGGGCGAGCGCCTGGAACAAGCTGTTCGACGAGACGACGGCCGGCCTCATGTTCCCCGTCGCGGGCGAGGAGGAGGCCCTGAACCTCGAGGCCACGCTGAACCTTCTGACCGACCCGAACCGCGCCCGGCGCGAGGCGGGCGCCCGCGCGCTGGCCGATGTCTTCGACAAGAACGTGAAGCTCTTCGCCCGCATCCACAACACGCTGGCGAAGGAAAAGGAGATTGAAGACCGCTGGCGCAAGATGCCCACGCCGCAGACCGCGCGGCACCTGTCGAACCACGTGGAACCCGAGGTGGTCGAGGCGCTGCGCAACGCCGTCGTCGCGGCCTATCCGAAGCTCTCGCACCGCTACTACGCGCTGAAGGCGAAATGGATGGGGCTCGACCGGCTGCAGGTCTGGGACCGCAACGCCCCCCTGCCGATCGAGACGCCGAAGACGGTCGCGTGGTCGGAGGCGCGCGAGATGGTGCTTTCGGCCTATTCCGCCTTCGATCCCCGCATGGCCGAGATCGCGCAGCCCTTCTTCGACAAGGGCTGGATCGACGCGGGCGTGAAACCGGGCAAGGCGCCGGGCGCCTTCGCGCATCCGACGGTGACGACGGTGCATCCCTACGTGATGCTGAACTACCTTGGCAAACCGCGCGACGTGATGACGCTCGCGCATGAACTGGGCCACGGCGTCCATCAGGTGCTGGCGGCAGGACAGGGCGAGCTGCTGGCCGCGACGCCGCTCACGCTGGCCGAAACCGCCAGCGTCTTTGGCGAGATGCTGACCTTCCGCCGCCTGCTCGATCGGGCCAAGACCCCGGCCGAACGCAAGACGCTGCTGGCCGGCAAGGTCGAGGACATGATCAACACGGTCGTGCGCCAGATCGCCTTCTACGATTTCGAATGCAAGCTGCACGACGCGCGGCGCGGGGGAGAACTGACCCCCGACGACATCAACGCGCTGTGGATGAGCGTGCAGGCCGAAAGCCTCGGGCCGGTCTTCGACTTCATGGACGGCTACGAGACCTTCTGGGCCTATATCCCGCACTTCATCCACTCGCCCTTCTACGTCTATGCCTATGCCTTCGGCGACGGGCTGGTGAACGCGCTTTACGCGGTCTATGCGGAAGGCACACCCGGCTTTCAGGACAAGTATTTCGACATGCTGAAGGCCGGCGGGTCGAAGCACCACAAGGAGCTTCTGGCCCCCTTCGGGCTTGACGCGTCCGACCCGAAGTTCTGGGACAAGGGCCTGTCGATGATCGCGGGCTTCATCGACGAGCTGGAGGCGATGGAGGATTGAGCCCCGCCTTCGCGCGTCTTGTCCCCGGCGACGAGGCACGGCTCGCTCATCTGACGATGGCACCGGGGCAGGACCGCTTCACCGCCGATCCGGTGACGCGGCTGGCCGGCCTGCCGCCCGATCAGGACGGCTGGGCGATCCTTTGGGAGGGCGCGGTGGCCGGGTTCATGGTGATCGACCGGGGCTACGCCGCGGCGCATGACTTCGCACGGGACGGAGAGCCCGGCCTGCGGTCGGTCCTGATCGACGCCGGGCTTCAGGGCCGCGGCATCGGCAAGGCCGCGATGGCCGCCCTGCCCGGCTTCATGGCGCGCCACTACCCGGCGGCGCGGAGCCTCTGCCTGACGGTCAACGCACAGAACCTCGGCGCGAAGGCGGTCTATGAAAGGGCCGGCTTTGCGGATACCGGATCGCTCTATCTCGGCGGCCGGTCGGGGCCGCAACATGTTCTGCGGATGGAGCTTGCCCGGGCGCCCTGACCGCGCCGGACGAGCGGGGGGCTGTCTGCCCCCCGCACCCCCCGAGGATATTTCCAGACAGAAAATGAGCGCTCAGACGGTCAGGATCGTGGCGCCGGTGGTCTTGCGGGCCTCGAGCGCGCGGTGCGCCTCGGCCACCTGATCGAGCGGGAAGCGCTGGTCGATCACGATCTTCACCGCGCCCGAGGTCACCTTGTCGAACAGGTCGCGGGCGATCTGCTGGCAATCCTCGTGCCTGGCGATATGCGTGAAGAGCGACGGCCGGGTGATCGCCAGCGAGCCCTTCGCCCCCAGAAGGCCCAGATCGACGGGCGGGATCTTGCCCGAGGACTGGCCGAAGGAAATCATCATCCCCAGGGGCCGCAGCGAGTTCAGCGAGCCCTCGAACGTGTCCTTGCCGACGGAGTCCATCACCACGTCGACACCGCGCCCGCCCGTGATCTCGCGCACCCGCTGGGCGAAATCCTCGCGGCGGTAGTTGATCGCGTGGGTCGCGCCGTAGTCGAGCGCGAGCGCGCATTTCTCGTCCGACCCGGCGGTGCCGATCAGGTTGATCCCTTCCGAGCGCGCCCATTGGCAGGCGGTCAGCCCCACGCCCCCGGCGGCAGCGTGGAACAGCACCCAGTCGCCGCGCTTGATCGGGACGGTGCGGCGGAAGAGATAGACCACCGTCATCCCCTTCAGCATCATCGCCGCACCTTCCTCGAAGCTGATCGCATCGGGCAACGGCACGACCTGCGCGGCGGGCATCACGCGCGCCTCGCAATAGCTGCCGGGAGGGGCCGCGGCATAGGCCGCGCGGTCGCCGGGCTTCAGGTGCGTGACGCCCTCGCCCACGGCCTCGACGATGCCCGCGGCCTCCATTCCCATCGTCAGCGGCAGGGCGTTCGGGTAAAGCCCGGTGCGCTGGTAAACATCGATGTAGTTCAGCCCCACGGCCTTGTGGCGGATGCGGATCTGGCCCGGACCGGGTTCGCCCACCTCGCGGTCAACGATCCTGAGGGCCTCGGGTCCGCCGAAGGCCTCGATGATGACGGTTTTCGCTGTGCTCATGGTCTTCTCCCGTTAGCTGTCCGAGGACCGCTGCCAAAGGTTGATGTTGCCGGCATCCGACCAGCGGTCGATCTCGGCCAGTTCTTCCGCGCTGAACGCAAGATTGCCCAGCGCGCCCACGCAATCCGTCACCTGTTCGGGGCGCGAGGCACCGATCAGCGCCGAAGTGATCGACGCGTCGCGCAGCACCCAGGCGATCGCCATCTGCGCCAGCGTCTGCCCGCGCGCGGCGGCGATCTCGTCGAGCTTGCGGATGTTGGTCAGCGCCTCGTCGGTCAGCCAGTCGGGGAAGAGCGACTTGCCCTGCGCCGCGCGGCTGCCCTCGGGGATGCCCTTGAGGTATTTGTTCGTCAGCATCCCCTGCGCGAGCGGCGTGAAGGCGATGGCGCCCACGCCCAGCTCGGTCAACGTGTCCTTCAGCCCGTCGGTTTCCACCCAGCGGTTGATCATGTTGTAGGACGGCTGGTGGATCAGGCAGGGCGTGCCGAGATCCTTCAGGATCGCCACCGCCTGCCGGGTGCGTTCGGAATTGTAGGACGAGATGCCGACGTAAAGCGCCTTGCCCTGCCGCACGATGCTGTCGAGCGCGCCCATCGTCTCTTCCAGCGGCGTATCGGGATCGACGCGGTGGGAATAGAAGATATCGACGTAATCCACCCCCAGCCGCTTCAGCGACTGGTCGCAGGAGGCCATGACGTATTTCCGGCTTCCCCATTCGCCGTAGGGGCCGGGCCACATGTCATAGCCCGCCTTGGACGAGATGATCAGCTCGTCGCGCAGGCCGCGGAAATCGGTGCGAAGGATCTCGCCGAACGCCTCCTCGGCGCTGCCGGGGGGCGGGCCGTAGTTGTTGGCAAGGTCGAAATGGGTGATGCCGAGGTCAAAGGCCGTGCGGCAGATGTCGCGCTTTACCTGATGCGGGGTGTCGTGGCCGAAATTGTGCCACAGGCCCAGCGAGACTGCCGGCAGCTTCAGCCCGCTTTGCCCGCACCGGCGATAGATCATGCTGTCGTAACGGCTGGGCGATGGGGTCCAGGTCATATGCTCCTCCGGATTGATCGATCGAGAACCTAATGCGGCCTGCCCGGGCAGACCAGTGATGCGAAAGTGGGGCCTCAGGGGGCGGGCGCGCGGATCGGCCCCGGCCCGGGATCGGCCACGCCAAGCGCGCGGGCCAGCCCCGACCGGATCGCGGAGGACTGGCTTGCGTCAAGCTTGAACGGGTCGATCGCCGTCCAGCCCAGCGTGACCGGCTCCTGCGTCTCGCCGGAGGCCGAGGCCAGCAAGAGCGGCCGGCGGCTCGTGCCCTCCACGATCGTGACGCCGCTGTTCCAGAACCGCAGGACGCTGCGCCTGCCCGGCTGTCCGGACAGATCGCGCGTCAGCGTGGCCACGGGCGTGCGCCCCATATGGGTGAGGGGCCAGGGCGCATGGCGCGCAAGCTGCCCGCGGGTGGGAAAGATCGCCCCCAGAAGCGAGTCCGTCTGGCTCGCCCGGCTTTGCCGCCAGCCATCCGCCCTGAGCGCCGCGACGATCCCGGCCAGAGGCCGGTCGGTCTGCAGGATCATCGGCTCGCCGTAATCGCCGTCAAGCAGCACCCGCGCGGGCGGCAGGTCGGCCCCGCCACCGGCCAGCCACTCGGTCCTGTCCAGCAGGACCGGCGCCCGCGCGATGCCATAGACCTGCATCGGGCGCGGCGTGGCGGTGGCAAGATGAAGCGGCACCGCGAAAACGACAAGCACGCCGAACAGCGCCTCGAGCAAGCGCCGGGGCAGCACGATGTCCCGTCCATGCAGCAGGAAGGCGGCCGACAGCGTGACGGCCGCGCCGAAGGTCAGGCCGGCCAGAACCTCGCTTGGCCGACCGATCAGCAGGTAGATGCGCGCGGAGGCGATCAAGGCGATCAGCAGCACCACGGCGAGATAGACCGCCACCTTGCGCCGCCGCGCGAGCGGACGGGCCAGAAACAGCGCCCAGAGGCCGAAGACCACCGTCGCCTCGGCAATATTGCCGACGGCCGGGCTTGCGACATGGCCGGGCGGGCCAAGGCGGAAGAGCGCGCGCAAGAGCGGCTCGAACGTGGCCGAGGCGGCGGCGGCCGTCAGAACGGTTCCCGCCACGCCCCATTGACGGCGCAGCGCGAAGACAAGGATCAGCAGGCTTGCCGCGGGCACGAGGACCTGGGGATCGGCCAGCATCGACACCCCCGCCATCCAGGCCGTCACCGTCTGGTCGCGCAGGCCCTCGAGCAGGGCGGCAATGGCGGCGTCGGACCGGATCAGGCCCGGGGCGAACAGCAGCGCGGCCAGCAGCCCCACCAGCAGGCGCAGCGTTGCAAGCACCAGAAGCCCCAGCACGAAGGTCACGAAAAGGCCGTCGCGGTTTTCCAGAACCCGCACCGCGCCCGCGGACAGCCGGCCGGGGCGCAGGGACAGGCGCGCGACAAGAGCCCGACGCAGCCGGTCGAGCCGAGGCAGCAGGATGAAGAACGCGAGCCGCGTCGCAAACCACGCCACCACCAGCACAACCGCGACGATCGCCATGAGCAGCATCAGCCGCGGATCGGCCAGCTGCGCCACGCGGATGCCGCGACCAAGCGCGATGGCGGGCAGGATATGCACCCCCGCCCAGGGAAAGGCCGAGGCGAGGTTGATCAGCGTGAACCGCAGCGGCGGCATCCCCGCCATCGCGGCAATCGCCGGCACCACAGCTTTTGCACCGGGGATGAAGCGCACGATGACGATGCTCATCGCGCCGTAGCGGGCAAAGAACGCCTCGCCCTGCGCCAGCACCTGCGGGTAGCGGCTGAACGGCCAGAGGCCGCGGATGCGCTGGTCGTAATGCCAGCCGAACCAGTAGGACAGCGCGTCGCCCGCAACCGATCCGGCCACGGTCGCAAGGAAGATCGGCCAGAACGGCAGGCTGCCCACGCCGATCAGCGTCCCCGCCCCCACCAGCACCGTGGTCGAGGGCACGAACAGCCCGACGATCAGCAGCGCCTCGCCGAAGGCCACCGCGAAGCAGATGACCAGCGCCAGCGCAGGATGCGCCGACAGCAGGCCGACGAGAGAATTCAGAAGCTGCGTCATCGCCCGCGAGCATTCCGGCAAATGGCCCGTGCTGGCAAGGGCGGGCAGCGGCTTTCGCCCCTCTTGCGCGCATCACATCGCCGGCAGACCGTGCAGAGCGAAGACAACCCTGCGAAGACCCGATGCAGACCGCGCACAAAGCGTCACAAAACCTATACAAAAGCATTGCAGGGCTGTAATCTCCCAACCCTAGGGAGTGATAATCCATAATCCAACCGGAGGATCCGCCATGATGCGGAAAGTTTTGCTTGGCGCCCTGATGCTTGGGACGTCGATGACCGCTGCGCAGGCCCGCACGACCATTACCTGGTGGCACGCCATGGGCGGCGAACTGGGCCAGAAGCTCGACCAGATCGTGGCCGACTACAACAAGAGCCAGGACAAATACACGGTCGTTGCGACCTACAAGGGCTCCTATCCCGAGACGATGACGGCGGCGATCGCGGCCTTCCGCGCGCACAAGCAGCCCGACATCGTGCAGGTCTTCGAGGTCGGCACCGGCACGATGATGGCCGCCAAGGGCGCCGTCTATCCGGTCTACAAGCTGATGAAGGACGCGGGCGAGCCGTTCGATCCGAAGGGCTTCCTGTCGGCGGTGGTCGGCTACTACACCGACACGCAGGGCAACATGCTGTCGATGCCGTTCAACAGCTCGACCCCGATCCTGTATTACAACAAGGACATCTTCAAGAAGGCCGGGCTCGATCCGAATCAGCCGCCCAAGACCTGGCGCGAACTGGAAGCCGACTCGAAGAAGATCATCGCCTCGGGCGCGGCCAAGTGCGGCTTCACCTCGGGCTGGATCAGCTGGGTTCAGGCCGAGAACTTCTCGGCGTGGCACAACCAGCCCATCGGCACGATGGAGAACGGCTTCGGCGGTCTTGGCGCCCGTCTCGTCTTTGGCAAGGACAAGGCGCTGGTTCAGCACTGGACCAACCTCGCGAAGTGGCAGAAGGACGGCGTGTTCCAGTATGGCGGCCCGGTGGGCGGCAACGACGCCCCGCCCAAGTTCTACTCGGGCGAATGCGCGATCTACATGAACTCCTCGGCCAGCCGCGCGGGCGTGCTGATCAACACCAAGGGCAAGTTCGAGGTCGGCTACGGCATGCTGCCCTACTACGCCGACGTGAAGGGCGCCCCGCAGAACACCATCATCGGCGGCGCGACGCTGTGGGTTCTGGCCGGGCATGACAAGGCCGAATACAAGGGCGTGGCCAACTTCCTGAACTACCTCGCCTCGGCGCCGGTTCAGGCCGACTGGTCGCAATTCTCGGGCTACCTGCCGATCACGCAGGCCGCCTATGAACTGGGCCAGAAGCAGGGCTATTACGCCAAGAACCCGGGTTCGGACGTGGGCATCAAGGAAATCACCCTGAACACCCCGACCGCGAATTCGAAGGGTCTGCGCTTCGGCAACTACGTGCAGGTGCGCGACATCATCGACCAGGAGTTCCAGAAGCTGCTGGCCGGCAAGCAGGACGCGCAGCAGGCGCTCGACAACATCGACAGCCGCGGCAACAAGCTGATCGCCGAGTTCGAGGCTGCCAACAAGTAAGGTGCCCCGCACCCCTGAAGCCCGCGCCCTCCGCGCGGGCTTTTCCTGTCCTTGAAAGCCGCGAGCCGATGAAGCGCACCCTGTTTCGCCAAAGGGCCCTTGCCTATCTCCTGATCGCACCGCAGCTGGCTGTGACGGCGATCTTCTTCCTCTGGCCAACCGGCCAGGCCATCGTCCAGAGCTTCCAGCAAGAGGACGCCTTCGGCCTGCATACCTCATGGGTCGGCCTTGCAAACTACCGCGCGCTGTTCAGCGACCCGACCTATATCCAGGCGCTCGGGGTCACGGTGGTCTTTACCGTCGCCGTGACGCTCTCGGCGCTGGTCGTGGCGCTGCTGCTGGCGCTCGCGGTGGATCGGCTGGTGCGCTCGGCCACGGTCTACACGACGCTGCTGGTCTGGCCCTACGCGGTGGCGCCTGCCGTAGTGGGCGTGCTCTGGTGGTTCCTGTTCAACCCCACCATCGGGCCCCTGCCCTACGTGCTGGAACAGATGGGCTACCAGTGGGACCATTCGCTTCACGGCACCGATGCGATGATCCTCGTCGTCATCGCCGCCGCCTGGCCGCAGGTCTCCTACAACTTCCTGTTCTTCGTCGCGGGGCTTCAGTCGATCCCCGCCTCGATGCGCGAGGCGGCGGCCATCGACGGCGCGGGGCCGGCCAAGCGGTTCTTCACGATCACGCTGCCGCTTCTGTCGCCGACCACGTTCTTTCTTGCCGTGGTGAACCTCGTCTATGCGATGTTCAACACCTTCCCGGTGATCCACGCCACCACGCAGGGCGGCCCCGCCGGGGCGACCGACATCCTTGTCTTCAAGGTCTATCAGGACGGGTTCGTCGCCCTCAACCTCGGGTCTTCGGCCGCGCAATCGGTCGTGCTGCTGGTCATCGTCATCGCGCTTACCGCCATCCAGTTCGGCTGGATGGAGCGGCGCGTGCAGTATTGAGGGGGAGGCAATGGTCGAGAACCGCCCGCTTCTGAACATCCTTGCCCATGTCGTGCTGATCCTCGGCGTGGCGATCGTGGCCTTTCCGATCTACGTGGCCTTCATCGCCTCGACCCACGGGCCGACCGACTTCCTGTCGGGGCTGATCCCGCTCGGGCCGGGGCACAACATCGTGCCCACCTACAAGACGATGCTGACGAACGGCATGGCCTCGGCAGGGATGCCGCCGCTCTGGCTGCAGATGGGCAATTCGCTGATCATGGCGCTGTCGATCTCGATCGGGAAGATCGCCATCTCGATCATCTCGGCCTTTGCCATCGTCTATTTCCGCTTCCCCGGCCGGTCGGTCGCCTTCTGGCTGATCTTCGTCACCCTGATGATGCCGGTCGAGGTGCGCATCCTTCCCACCTACAAGGTGGTGGCCGACCTCGGGATGCTGAACACCTACGCGGGGCTGACCATTCCGCTGATCGCCTCGGCCACGGCGACGTTCCTGTTCCGGCAGGTCTTCCTGACGATCCCCGACGAGTTGATGGAGGCCGCCCGGATCGACGGCGCGGGGCCGATGAAATTCTTCTGGGACATCCTGCTGCCGATGTCGCGCAACAACATCGCGGCGCTGTTCGTGATCCTGTTCATCTACGGCTGGAACCAGTATCTCTGGCCGCTCGTGGTGACGACGGACACGTCGCATTACACCATCGTCATGGGCATCAAGCGGATGGCCGACGTAACGGATGCCCAGCCGCAGTGGAACTACATCATGGCAACCGCGATCCTTGCCATGCTGCCGCCGGTGCTGGTGGTGATCTTCATGCAAAAGCTCTTCGTGAAGGGCTTGATCGAGACGGAGAAGTGAATGGCCGCGATCACGCTTGAGGGCGTCGGCAAGACCTATGCCGGGGGCGTCGATGCCCTGCCCTCCATCGACCTGAACATAGCCGACGGCGAATTCGTCGTGCTGGTCGGCCCCTCGGGCTGCGGCAAGTCCACGCTGTTGCGCATGATCGCAGGGCTGGAATCCGTCACGCGCGGCACGATCCGCATCGGCGAGCGAGTGGTGAACACCGTCGAACCGGCGGAACGCGACATCGCCATGGTGTTCCAGAACTACGCGCTTTACCCCCATATGACGGTGCGCCAGAACCTTGCCTACGGGCTGAAGAACCGCAAGATGGCCAAGGACGAGATCGCCCGCCGCGTGGACGAGGCGGCGAAGATCCTCGAGATCGGCCCCTATCTCGACCGCAAGCCCAAGGCGCTGTCGGGCGGCCAGCGCCAGCGCGTCGCCATGGGCCGCGCCATCGTGCGCGAACCCGCGGCCTTCCTGTTCGACGAGCCGCTCTCGAACCTCGACGCGAAGCTGCGCGTGCAGATGCGCGGCGAGATCAAGCAATTGCAGGCGCGCCTTGGCACGACCTCGATCTACGTCACGCACGACCAGCTCGAGGCGATGACGCTGGCGCATCGGCTGGTGGTGCTGAACGCGGGCCGGATCGAACAGGTCGGCACGCCGCTCGAGGTCTATCGCAAGCCCGCATCGACCTTCGTCGCGGCCTTCATCGGCTCGCCCGCCATGAGCCTTCTGACAGCCGAGGCCGCAGGCGGCGTGGCGCGGCTGGGCGATGCGACGCTCGCCCTGCCCGCCGACGTGACCGCCATAGGCGAGGTCGTCCTTGGCCTGCGCCCCGAAGACCTGACCCCTGTACCCGCGGGGACCGAAGGCGCGATCCCGATGACGGTCAGCTACATCGAGGAGCTAGGCGCGCAGCGCCTGATCCATGGCCAGACGGCAGGGCAAGGCATCGTCTGCGCCGTACCGTCGGATGTCGAGGTGGGCGCGTCGCTCGCCGTCCTGCCGTCTTCGGGCGCGCTGCATGTGTTCGACGCAAAAAGCGGGCGGCGGGTGAACTGAGCCTGGACCTGCCGGGGGTTGTCTGCCCCCGGCACGGCGACGCCCGCCCCACGGGGGCGGGGCTCAGAACAGGCTGCCCTGTGTGGGCGGATCGTCGGGCCGGCTCTTGCGGGCGGGCCGCGCGCCAAGAGTCAGGCGGCCGTCCTGGAATTCGATCTCCAGCGCGGCGGCGCCTTCGGCGGCGGCTTTGGTCGTGACGACCGCGCCGTCCGCCCGCACAACGGCAAAGCCGCGCTTGAGCGTTTCGGTGTAGCCCATCGTCTGCCGCATCCGGTCCAGCGCATCGAGCCGCGCGCGCCAGCCTTCGGTCTGCGCCTGCGCGGCGCGGGCAAGGCGGGCGCTCAGGCGGTCGAACTCGGCCCTGTTGCGGCGGGTGTCGCGGGCCAGCGCCTCGGGTTGCAGCCGGGCGGAAAGCCGGTCGAGGTCGCGCCGCGCCAGCGCAACGGGCCGGGTCAGCGCAGGCGTCAGCCGGTCGGCCCGTGCGGTCAGCCGTTCGCGCAGCCGCGCGGTCAGCATCTCGAGCACCTGAGGCCGGATATGGGTCGCCACCTCGGTGAAGCGCGCGCGCTTGCGCACCGTCGCCTGCATCAGCGCCGAGGAGAGCCGCGCGGCGACGATATCGAGCGACTGCTGCGCCGAAGCCGTCAGCATCTCGGGCCGTGGCAGGGCGCGCGAAAGATCGGCCAGACGCTGGCCGCGACGGGTGAACCCCTGCCCCAGAGCATGGCTTTGACGCGCCGCCAAGGCGTCGAGCGCGGCGATCAGGTCCATCCGCACCGGCACCGCGAGTTCCGCCGCCGCCGTGGGCGTGGGCGCGCGCAGGTCCGAGGCATAGTCGATCAGCGTCGTATCCGTCTCGTGTCCCACCGCCGAGATCAGCGGAATGGCAGACCCCGCGGCGGCGCGGGCCACGATTTCCTCGTTGAACCCCCAGAGGTCTTCCAGACTGCCGCCGCCCCGCGCGACGATCAGCACATCGGGGCGCGGGATCGGACCGCCGGGGGCAATCGCGTTGAAGCCCCGGATCGCGGCGGCCACCTCGGGGGCGCAGCGCTCGCCCTGCACGGCCACGGGCCAGATCAGCACATGGCGGGGAAAGCGGTCGCGCAGCCGGTGCAGGATGTCGCGGATCACCGCGCCCGAGGGCGAGGTGATGACCCCGATCACCTCGGGCAGGTAGGGGATCTTCTTCTTGCGTTCGGGCGCAAACAGACCTTCGGCCGCCAGCATCGCCTTGCGCTTTTCCAGCATCGCCATCAGCGCGCCTGCCCCGGCGGGGGCGATGTCATCCACGATGAGCTGGTATTTCGACTGGCCGGGAAAGGTCGTCATGCGGCCCGTGGCGATGACCTCCATCCCCTCTTCGGGGCGTGCGGTCAGGCGCGCGGCCTGCCCCTTCCACGTCACGGCGGCGATCACCGCGCGGTCGTCCTTCAGGTCGAAATAGAGATGCCCCGAGGCCGGCCGAGACACGCGGCCGATCTCGCCGCGCACACGGACATGGCCAAATTCCCCCTCGATCACGCGCTTCACGGCACCGGACAGCTCCGAGACGGTAAATTCCGGGGCGTTCCCCGGCGCGGTTTCGATGAGATCGGACATGGCAGCTCGCTTGTGATCGCCTGACCGAGACCTTAGAACGCGTCCGACACAAGGGAAAGGGCGGGCCATGAACATTCTGGTGCTGGGCGGCGGCGGGCGCGAACATGCGCTGGCCTGGGCGATTGCGCAGAACCCCAAGTGCGACCGGCTGATCGTCGCGCCGGGGAATGCCGGGATCGCGGCGCTGGCCGAATGCGTGGCGCTCGACATTCTGGACGGGGCGGCGGTCGTGGAGTTCTGCGCGGCGCAGTCGATCGATTTCGTGGTGATCGGCCCCGAGGCGCCGCTGGCCGCAGGCGTCGCCGACGCGCTGGCCGCCGCCGGCATCCCGGCCTTCGGCCCCTCTGCCGCGGCGGCGCGGCTGGAAGCGTCCAAGACCTTCACCAAGGAGGTCTGCGATGCCTGCGGCGCCCCGACGGCCGCCTGGGCGCGTTTCACCGATGCCGCGGCCGCCGAGCATTACATCCGCGCCCAAGGCGCCCCCATCGTGGTCAAGGCCGATGGCCTTGCCGCTGGAAAGGGCGTCGTCGTCGCGATGTCGGTGGACGAGGCCGTGGCCGCCGTGCGCGAGATGTTCGCGGGCAGCCTCGGCGCGGCCGGCGCCTCGGTCGTGATCGAAGAGTTCATGGCAGGCGAAGAGGCCAGCTTCTTCATCCTCTGCGACGGCACGACCGTCCTGCCGATTGGCACCGCGCAGGACCACAAGCGCGTGGGCGATGGCGACACCGGCCCGAACACCGGCGGCATGGGCGCCTATTCCCCGGCCCCGGTCCTGACCCCGGCGATCCAGGCGCAGGTGATCGACGAGATCGTGAAGCCCACCGTCGCCGAGATGGCGCGGCGCGGCACGCCCTACAGGGGCGTCCTTTACGCCGGGCTCATGATCGAGAACGGACGCGCGCGGCTGGTGGAATACAACGTCCGCTTCGGCGACCCGGAATGTCAGGTCCTGATGATGCGGCTCGGGGCGCAGGCGCTCGACCTGCTTCTGGCCTGCGCCGAAGGGCGGCTTGACCAGATGCAGGTGCTGTGGGCCGACGATCACGCGCTGACCGTTGTGATGGCCGCCAAGGGTTATCCCGGCAGCTACCTGAAGGGCAGCGTGATCGGCGGCCTCGACACCCTGCCTGAGGACAGCCGCCACATGGTCTTCCACGCCGGAACCGCTGTGAAGAATGGCGCGGTCGTGGCCACGGGCGGGCGGGTCCTCAACGTCACCGCGCGCGGGGCCACGCTGGCCGAGGCGCGCGACGAAGCCTACCGGATGGTCGCGGGCATCGACTGGCCCGACGGCTTTTGCCGCAGGGACATCGGCTGGCGCGCCCTCTGATCCCGGCCTGGGATAGTGAAAAAAGGCCGCCCCTGGGGAGGAGCGGCCAGATCATGCAGACCTTGGGACATTCGACGGGCCTGCCACACTCGTAAATCCCCTATTTTTGGCACGGAGCCACCGCCCTCGGGGCCGACCACGCGGAAATGGCTCATTCCCCGAAAGTCGGACAGAGGAGGCCCCCTGCACTCACCAGTTACGGCGGCCCGCCCGAAAAGTTTCGGGTGTCGTGTGATTTTTCTTATTTCGGTCGGGAAACGGCGTCCGGCCCGGACCTAGCCGCGCTGCTCTTCCGCCGCGCTGCGGCCAAGCCTGACTTGCGTCGCGGCCCAAAGCACCGTCAGGGCCAGCACGAAGACGAGAAGCGCCGTGCTTCCGCCCATCTGCAACGCCAGCCCGCCGATCGTGCCGCCGAAAAAGATGCCGATGAACTGCGCGCTGGAGAAAAGCCCCGACGCCGTGCCCTTGGCCGAGGGCGGCGCGACCTTCGTCAGCGCCGAGGGCAACAGCGCCTCAAGCACCGTGAAGGCGGTGAAGAACACCGTCAGCGAGACGACGACGGCAATGGCGCTGCCGCCCAAGACCACCATCGCCAGTTCGCTCACGCCAAGCGCCGCGATCGACAGCAGCCGGATGGAGTCCATCTTGCCATGCTTCTCCGCCATGATGATGAAGGGGACCATCAGCACGGACGAGGCGACGAGGACCGGCAGATACAGCATCCACTCATGCCCCCCCGCAAGGCCCAGCGAGCGCGCGATGATCGCGGGAACGTCGAGGAAGAGCGCGGTCAGCGACGCGTGCATGGTGAAGATGCCGAAGTCCAGCTCCAGCAGGCGGGGATTGGTGATCAGCTCGCGGATGCGGGTCCCCGCGATGCCGACGCCCACGTCATGCGTCTCGCGCGTGGGGATGACCACGGCCGACATCGCAAGCCCCACCAGCGCCAGAACCGCTGTCAGCCAGAAGATGCCGGACATGCCCGCAAAGACGGCGATCACGGGGCCGACCACCACGGCGACCATGAAGGAAAAGCCGATCGAGACGCCGACGATGGCCATGGCGCGCGTCCGCGTCTCGGTCCGCGTCACATCCGCGACCGAGGCCAGCAGCACCGAGCCGATGGCCCCCGCGCCTTGCAGGGCACGCCCGAGCAGGATGCCCCAGATGGTCGAGGACATGGCCGCCACGACGCTGCCCACGCAAAAGAGCGCTAGACCGATGACAACCATGGTCCGCCGCCCGAGCCGGTCCGACAGCAGGCCGAAGGGGATTTGCAGGATACCCTGCGTAAGGCCGTAGGCTCCGAGCGCCAGCCCCACGGTCCGCGGCGTGGCCCCGGGCAGGCCCTTGGCGAAATGCGCGAAGATCGGGTAGATCATGAACAGGCCCAGAAGCCGCGTCATGTAGATGGCCGCGATCGAGACCGTCGCGCGAAGCTCGCCCTTGGTCAGACTGGTTGCATTCGTGTGACGTGCCATCTGTTCCCTCGGTCAATGCGCGCTCTGCCCTCGGGGGGCTTTTCTGTCTATGGCCGCCGGAACCCGGACCGTGAAGACAAACCGCGGTCAACTTATTTTGATCGCCCCGCCGGCGCCAGCCTTTCCGGACCGGATCGAAACCGCGGGTTCGGGCGGGGTGATCGCAGGCGGAACCGACGAGAGCCCATGCCACGTTCGGCCTTTGGAAACCGCACCTTGCCGCCTGCGCGCCCCCACCCGCGTCCGCCGGCATTGGATGCCCGGCGCGTCGGGACGTCGCCCGCGGAATGCAGCCCGACGGCGCGGGGACACGCCGCGGGGCGAAGGGAGTGACGATCTGCCGCGCGCCCGGAACGGGGCCATCCGATGTCACCGCGCGCCCGCGATCCATCTGGACGGAGCCGCCCGCGCACCCTATCGTCCGCGCCCATGTCCCGAACCGAGCTTGTCATTTTCGATTGCGACGGTGTGCTGATCGACAGCGAAGTCATCAGCGCCAACATGCTTATCCTCGAACTTCAGGGCTACGGCGTCGAGATCGACATGCCCTTTGTCGCGCGCCACTTCCTTGGCCGAAGCTACGCCGTGGTGCTGAAGGAGATCCGCGAACAGTTCGGCGTGAACCTCCCCCCGCAGTTCGAGACCGACTACCGCCGCCGCCTTCTCGAGGCCTTCGCCAGAAGCCTGACCGTGATGCCCGGCGTCACCGAGGTGCTGGAGCGCATGGCCGTGCCCTTCGCGCTGGCGACCAGTTCCAGCCCCGAGCGCGTCCGCCGTTCGCTCGAGATCACGGGGCTCACATCCTATTTCGGCCCGCGCGTCTTCACCGCCTCCGAAGTCGCGCGCGGCAAGCCGGCACCCGACCTGTTCCTGCACACGGCCGCCCGGATGGGCGTGGCGCCCGACCGCTGCCTTGTTCTCGAGGACAGCGTGAACGGCGTGCGCGCGGGCCTTGCGGCGGGGATGGAGGTCTGGCGCTTCATCGGGGGCAGCCATCTCAACGGGCAGGATCTGGCCGAGCCGGAGGACGCCCGGCCCCATGCGCATCTCGCGCGTTTCGACATGTTGGCCACGTTGCGGCCGGAGTTGCTGCACGCCAAGGACAGGGTAGATCCATGAGTGTGTCAGACACAGACCCCAGCACCGAGGACGAAGCCGCCCGGGCCGGCTGGCTTTATTATGTCGGGGGCATGACGCAGGACCAGATCGCCCGCGAGATGGGCATCTCGCGCCAACGGGCGCAGCGTCTGGTGTCGCGTGCGGTCGCGGACGGGCTGGTCCATGTGCGGCTGGAACATCGCGTCGCCGCCTGCATGGAACTGGAACGCACGCTGCGCCAAAAGCTCGACCTGACGCTTTGCCGCGTCGCGCCCTCGCTTGGGCCCGGTTCCGACCCGGTGCGCGCGATCGCGCCGGTCGCCGCGGCCGAGATGGAGCGGGTGCTGCGCACGCCCGAACCGCTGGTGATCGCGCTTGGCACCGGGCGGGCCCTGCGCGCCACGGTAGAGGAACTTGCGCCGATGGCGGCCGAACAGCACCGGCTGGTCTCGCTCATCGGGAACATCGCGCCGGACGGGTCGGCCTCGTTCTTCGACGTCATCATGCGGATCGCCGACAAGGTGCGCGCCCCGCATTACCCCCGCCCCGTGCCCGTCGTCTTCGATACCGTCGCCGAGATGGAGGCCTTTCTGAACCTTCGCCCGATCCGGCATTCGACCGAACTGGCGCGCACGGCCGATGTCTGCTTCGTCGGCGTGGGCCAGATGGGGACCGACGCGCCGATCCTGGCCGACGGGTTCCTGAGCGGGGCGCAGATGGACGAGTTGCTCAAGGCCGGCGCCGTGGGCGAGGTCGTTGGCACGATCTATGATTCGAACGGCGCGTTTGTGAAAACGGCGCTTGGCGCGCGGATCGGCGGTATCCGGCTGGAACCCGGCCGCAAGGGCAAGGTCATCGCCATCGCCGGCGGACGGGCGAAGTATCCGGCCATCATTGCTGCGCTGCGCGGCAAGATAATCAATGGCTTGATCACGGACGAAGAGACGGCGCGCGCCGTTCTCGCCGCAGCGCAGGATTAATCACATCACGGCCTGCCAAAGTCACTGTTGACTTTTTGGGTGCCTTTTGTGAGCATATGCCCGCTGCGCGATCATATGCTCATATGTGTCGCGCTGATATCGAAGGGAGGAAATCGATGACTTCGACGCTTCGCGCGCTTTTTGGCGCGTGCGCCGTTGCGACCTTCGCAACGGTCGCAGGTGCGCAAACGACGATCACCGTCGCGACGGTGAACAACGGCGACATGATCCGGATGCAGAAGCTGATGCCGGACTTCTACGCCAAGCATCCCGACATCAAGGTGAACTGGGTCACGCTGGAAGAGAACGTCCTGCGCCAGAAGGTGACGACCGACATCGCCACGCATGGCGGCCAGTATGACGTCATGACCATCGGCACCTACGAGGTTCCGATCTGGGCGAAACGCGGCTGGCTGGCCAGCCTCGACAACCTGCCGGCCAGCTTCGACGTGAACGACCTGCTGCCGTCGATCCGTGCGGGCCTGAGCTACAACGGCCATCTCTATGCCTCGCCCTTCTACGGCGAAAGCTCGTTCATCATGTATCGCAAGGACCTGATGAAGAAGGCCGGGCTGACCATGCCGGAAAACCCGACCTGGGCCTTCATCCGCAAGGCCGCCGACAAGATGACCGACAAGGCCGCCGGCATCTACGGCATCTGCCTGCGCGGCAAGGCCGGCTGGGGCGAGAACACGGCCTTCCTGACCACGATGGCGAACTCGTTCGGCGCGCGCTGGTTCGACATGAAGTGGCATCCGCAGTTCGACACGAAGCCCTGGCATGAGACGATGAACTTCTACGTCGACATGATGAAGGCCGATGGCCCTCCGGGCGCGTCGAACAACGGCTTCACGGAAAACCTGTCGCTGTTCCAGCAGGGCAAGTGCGGCATGTGGATCGACGCCACCGTGGCCGGTTCCTTCGTGACCGACCCCAAGGCGTCCAAGGTGGCCAACGAGGTCGGCTTTGCGATGGCGCCGCACAAGGAAGGCGTGAAGAAGGACGCCAACTGGCTGTGGTCCTGGGCGCTTGCGATCCCGACCGGCACGAAGAACGAGGCCGCGGCCAAGACCTTCGTCGATTGGGCGACCAGCAAGGACTACCTGAACCTCGTCGCCTCGAAGGACGGCTGGGCGAACGTGCCCCCGGGCACCCGCACCTCGCTTTACGAGAACCCGAAATATCTCGAGGCCGCGCCGTTCGCCGCGCTGACGCTGAAAAGCATGAAGCTCGCCGACCCGACGCATCCGACGGTTGATCCGGTTCCCTATGTCGGCGTGCAGTTCGTCGCGATCCCCGAGTTCCAGGGCATCGGCACCGCCGTCGGCCAGCAGTTCTCGGCCGCCCTTGCCGGCACGACCACGATCGACGCGGCCCTGAAATCCGCGCAGGCGATCACCACGCGCGAGATGACGAAGGCAGGCTACATCAAGTAACCTGCACCTCCCCGGGCGGGGCCGGATGTCACGATCCGGCCCCGTTTGGCTTTCGTCCTGACGTTTCGGGCCCTGCCCCATCGGGGCTGCCCGGTTTGGGTTCCTGCCCCTTTCGGCGTCCGCCCCGTTCCGCCCTGCATCCACGAGGTCCGGCCATGGCCACGCAACATTCCCGCGCTGCGGCGCGCCTGATGATCTCCCCCTCCGTCATCCTGCTGTTTCTGTGGATGATCGTGCCGCTTGGGCTGACGCTGTATTTCTCGTTCTTGAACTACAACCTGCTGATGCCGGGGGCGCATGACTTCATCGGCTGGAAGAACTACTACTACTTCGTCACCGACCCCGCCTTCACGACCGCGCTGATCAACACGCTGGTGCTGGTGCTGGGGGTGCTTCTCATCACCACCATCGGCGGCGTCCTGCTGGCGCTGCTGCTCGATCAGCCGATGTGGGGTCAGGGGATCGTGCGCATCCTCGTGATCGCGCCGTTCTTCGTCATGCCCACCGTCTCGGCGCTGGTGTGGAAGAACATGTTCATGAACCCGGTGAACGGCATCTTCGCCTGGATCGCCCATGCCTTCGGCTTTCAGGCCTTCGACTTTCTGGCGCAGGCGCCGCTGTTCTCGATCATCCTGATCGTCGCCTGGCAATGGCTGCCCTTTGCCACCCTGATCCTGCTGACTGCGCTGCAATCGCTGGACAGCGAGCAGATGGAGGCCGCCGAGATGGACGGCGCCGGGCCCTTCGCGCGCTTCGTCTTCATCACCATCCCGCACCTGACGCGGTCGATCACGGTGGTGATCCTGATCCAGACGATCTTCCTGCTGTCGATCTTCGCCGAGATCTTCGTGACCACGAACGGCGGGCCCGGCACGGCATCGACCAACATCACCTTCCTCGTCTATGCCCAGTCGCTCTTGCAGTTCGACGTCGGCGGAGGCTCGGCCGGCGGCATCATCGCGGTGATCATCGCCAATATCGTCGCCATCATCCTGATGCGGATGATCGGCAAGAACCTGGAGGCGTAAGATGGCCCGCCGCACGACAACCGCCCGCAAGACCGGCAACACCGTCCTCGCCTGGGGCGTGGGCCTGCTGATCTTCTTTCCGATCCTCTGGACGATCCTGACCTCGTTCAAGACGGAAGGCGACGCCATCGCGATCCCGCCGAAGTTCCTGTTCTTCCACTGGACGCTGGAGAACTACGTCAACGTCAACGCCCAGTCGAATTACCTGCTGCACTTCTGGAACTCGGTCGTGATCTCGCTCGGCTCGACCCTGATCGGGCTCGCCATCGCGATCCCGGCGGCCTGGGCCATGGCCTTCGTGCCGGGGCGGCGCACCAAGGACGTGCTGATGTGGATGCTGTCCACCAAGATGATGCCCGGCGTCGGCGTGCTGGTCCCGATCTACCTGATGTTCAAGACCTTCGGGCTTCTGGATACGCGCGTCGGTCTGGTGATGATCCTGACCCTGATCGACCTGCCGATCATCGTCTGGATGCTCTACACCTACTTCAAGGAGATCCCGAGCGAGATCCTCGAGGCCGCGCGGATGGACGGGGCGACGCTCAGGTCCGAGATCCTGTATGTGCTGACGCCGATGGCCATTCCCGGCATTGCCTCGACGCTGCTTCTGAACGTCATCCTCGCCTGGAACGAGGCGTTCTGGACGCTGCTGCTCACGGCCTCGAAAGCCGCGCCGCTCACGGCCTTCATCGCCTCCTTCTCCGCGCCCGAGGGCCTGTTCTACGCCAAGCTCTCGGCCGCTTCGACCATGGCCATCGCGCCGATCCTGATCCTTGGCTGGTTCAGCCAGAAACAACTCGTCCGCGGCCTCACCTTCGGCGCCGTGAAGTAAGGAGACCCGACATGGGCAAGATCAGCCTCCGCCAAGTGACCAAGCAGTTCGGCGACGTGACGGTGATCCCCTCGCTCGACCTCGAGATCGAGGATGGCGAATTCGTCGTCTTCGTCGGCCCTTCGGGCTGCGGCAAGTCCACGCTTCTGCGTCTGATCGCGGGGCTCGAGGATGTCTCGGGCGGGGCGATCGAGATCGACGGGGTGAACGCGACCGAGACGCCGCCCGCGAAACGCGGCCTTGCGATGGTGTTCCAGAGCTACGCGCTTTACCCGCACATGTCGGTCAGGAAGAACATCGCCTTCCCGCTGCGGATGGCGGGTATCGACGCGGCCGAACAGGCCCGCCGGGTCGAGAACGCGGCGAAGGTGCTGAACCTCACCGACTATCTCGACCGCAAGCCGGGGCAACTGTCGGGCGGCCAGCGCCAGCGCGTCGCCATCGGCCGCGCCATCGTGCGCGAACCGGCGGCGTTTCTCTTTGACGAGCCGCTCTCGAACCTCGATGCCGCGCTGCGCGTGGGGATGCGGCTCGAGATCACCGAGCTGCATCACCGGCTGAAGACGACGATGATCTACGTCACTCACGATCAGGTCGAGGCGATGACCATGGCCGACAAGATCGTGGTCCTTCAGGCCGGCCGGATCGAGCAGGTGGGCAGCCCGCTCGAGCTTTACCGCACCCCCGCGAACCTCTTTGTCGCGGGCTTCATCGGCTCGCCCCGGATGAACTTCGCCACCGGGGCCGAGGCCGCCCGGCACGACGCGCATACCATCGGCGTGCGCCCCGAGCACATCACGCTCTCGAAGACCGAAGGCCACTGGCAGGGCACCGTCGGCGTTTCCGAACACCTGGGCTCGGACACGTTCCTGCATGTCGAGGTGGCCGGCATCGGCACCATGACCGTGCGCGCCGACGGCGAGGTCGATGCCCATTACGGCGACCGCGTGTTCCTCACGCCGCAGGCCGACAAGATCCACCGCTTCGACGCAAAGGGCATCGCGCTGAAATGAGACTGAAGGGCAAGACCGCATTCATCACGGGCGCCGCACGCGGCATCGGACGGGCCTTCGCCGAGGCCTATGTCCGCGAAGGCGCGACCGTCACCATCGCCGACATCAACATCGCGGCGGCCGAAAAGACCGCGGCCGAGATCGGCGCGTCCGCCCATGCTGTGCAGATGGATGTGACCGATCAGGCCTCGATCGAGGCGGCCGTGGCGGATGCGGTCGCGAAGATGGGCCATATCGACATCCTCATCAACAACGCCGCCCTCTTCGATGCGGCCCCGATCGTCGAGATCACGCGGGCCTCGTTCGACCGGCTTTATGCCGTGAACGTGGCGGGCACGCTTTTCACGATGCAGGCGGTCGCGCGCCACATGATCGCGCGGGGCAAGGGCGGCAAGATCATCAACATGGCAAGTCAGGCCGGACGGCGCGGCGAGGCGCTGGTCGCCGTCTATTGCTCGACCAAGGCCGCGGTCATCAGCCTGACGCAATCGGCCGGGCTGAACCTCATCCAGCACGGCATCAACGTGAACGCCATCGCCCCCGGCGTGGTGGATGGCGAGCATTGGGACGGCGTGGACGCGCTGTTTGCCAAGTTCGAGAACAAACCCCTTGGCCAGAAGAAGAAGGAGGTCGGCGCCGCCGTCCCCTTCGGCCGCATGGGAACAGCCGCGGACCTGACCGGCATGGCCATTTTCCTTGCCACGCCGGAGGCCGATTACATCGTCGCCCAGACCTACAACGTCGATGGCGGCAACTGGATGAGCTGACAAGCGCCGAGACAGACGAGGACCACACAGATGAAGCTTTCCAATGCCGCCCTGCCGAACCTTCCCGCAGGCGTCGCCCGGCCGTCCTATGACCGCGCATCCCTCACCGCCGGCATCGTGCATATCGGCGTCGGCAATTTTCACCGCGCGCATCAGGCCGTCTATCTCGACGACCTGTTCAATCTTGGCGAGGGGCACGACTGGGCGCTGATCGGCGCGGGCGTCCGGGCGGGCGACGCGAAGATGCGCGCGGCGCTCGCCGCGCAGGACAACCTGACCACGGTGATCGAGCTCGATCCCGCCGGAAACCGGGCCCGCGTCACCGGCGCGATGATCGGCTTCGTCGAGGTGCAGGCCGACAATGCCGCGCTCATCGCGCAGATGACGGCCCCGGCGATCCGCATCGTCTCGCTGACGGTGACCGAGGGCGGATATTATGTCGATCCCGCGACCGGCGTCTTCGATCCGACCCATCCCGACATCGTGGCCGACGGCAAGACCCCGGACCGCCCCGCCACGGCCTTCGGCGCGATCCTTGCCGCGCTGAAAGCCCGCCGTGCGGCTGGCCAGCAGCCCTTCACCGTGATGTCCTGCGACAACCTGCCGGGCAACGGGCATGTCACGCGCGACGCGGTGGTGGGGCTTGCCCGCCTGTCGGACCCCGCGCTGGCCGACTGGGTGGCGGCCAACGTGGCCTTTCCCAACGCCATGGTGGACCGCATCACCCCCGCGACCGGCCCGCGCGAGATCGCGCTGGCGCAGCGCTTCGGGATCGAGGATGCCGCCCCGGTCACCTGCGAGCCCTTCCGCCAGTGGGTGGTCGAGGATCGTTTCCCCGCAGGACGCCCGGCGCTGGAAAAGGTCGGTGTGACCTTTACCGACCATGTCCATCTCTACGAGTCGATGAAGATCCGCATCCTGAACGGCGGCCATGCGATCATCGCCTATGCCGGCGGCCTGCTGGATATCGAATTCGCGCATGAAGCGATGGCCCATCCGCTCATCCGCGGCTTTCTGGAAAGGATCGAACGCGAGGAGGTCATCCCCCATGTCCCGCCGGTGCCCGATACCGACCTCAACGACTACTACAGGCTGATCGAGAACCGCTTTTCGAACCCCGAGATCGCGGACACGATCCGCAGGCTCTGCCTTGACGGGTCGAACCGGCAACCGAAGTTCATCATCCCCTCGCTGCGCGACAACCTTGCCAGGGGAACGGTGCCGGTGGGGCTGATCCTCGAATCCGCGCTCTGGTGCCGCTACTGCGCGGGCACGACGGAGTCGGGAGCCACGATCGCGCCGAATGATCCCAGCTGGGACATGCTGACCACCACCGCGCAGAAGGCCAAGGCCGATCCGAACGCCTGGCTCGGCATGGCCGAGATCTATGGCGAGACGGGCCGCGATCCGAAGGTGCAGGCGGCCTTTGCCAAGGCGCTGAACGCGATCTGGAGCCGGGGCACAAAGGCGGTTCTGGAGGATTACGTGGCGGGCCGCCCGCTCTGACGCGGGCCGCGCCCCGGAAGGGGCCGCCACGCGGGGCTACCGATTTGTGCCGGGACCTGACAGGATGGGCCTTGATCCTCCTTCGGACCCGGCAGGCCCCGCGATGTGCAACCTCTACACCAACACCACCACGCAGGAGGCGATGCGCAGCCTCTTTCCCGGGCTGACGGACCGGCTGGGCAACCTTGGCCCCGGCACCTTCTATCCCGACCAGATGGCGCCGATCATCCGCACTGCGGGCGACGGCCCGGAACTGGTCCTTGCCCGCTGGGGGATGCCCTCGCCGCCCATGGTCCTGAAGACCGCGCGCGATCCCGGCGTCACCAACGTGCGCAATCTCGGATCGCCGCACTGGCGGCGCTGGCTCGGGCCGGCGCATCGCTGCCTTGTTCCCGTCACCGCCTTTGCCGAGCCGGTCAAGGGCGGCAACCGCTGGTTCGGGCCCGCCGACAAGGGCATCACGATGTTCTTCGCCGGGATCGAGACGCGCGGCTGGCGGTCGCTGCGAAAGGTGAAGGATGGCGAGACGGTGGACGACCTCTTTGCCTTCCTCACCTGCCCGCCCAATGCCGAAGTGGCCGCCATCCATCCCAAGGCGATGCCCGTGATCCTGACCGCCCCGGATGAATGGGAGACATGGCTCAACGCCCCGATCGAGACGGCGCGCGGGTTGCAGCGCCCCCTGCCCGACGGCACGCTGACCCTGATCGAGGACTGACCCGGCCGGATCGGCCCTGCGCCGACCCGCACGGGCCGCGCGCAATGATGGCTTGCGACCGGACCCGGCAGGACCGTAAGACAGGACGACCGCCCCGCCGTGACCGAACCGGCAGGCTGGCGGTCTTTGCAACCGAAGGGCCGCCTTGACGATGCCGGTCACGCTGAAAGATGTCGCCGCACGCGCCGGGGTGTCCCGCTCCGCCGTCTCGCGCACCTTCACGCCCGGGGCCTCGGTCTCGGCGAAGATGCGCGCGCGGGTCGAAGAGGCGGCAGAGGCGCTTGGCTACTGCCCCAACGCGCTCGCCTCGAGCCTGACGACGGGGCGGACCAAGCTGATCGGGCTGGTGTCGAACAACTTCCACAACCCCGCCTTCCTCGAGATCTTCGACCGCTTCACGCGTGGCCTGCAGGAAAGGGGCCTGCGCCCGCTGCTGGTGAACCTGACGGACGAGACCGCGCCCGATGCCTCGGTCCGGATGTTGCGGCAATATTCGGTGGACGGGGTGGTGCTGGCCTCTTCGACCCTGCCGCCCAGCTTTGCGCAGGCGTTTTCCGAGGCCGGAATGCCGGTCGTTCATGCCTTCGGTCGCGCGGCCCGCCGCACGGCCGTCGATGTGGTGACGATCGACAATCTTGCCTGCGGCCGGATGGCCGCCCGCACGCTACTGGCGCGCGGCTATCGCAGGCTGGCCTTTCTGGGCGGACCGGAAGGCGCGACCAGCACGCAAGACCGGCTTGCGGGGTTCCGCGCGGAACTGGCCGGACGGGCGGATGTCGAGGTCAGCCATTCCTTCGCCGCGGACTACACCTTCGAGGCCGGTCGCGCAGCGATGTTCCGCAGCCTCGATGCCGGCCCGGCCGAGGCCTATTTCTGCGGCGACGACGTGCTCTCGATCGGGGCGCTGAGCGCGGTGCGCGAGCGTGGTTTGACCGTGCCGGGCGACGTAGGCCTTCTGGGCGTGAACGACATGGAGATCGCAGGCTGGCAGATGATCGGCCTGACCACGATCCGCCAGCCGATGCGAGAGATCGTGCAGGCCTCGATCGACCTCATGGTCGAGAAGCTCGCCGCGCCGGGTCACGCGCCCCGCGTGCAGGTCCTGCCCTGCACGGTGATCGAACGCACCACCCTGCGCCCGCTGCCCTGAGGCAGGCTTTGGGGGCAATCGGCACGCCGTCCCGCCGGTTTGTTCCAGATCATTGAGAGCCCGTTCCCCCCTTCCTAGGCTTTCATCGTGCCGGGACGGGAAGACATGTGACCCAAACGCCGATCCATACCGACGAGCCTCATGCCCTGCCGGGAGACGCGGTGGCGGCCCGGCTTGGAACGGATACGGTGCGCGGCCTGCCCGAAGCCGAGGTGCTGCGCAGGCGCGCGGTCCATGGGCCGAATGCGCTCGCCGTCAAGCAGGGCGTGGGTCTTGCCCGGCTGCTGCTGCGGCAGGTGGAAAGCCCGGTGGTCTTCCTGCTTCTGGGCGCGGCGCTGCTTGCCGCCGCTTTCGGAGAGACCGAGGAGGCGCTGGCCGTCGGCGTCGTCCTTGCCCTCAACACGCTGATCGGCTTTCTGACCGAGTTCAAGGCGACCCGGTCGATCGAGGCGCTGCGGCGGCTCGAGACGCAGAATGCCCGCGTGCGCCGGGACGGTCACGACCGCATGATCCCGGCCGACGAACTGGTGCCGGGCGACATCGTCCTGCTGGAGGCGGGCGATGCCGTGCCGGCCGACCTGCGGCTGATCGAAGGGTCCACTCTTCAGGCCGACGAATCCACCCTGACGGGGGAATCCGTGCCGGTGGCCAAGCATGTCGCCCCGGTGCCCGCCGGGGCGGCCTTGGGCGACCGGGCGTCGATGCTTTACCGGGGCACGGCGGTGACCCGCGGCACGGCGCTTGGCGTGACGGTGGCGACGGGGGCCGCGACCGAGATCGGCAAGGTCTCGCAACTCGTGGCCGAAGCCGGTGCGGGCGCCTCGCCCATCGAACGCAAGCTGACGCGCCTGTCCGCGCAACTCGTCTGGGCGACGCTCGCGCTTGCGGCGGCCATCGCGGGCATCGGCGTCGCCACCGGCCAGCCGCCCCTGATGATGGTCGAGGCGGCCATCGCCCTTGCGGTCGCCGCCATCCCCGAGGGGCTGCCCATCGTCGCCACGCTGGTTCTGGCCCGCGGGATGTGGCGGATGGCGGGGCAGAACGCGCTGGTCGAACATCTCTCGGCGGTCGAGACGCTGGGCGCCACGACCGTGATCCTGACCGACAAGACCGGCACGCTGACCGAGAACCGCATGACCGTGCGCCGGCTCTGGCTGCCCTCGGGCGAGGTCGCGATCGGCGAGGCGCCGCCGCCGCCCGACGGCGATCAGCAACTGGCGCTGCTCATGCAGGTGGCGGTCCTGTGCAACGACGCGGCGCTTGACCGGCCAGAAGACGCGGGCGCAGGCGACCCGATGGAGGTCGCGCTGCTGCGCGCAGGCCTCGAGGCGGGCTATCGGCGCGCCGATCTGCTGGCGGATTGGCCGCTGCGCAAAAAGCGCGCCTTCGATGCGGCAAGCCGGATGATGCTGACCGTGCACGACCGCGAGGGCGCAAGCTTCTACGCCGTCAAGGGCGCGCCCGAGGCGGTTCTGGCGGCCTGCACCGGGATCGCCGCCGACGGCGCGCATGTGGCCTTTGCCCCCGCGCTGCGCGAGGCGTGGCTGGCCCATGTGGCGGAACTTGCCCATCACGGGCTGCGCATTCTGGCCTGCGCGGGCAAGACCGCGCCGGGGCCGGACGCGCCCCCCTACGAGGGGCTGACCTTCTACGGGCTGATCGGGCTTGAAGACCCCGCACGGCTGGATGTGCCCCATGCCATCGCCGCCTGTCACCGGGCGGGCATCAAGGTGGTCATGGCAACCGGCGATCACGCCGCCACGGCGCGCAGCATCGGGCGGGCGGTCGGCCTGCGCGCGGGCGAGGACGCGGTCGCCGTTGGGGCGGCTGCGGCCCTGATGGAGCCCGAAGACCTCGACCGCATCGCCATCTTCGCCCGCGTGAGCCCGAAGGAGAAGCTGGACCTCGTCCGCGCCTATCAGGCGGGGGGAGAGATCGTGGCGATGACGGGTGACGGCGTGAACGATGCGCCCGCGCTGCGGCAGGCGGATATCGGGGTCGCCATGGGCCTGCGCGGCACCGACGTCGCCCGCGAGGCGGCGGCGATGATCCTGCTCGATGACGCCTTCCCCACCATCGTCGCCGCGATCCGCGAGGGGCGGATCATCTTCGGCAACATCCGCCGCTTTGCCGCCTATCTGTTTGCCTGCAACTTGGCCGAGGTGCTGGTGGTCGGCCTTGCCGTGCTGGCCGCGCAACCCCTGCCGCTGCTGCCGCTTCAGATCCTGTATCTCAACCTCATCACCGATGTCTTTCCGGCCTTCGCGCTGGCCTTGGGCGAAGGCGAGGGCGACGTGCTTGCACGCCCCCCCCGACCGCCGACCGAACAGATCCTTGGCCGCCCGCAATGGCTCCGGATCGGGGTGCAAAGCGTGCTGATGACGATCGCCACCTTCGCGGCGACGGCCATCGCGGATGGCGACGGGGCCGGACAGGGCACGGTGGTGACGGTGACCTTTCTTACGCTCGCCTTCGCGCAGCTCTGGCAGGTGTTCAACATGCGCTCGGCCCGCGCGCCGGTTCTGGTCAACGAGATCACGCGCAACCCCTGGGTCTGGGCGGCGCTTGGCCTGTGTTCCGTCCTGCTGGCGGTGCCGCCCTACGTCCCCCCGCTTGCCGCGGTCCTTGGTCTCGTGCCGCCCGATGCGCGGATCTGGGGCGTGGTGCTGGGGTGCAGCCTTGGGCCCATGCTGGTCTGGCAGGCGGTGCTTGCAATCGCGGGGAGACGCAGATGACCGCCCTTCTGGCCTGGATCGAGCTTGCGTTCTGTGCGGGCGTGATCGCCGTGGCGGGGTCCGCGCTGGTGCGCAACGGCGAGGAGATCGCGCTTCGCCTTGGCCTGTCGCGATCCTGGATCGGGCTGGTGCTGCTGGCCACGGCCACGTCGCTGCCCGAACTGTTCACCGGCGTCAGCTCGGTCGCGGTGGCGAACGCCCCGAACATCGCGGTGGGCGACGCCTTGGGAAGCTGCCTGTTCAACCTGCTCTTGCTGGTTCTGCTGGACGTTCTCAGCCGGGACGAGCCGATGTATCGGCGCATCGATCAGGGGCACATCCTGACGGCGGGGTTCGGCGTGATCCTGATTGGCGCGGTCGGGGCGCTGATCCTGCTCGGGCGCGACCAGCTTGACCTGCGCATCGCCCATGTCAGCGGCTACACGCCGCTCATCGTCATTCTTTACCTCGTCGCCGTGCGCGCGGCGAACGACTACGAGCGCCGGACCCCGCGCGCGCCCCTTGAGGAGGCCGCGGGGATGGGTCTGAAAGAGGCGCTCCTGCGCTACGCCGCGGCGGCGGCGGTGGTCGTGGCGGCAGGCGTCTGGCTGCCGTTCATCGGACAGGGCATCGCCGAGGCGATGGGCTGGAAGACGACCTTCGTCGGAACCATGCTGATCGCGGGGGCGACCTCGCTGCCCGAGCTTGTCGTCTCGATCTCCGCGCTGCGGATCGGTGCGGTGGACATGGCAATCGGCAATATCCTGGGCAGCAATCTCTTCGACATGGTCGTGCTGGCGGTCGATGATCTGGCCTATACGCGCGGCTCGCTTCTGGCCGAGGTCACGCCGGCCCATGCGATCACGGCCTTCGCCGCGGTCATCATGTCGGGGATCTTCATCGTGGCCCTGCTCTACCGCCCGCAGACGCGCCTGCGCGGGACGCTGGGATGGGTTAGCCTTTCGATGCTTCTGGTCTATCTCTTCAGCTCCTACGCCATTTACCTTCACGGTCTGTGAGCGAACCGGCGCAAGAATTGATGTCAGTCATTTTCCCGGCCGGGGTTTGCCCCCAAGGTTGGGTGTAACGAAGGAACGGACAGATGCCGACGACGTTCACGAACATCCTTGTCGCAACCGATCTGTCGGCCCGGTCCGACCGCGCCGTGGCGCGCGCTTGCCGCATCGCGCGCGAACAGGGGGCGCGGCTGCATCTTCTGCATGTGGTCGATGACGCCCTGCCCGCCGACATGGCCGAGGCGCAGATGGTCGCGGCCGAACGAACGCTGGAGCGCGTCGCGGCCAGCCTGCCCGAGGCTGCGGGCCTCGAGATCGCGCGTCAGGTGGTGGCGGGGGACCCGTGGTCGGTGATCGTGGACACGGCCGAGACGCTCCCGGCCGATCTTCTGGTGCTGGGGACGGCCCGCCCGGACCGGATGGCGGGGCTTTTCCGCGGCACGACGCTGGACCGGGTCGCGCGGTCGGCGCGCTGCCCGGTGCTGCGGGTTGCGGCGCCGGTGACCGGGGCCTATCGGGCGCCCGTGGTGGGCGTGGATTTCTCCGACTGCGCCCGGCTTGCCGCCCGGCTTGCCTCGCGGCTCGTTCCCAAGGCCCCGCTGACGCTGGTGCACGTCTATCATGTCCCCTTCGCCGCGCTGACCGGCCTGAGCGGGGGGCGCGGCGCGCCGAAATGGGAAAAGGACCGGGTCGAGGCGGACCTCTCGCGCCGTCTCAACGATCTGGCCAAGACCGCGGTGATGCCGGGTCAGGCCTCAGCGACGATCCTTGTCGAGGGCTCGCCCGAGATCGTGCTGCCCCGGCAGATGGAGGCGCTTGGCGCCGACCTGCTGTGCCTTGGCACGCATGCCCGGTCGTGGCTGTCCGAAGCCCTTCTGGGCAGCACGGCACAGGCGATGCTGTCGGATTGCCCCTGCGATCTGCTGCTGGCGCCGCTGCCCGTGGATTGACGGGGTCTTTCGTCCCCTGCCGTCAGACCAACCTGTCGTCCGGAGTGTCGTCGGTGCCCGCGAGCACGTTCAGCGGGACATCAAGCGACCGGGCCTTCTTCACGAACTCTGCCCGGCTCATGCCCAGAACGCGCGCGGCAGCCATCGGATCGCCGCCGCTCATGGCCAGAGCGTCCGCAAGACAGCGGCGTTCCAGCGATTGCACGGTCTCCGTGATGATGCTGGACAGGCTCTTGCGCCCGACCTCGTGCGCCACGTCGGCGATCAACCCGTCCCGCCCGGTCAGGGAACGGTCGCGGCAGCGGTCCATGCACCGCTCAAGCGCCGTCTGAAGCGACAGATAGCTTGCCTGAAGCGCGCTCATCGGGCGCAGGTCGCGGGCGCCGATCAGCCCGCCCGACCGTTCCGGGCCGGTTGGGCCGAAGTATTTCACCAGGAGCGGGACCACGTCGTCGCCATCGAGGAAATTCACATGCCGCCAGCGCGCCTGCGCCTCTGGCCCGGCATCGGCGAACAGAAGCGGAAGCTTTGGCAGGCTTTCGGGGCTGGCGATGGCCGACAGCGGGTTGCCGATCCAGCGGGCGATCACCTCGCCGCCAAGCGGCACCGAGGCGCGGACATCCGTGATGCGCAACGCCTCGTCCAGCACCAGAACGATATCGCAGACCGCGTCAAGCTGGGCGAGCGCGCCGCTTCGGCCTGTGGCCGTCGCGTCCTTGCCGTTGGGCGAATTGACCATCTTCAATTCCAATCCTGACGCCGGCGTCGCTGGCGCATGCCATCCAGAAAATCCATGGCCTGACGCAGATCGATCGCCACGCAATCCGCCCCGAGAAAGGCGTAATGCGACGGCGCGGCTTCGATTGCTGCTCCACCGAGGATGACCTCGAGGCCGGGATTGCGCGAGACGCTACGCAACTCGGAAATGAAATCGGCAAGGCCGACGAACGCCCCGTCGTGGCCGACGGACAGACCGACAGCCTCGAACCAGGTCTCATGCACACGGTCCAGAACGCCACGCCGCGACGACGACAGATCGGCCGTGGTATCCCAGCCGCGCCGCCGCAATTCCTGCGCAACGATCCGTGCCCCGAACTGATGACGCTCTTCTTCCGGAAGCGCAACAAGAACCGCACCTCCGTCGCCGGGTATCATCGCCTCGGCCGGATCGCGGAGCCGGTCGAGAAGCATCTGCACGTTCCAGAACGCGAAGGTCAGAGGACCGTCCGCCCCGGGCGCGTCGAGCCAGTCGGTCTCGATGCGGTGAATGACCTCGAGCACCAGCCCGAAGGCAGGGGCGCCGCCGCGCGCCGCGTCCGCGGCACGGCACAGGCGCTCTGCCGCGTCGATGTCGCCCTGCCGGACCAGTTGTTCCAGCGCCTCGACCGCGGGCGGCGCCGGCCAATCCGCCCGGCCCGCTGCCCCGAAGGCCTGCACGACACCGTCAACCGTCTTGCGCAGCCGCTCGCGCAGCCAGCCGGTGCAGGTTTCCTCGTATGTCGCGCCCAAGCGTGCGTTTACTTCATTCATGGCCGTCGCCTTTGTCTGGCGAAGCCTGATTGTATCAGGCTCCCGCGGGGGGGTGCAAGACGCGCCGTCATGGCGGCGGGCCGAGGAAGGCGTCGATCCGCCGGCAGACCTCGTCGGGCGCCTCCTCGTGGCACAGATGGCCCAGCCCCGGCAGATGCTCGACGCGGGCGTCGGGCATGCCGCGCGCGGCCGTTCGGGACACCGTGGGCGGCACGGCGCGGTCCGCATCCCCGACGATGAACAGGACCGGAAGGGCGATCCCGGGCAGCCGGGCGTTCAACGCCTCAAGCTGCCAGCGCGCCATCATCGTCAGCGTGCCGTCCACATGGCGCGGATCGCGCATGAGGCGCAGGTATTGTGCGACGCCCGCGTCCGAAATCGTGCTGCCGGTCTCGGACAAAAGACGCCGTGCGCGGGACACAGAGGCCGTCGCCGCGAAGACCTGTGCGGTCAGCGAGGTTCCCGCCAGCACGCGCGCCATGAGCGGGAACAGCACGCCCGAAAGGCCCTCGAACGTGCCGAGCGCCGCGTTGATCCCCACCACCTTGCGCGGCGGCGGCGCAAGATCGAGGCACAGCCGCAGCGCCACGGCCGCCCCGGCGGAATGACCGATCAGCGCATCGACATGCCAGCCCTCATGGGCGATCAGCGTGCCGATCGCGCGGGCCATGTCGTCAAGCCCCGTCCCGTCCCGACCCGCCAGCCGCGAGAACCCCTGCCCCGGCAGGTCGATGGCGATCACGCGCCGTTTGCGGCCAAGGATCGGCAGCACGTCACGCCAACTGTGACAGGACGCCCCCGCCCCGTGCAGAAGCAGCACCACCGGCCCGCTGCCGCCGCTATCCTGCACATGCCAGCGGATCGGCGGCAGATGGACCGTCCGCGACAGCGACCGGTTCGGCCAATCCGGCGGAAGGTCTGGGGGGGGGCCGTTTTCCGGATGCCTGCCGTGACGGGGGCCATGTTCGGACGGGACTGACATCCTATCGCCCGAGGGCGGCAGAGACCGCGGTCGAGAGCATGCGCGCCTCCGCGCGCGGCAGGGCAAGCACCCGCCCCCCCATCGCCGCCCCCAGACCGGCAAGCCACGCCTCCGGCCGGTGGCCCGCGTCGATCACCAGCGCATCGACCCCGTCGCCGCCCAGCATCCTTGCGCAGCGCAGCGCCTCGTCCCGTGCGAGCGCACGCGCCCCGCTGCCGTCCAGCGCCACATTGGCGCGCCCGTCCGTCAGCAGGATGACGCTGGGTGTCAGACCCTGCGCGCGCGCCCGCAAGGCAAGCTCGCGCGCCGCGACCAGCCCCGCCGCAAGCGGCGTGCCGCCGCCGCCGGGAAGATCGGCCAACCTGCGGCGCGCCTGCACAAGCGACCGCGTGGGCGGCAGCAGAAGCTCGGCCCCGGTCCCGCGAAAGGAGACCAGCGCAACATGGTCGCGCCGTGCATAGGCAGCGGCGAGCAGGATCTCGACCGCGCCCTTGGCCTCGGCCAGACGCGCGACTGCGGCCGAGCCAGAGGCATCGACGGTGAAGATCAGCAGGCGGTCGCTGCGATCCTCGAACCGGCGCAGGCGGAAGTCCGACCGGCGCAGGCTGAGCGGCAGCGTCGATGCCCCGCCCCCCTTGCGCAACCGCTGCCAGGGCGCGGCGGCGGCAAGGGTTGCAACAAGGTCGAGACGCGCGCCGCCGCCCGGCAGGCCCGGGCGCGACGGCAGCGGACGGCCGCGCCGATTGCCGCGCCGGGCGGCGCCGCTTCCGGCGCCGCCATCCGCACGGGGGCCCTTTGCACGGCCGCGCGCAAGCTGTTCAAGCGTGTCACGCGGCAGCGCCGCACGGACTGCGGCAAGCACGGCATCGGCCATCGCCGCGCCGTCGTTGGTGTCCTCATGGGGGTCCGTGCCCGGATCGGGCGGCTCGGGCGTGTCCGCGGGGGGCGGTTCCGCCGCGTCCGCCGGGACCTGCGTGGCCCGCCCGGCATAGACCAGCGCCGCCGCGCGCTCGGCGTCGGACGGCGTCACCTCGGCCCGGCCCTCGAGCGCGGCAAGCACCCGCGCCACCTTCCGCGCGGCCTGCGCCGCGCGCAGGCTTGCGATCCCAAGCGCCAGCGCGGCGGCCACCAGCGCCTCGGTCAGCGCGTCCGGCACCGCGACGGATGGCAGCCGCGCGCGCGCCGCGGCGATCCGCTCGGGGTCGGGCAGGCGGGCGGGCGTGCCCGCGACGCCGTCAAGGTCCAGCATCAGGCCCAGCCGGTCGGCAAGGGCGGGCGGCAGCACTTCCTCTGCCCCGATCCCCTCGTCCAGCGCGACAAGGCAGAGCCCCTGCCCCGCATCGAGCGCCTGCGCGAGCCGTGCGGCGGTGGCCGGTGCCACGCGCTCGGCCATCGGCAGCACCAGCATCGCGGGCGGGGCCAGAAGCCCCCCCGTGCGGGCGCCGATCCGCCCCGACAAAAGCGCGCCAAGGTCCGGCATGCCCGACAGGACAGCCTCGCCGACCGACGGGGGAATGCGCCGCATCGGCAGCCCGGCCGCGGGCAGCGCGGCAAGAAGGGCATCGCGCAGCGGCGAGGGCCGGGCCCGCAGCCACAGCCCGCCAAGGCCCGCCGGATCGACCGCGAGGACCTCTGGCACCACTGCGACCAGCGCGCCGCGATCCTCTGCCCCGGTCATCCGAACACCGCCTCCAGGGCGCGGGACACGCGGGCCGTGCTGCCGGCCTCGTCCAGCGGGTCGCGGCGCAGCCGGTGGCGCAGGGCCGAACCGGCCACGGCGCGGAGCTGGTCGCGGCCGACGCCCGGCACGCCCTCGAAGGCCGCGAGCGCGCGCGCGGCCCGCAGCAGCGTCAGCTCGCCCCGCAGCCCGTCCGAGCCAAGGGCAACGCAAAGCTCGGCACAATCGCGCAGCGCCGCCTCGGGCGCCTCGACCTGCCGCAGGGCACCGCGTGCGGCAAGGATGCGCGCGCGCAGATCGGCCCCCGCCGCCTCCCATGCCGCGCAGAAGGCGGCGGGGTCGCTTTCATAGGCGTCCCGGCGGCGGATCACCTCGACCCGTTCCCCGATATCGGTGGGCGAGGCGACCTCGACCGACAGGCCGAAGCGGTCGAGCAGTTGCGGACGCAGCTCCCCCTCCTCGGGGTTGCCAGAGCCCACCAGCACGAAACGCGCCGGATGGCGGATCGACAGGCCCTCGCGCTCGACCACGTTCTCGCCGGTCTGGGCCACGTCGAGCAGCAGATCCACGATGTGATCCTCGAGCAGGTTGACCTCGTCGATGTAAAGATAGCCGCGATTGGCGCGGGCCAGCAGGCCGGGCTGGAACGCCAGTTCCCCCCGCGTCAGCGCCCGTTCGATGTCGAGAGCGCCGGTCACGCGATCCTCGGTCACCCCGAGCGGCAGGTCGATCACCGGCGTCGGGCGGCTTTCGCGGCGATCCTCGGTCACGCCCGCCCACACCGGGCTGTCGGCAAGCGTCGGGGCATTCA
>JAGWVA010000130.1 GCA_028875855.1 Paracoccaceae bacterium
AGAATGCAAGATTGGTGATGAAGCCGATCAGGAACACGAGAGACCGTGCGACCGGCACCGTGATCAATGCAATCACCATACTGAGCAGCACGATGAGCAGTGACCGCCGTGTCAGCGCCTTCTCGCGTCGTCCGATATCGGCGGACACAAGTGTTGGTCCCAGACCGGGGGAAACCGGCAGACCTGAGGTGGTTGATGCGTCCTCAACAGGTCTGCGGGTCATTTCTTTGCTCCATCAGATGCATCCGGCTCGAAGAACATGACCGCGGGCTCGACTCCGAGGCCCGCCTCGACCGTCCAGGCTTCAAGACCGGTTGCGAGCGCCTTCAAAGTTACGATTGGCAAGCGATTGAGGGCCTCCATCAGCCCCTCCTGCGCCGTTGACTCCAAGTCAGCTTGAACAGCCCGTCCGGCATCGGTCAGCTGCAATTCGACGCGACGGCCATCATCTGCGGCGCGACGACGGATCAGGAGCCCCGCAGCCTCAAGCCGTCCGACGACTTCGGAAACCGTGCTTTGATGCGTGAAGGTGAGCCCGGCAAGGTCGTTGACCGACAGTCCCTCGCGCGCGCCAACATGGCGCAAGACGAGCGCCTGTGCGCCTGTCATTGGCGAAATCTGTTCAGTTCGAACCGAAGATCGGCGGAGCGCCTGCACGATCCGTCGAAGGGAGTCCATGATGACCTGGGCATCGTCTGACATGCGCACTCGACTTTCAAAATATATATGGGAACCGAATCTTTTTCTAATCTGTTGCTGCGCTGCTGTCCATCCCGGGGGCCATTCCTCCGAAGACCCCTTGAGGCTGGATTTTCTTCGATGGCATCGAGTTGTACCGAAACGGCGTATAAGCATGTCCTTCGGCCCAGATCCGCACTAAGGCCACGCTTTGCCCCGACGGAATGGGGCGCGGAGGGATTGCCTACCTCTTCCACAGGCGCTGCAGCCGATGCTGCCGCACCCGGCCTACGCATTAGGGAAGATATTAGAACCACGTTCGAATATTTCCGTGGCGCCCTTGGGGTCAGGCTTCTCGGCCTTGTCGCAGCCTTCGTGCTGGGGCTGGTTCTGGGCGGGCATTTCGCTGACGGGATCAGCTGTCTGGTTGTGTGTCTTGCGCTGACCGTGCTGGAAATCTCGCTATCTTTCGACAATGCCGGCTTAGCTTCACACGCTGGCTATAAGGCCGCGTCAGCGCTGAGTTTCGCGAGCCCGACGGCGAGGTCTGCGCTAGAACCTCCCATCGAGACCATCATTTCGGTTGCCTGAGTGGTCCTAACACCAAGTGGCATGGCGGTCAGGTCCATTCAGGCCAGGCCCAGCACGACGAAGGTTCGGGAGGTTGCACCATCATGTTCCATCACAGGCCCCTGCGCTGCTTCTGGCGCCCGACTTCCCAATCGCGACGCGCCCGTCTCAGGCGCTCGTTCATTGTCACTTCGGGGACGCCGATCTCCCACCAAGCATGCCCTTCATCTGTCCAGCCGATACGGGGATCCACATTCATAACGATGACGTATGTGAGGTCTGCTGCCTTGGCCCGCTTGAACGCCGCGCTGAGTTCGACAGGATTGGCGACGACCTCGGTTAACGCGCCCATCGCCTGGGCATGGGCCGCAAAATCGACGGCGAAGGGTTCAGGGATAGTCGGACAATCCTCGAACAAGGTGTTGAAACTTTCATTGCCAGTATTGACCTGCAACTTGTTGATAACCGCATGGCCGCCATTATCGAGCACCAATATAATCAGCTTCTTGCGGCTAAGAACGGAGGAGTAGATGTCCGAGTTCAGCATGAGGTACGAGCCGTCGCCGACAAAACAGATTGTGTCCTGTGCGGGCTCTCGTTCCATCTGAGCGATGCGAGCCCCCCAAGCGCCCGCAATCTCGTAGCCCATGCACGAATACCCGAATTCGACATCCACCGTCCCGACGTCAAGTGTGCGCCAGTTAGCGGTGATCTCGGCGGGAAGTCCCCCTGCTGCCGCAACAATGCGATCGCGGGGATCGCAGACCATATTCACGGCGCCGATGGCTTGTGCGTATGAATTCGGCCGGTTGTCACCAGGTGTCGTGTTTCGGGCGACATAATCGTCCCACCGCCGCCGCTCCGCTCTGGCGCGGTCTACCCAGTCCTCCGACGCCGAATGACCTGCGAGCGCGACGGCCAAGGCTTTAAGCGCAAGTTTCGCATCGCCCACCACGGCAAAGGAGCGATGTTTGCCCGCGTCTTGCCGTGCGGCATTGATTGCCACGATACGGGAGGCAGGATCGAACGCGGTCCAAGATCCTGTGGTGAAATCCTGCAGCCGTGTGCCGACGGCTAGGATCACGTCGGCCTCTTCAGAGATGGTATTGGCGCTAGAGGAGCCAGTGATACCAATCGGTCCAATATTAAGCTCATGCTCTGCTCGGAGGTTTGCGCGTCCAGCGATTGTCTCTACGACAGGGATGCGGTGCGCTTCAGCGAAGGCAGCTAGCTCGGCGGTCGCGCGGGA
>JAGWVA010000131.1 GCA_028875855.1 Paracoccaceae bacterium
TAAGACACCGCAACCCGGATCGATGACCCGATCCACCCGTGCCCGGGTAGCTCAGGGGTAGAGCAGTGGATTGAAAATCCTCGTGTCGGTGGTTCGATTCCGCCCCCGGGCACCACTAAATACCTGAAAAATATAGAAAAAATTTGCGATCGACTGACTGGGGTCTCAGCTTGTCGTCGCAGGGGTCAGCCCGGGGTCAGCAGTTTCGTCGGGACTTCTTGGGGGTATCCAGTGATACCGCGTGCGAGGTCATTACACGCATAATCCTGTGAGGACTGAGTGCTTCCTGAAATCGGATTTTGCTTCTCTTCAATACGAATCGCCAAGTCTGCTTCCGATGGCAAACTGGGACACGTCAACATCCCTGAGGTGAATGGCGAGAGCTACCGTCTGACCCAGAGCCGCGCGCGCAGGGCAAAAGACAGCGCCTGATCCAACAAAACGGGACGTGGCCCTGACGGGCCACGGCGACCAGTCAACCGCCAGCTATCTGGTGTGTGCTGCTTACTGGTCGCTGCCTCGTGGCACGCAAAGGGCCCACGCCTAAGTGGCCTGATTTTGCGACGCCGCGTGGCCCAATCTTACTGCGCCGTTGACAAGCCTCGAACGCCCCCCGTGGCCGGTGCTGACGCAAACCATGGGCGCCGATTGACCAGCGCCCCATTCAATTACTTCGTTTTCAAGAAATCCCGTCGATCAGGCACAGGAGAGCCAGAGCTTGGGTGCCGCACGACTTCCGTTTGGTCGCCCAGAAGCCTCAGGAGGCCAATGCGATTGATCCGTAGCTCCGACATGAGCGCCGAAAACCCACCGACTGTCGCGGCGTCTGCTCTCGTGAAGGCCCAATAGTGATCGAAGAAACCGGACTGAAATTCGAGCTGTGCAATCCAAGCCACCGGACTCTTGCTTGTCGAGGACAGATCGGCAATCACCTCGACACCGAGGGTGCGCTCCTCATGTGGGCCAGAAATGCGAAAACCGAAGTCGGTCGCCTTCAGAAACGGAGAAGACTTCCCGGGATCGAATGTCCTGAGCACTGCCATCGACATCCCGACGAATACCTCGGGCTGAGCGAGGATGATCTTTTCAACTAGCGCAGCGTCATCGGAAACTGCCGTAGATTTCCGCTTCTTGAGCCACGTCGTCTGCTTCCTAGGCAGTCGGTCAGGATGACGTTCGACGTAATCATCATATTCGCGCTGCAAGTCGACGAACTTCTTTCGGGCGCGAATGCAGTCCAACAACGCAGTCTTGCCTAGTTCTGGGTCGAGCGAATGCAGCCGTTCAGCAACTTCGAGTGCTGAAACCTGAGCCGCCGCGATCTCACTGTCAGAGAATGGCCTCCCTTCGGTCTCGAGTACCTTTCGTACGAAATTGCGGACCCGCCGGACCTTCTGAAGATGTCCCAGCGACACGCTGCCGTGCCCAAGTTGTTGATGGGCCTCTCTGACAACCTCCGTCCAGGGCCGACCATCGGCACTGTGTGTCCCCAACTCATCCAATTGAGCGAGTACGTCGCCTAAGGTCAACCAAGAGGCGCCCGGCCCGGAGAGCCGCTGCTGAAGGCTGTCGAGGATCTTTGCCACGGGGGGCTGTGACTGCTGGGCCATCCTTCGTGTCTACATTCTGGCTCTGATGCTGTCTAGAAAGATTTTAAACGCATGGATGCGTCAACAGTCATGGATTGACTTTGTCATGAGTTTGAAATCATACTTCGACTTAAACATCACGATGATGGCCATGAACGATGTCGACTGACAGTCATAGAGCGCGATGCTTTCGCATGTTCGTTATGCCGCGGGCAGAGCAACTGAAAGCTGCCGGCGGAGTGTTGCCCAATCCCCCCGCGGATGGCGGGTCGATCACGTTTGATCACCGTACGATTTGTGAGTCGGTCGCATGAAACGAGCAGCAAGTAACATGGATCTCGTGCGCGCTGAGATGGCACTCCTTGCACTTGCCGACCCAAGCAATCTTGCGCCGCAAGTTGGAGCGTTGGCGACTGACCCCAGCGATCGATTTTCCACGGATCTTCCCAACATCGATTTGCAGAACCCCGGCCTCACGCGGGCTCAGCTAGAAGATGTGCGCTGGAACGTGAGCGCGCCGGTTGCAGAGGCGGCGTTCAAGCGCATCGGTCTCACACTTGAAGGGCGGGCGGCGGGTCGGATCTATGCGTGGCCACTCATCTTGGAAATCGAAGGGGTCCCCGCGGAACTGGCGCGCCGCGGCTCACCGGACACTCACCCGCAACTGTTTGAAGATCTGATCGACACGAAGGCTGCTGCACGGTTGTTGAAGATGTCCGAGCCACACGTGCGGAAGGTTGCGGAGGCTGGTTGCCTGAAGGGGTGCGACATTATCCGCTTCGGAGCGCGGGGCATGTTCCGTTTTCGAAGGGCTCAGATTTTGGCAGAGGCGCAGCGCCGAGTCCTTTCGCGCCTCGTCATGGG
>JAGWVA010000084.1 GCA_028875855.1 Paracoccaceae bacterium
TCATCCGCCGAAATGCGAGAACCGGCGCGGGGTCACGCCGTATTTCCGTCGGAAGCTCTTGGCGAACTGCGCGCTCGACAGGTAGCCGCAGGCGATGGCGACCTCGAGCACGGTCATGTTCGTCTCGGCCAGCAGCGCCCGCCCGTGTTCCAGCCGCAGATCGTTGAGATATTGGCGCGGCGTGACGCCAAGGTGGGACATGAACAGCCGTTGCAACTGGCGCAGCGTCACGCCCGCCTGCGTGGCGCAGTCCTCAAGGTCAAGGTCGTCCTCGATATGGTTTTCCATATGGGCCGCAGCCTGAAGCAGCCGTTCGTTCCGCGTCCCCAGCCGCCCCGCAAGCGAGGCCATCTGGTCTTCTTCCCCCATGCGCCGGCGGCTCATGAGGCACATGCGCATGACTTCCTGCCCCAGCCCGGGGCCATAGTGCTCTTCGATCAATCGCAGCATCAGATCGGCGGCCGCCACGCCGCCCGCGCAGGACAGGATGCGGTCGTCAACGCAGAAGACGCGCCGCTGCGGCTCGAGGTCCGGGAAATTCTCGCGAAAGCCCAGGATGTTCTCCCAGTGCAGGGTAAACCGGCGCCCCTGAAGGATGCCCGCCCGTGCAAGGGCATAGGCCCCGGTGCACAGGCCGCCCACGATGCGGCCGCGCCGCCACTGGTTGCGCACCGCGCCCGACAGCGCCGGCCAAAGCCCCTGTTCCGGCTCGACCCCGCCGCAGACCAGAAGGTAATCGCAGTCGAGCTGCCCCGTCAGCTTCCCGTCCGGCACGACCGGCAGGCCGCAGGAACTGGTCACCGGCCCGCCATCGGCCGACAGCACGCTCCATTCGAACAACACCTTGCCGGCAAGCTGGTTTGCCACCCGCAGCGGCTCGATCGCCGAGGTAAAGGCAAGCAGGGTGAATTTCGGCATCAGGACGAAGGTCACCGACAGGGGGTTCTGAACGTCGGCGATGACGACATGCGCCACGCCGCGCGCCACGAATTTCCGATCGGTCTCGACTTCGGGCGTCTGCATTCCACAGGCTCTCTTCCTGGACCGGCTGGCGCGGCGGCGCAGCGGATCAGATGGTTGTGCGGTCTATCCCTGTTCCGGCCTCGGCGCAAACGCCACGTTGCTCGGCCGCCAGGAGCCAGTCATAGACCAGCCGCGCGCGGCCGGAGGCATGGCGGTGCAGCTTGATATAGAAATCCTCGGCCATCTCGATCCGGTCCGGCAGAAGCGGCACCAGCCGGCCTGCCTCCAGATAGGGGCGCGTCAGGCTCACCCAGCCCAGCACCGCCCCCATGTCATCTTCGGCCGCCTGAAGCGCGATGACGTAGTTGTTCACCCGATGGCCGCTGGTCATCGGACCGCGATAGCCCAGCATCCGGAACCAGTCCTGCCAGTCGGTCCAGTCCGCGACCCCGGAATCGAAGTGAATGAGCGGCAGCCGCGCAAGGTCCTCGACGCGGGCGACCGGGTTCGCCTTGGCAAACCGCGGGCTGCCCAGCGCCATGATCCGGTCGTGAAAGAGGATGCTGCAAGTCTCCGTCTCGCGCGACATGTCGCCGTAATGGATGCTCAGGTCACATTCCCCGCCCGACTGGTAACTGTCGCTGACGATCTGCGCGACCGAGACATCGCCATGCGCCTTCCAGAACTGCGCCAGCTTCGGCGTCAGCCACAGCGAACTGACGGCGGTCGTCACCCGGATCGTCACCGCCGCGCGATGGCCGCGGGCGCGCAACTGGTTCGTGGCGTCGCTGATCGTCTCGAACCCCCGTTGCAGCGCGACCAGGAGGTAGGCGCCGGTGTCCGTCAGCGCCACGCCCCGGTGGTGTCGATGAAAGAGCGCGGCGCGCAGCTCGGCCTCCAGCGCCTTGACCTGATGGCTGACAGCCGCGGGGGTCACGTTCAGCTCGGCGGCAGCGGTCTTGAAACTGCCGTGCCGGGCGGCGGCCTCGAAGCTGACAAGCGCCGACATCGGCGGCAGATCGTAGGGACGCTTTGCCAAATGACCCTCATCCAAAGGCGCGCCAACCGGCCGCCTGCGCCTGTCCAGCCGGGCGATCCAACACGCCATGGCTTAATCTGGCTAAGTCAGGATGAGAATTTATGCAATTGCCGACGTCTGCCCTGCCCGGCGAATTTGGTGTCACCGTCAGAGGGAGTGCAGGATGCTACAGTCAGATGTCGTCGCGCCGGGCGCCCCGCCCGCGGACCAACCGGCCCGCCGCACGCGCCGGGGCCGGGCACAGATGACGCGCAGCGCCGAGCCGGGGGAGAATGCGCATCTGCGCGTGCCCTACATCACCCGCAAGATCCCCACCTACGACCTGCTGAGCGAGGAGTCGCTCGAGCGGATCGAGGCCACCGCCGACCGCATCCTGGCCGAGATCGGGATCGAGTTGCGCGACGACGCCGAGGCGATGCGGCTTTACCGGCAGGCGGGCGCCAAGGTCACGCCGGTGTCGGACACCGTCTGGAACCTGAAGTTCGAACCGGGGCTGATCCGCGAGATCCTGAAGACCGCCCCCGCCCGCTTCACCCAGCACGCCCGCAACCCCGCCAACACCGTCGAGATCGGCGGCGACGCGATGGTCTTCGCACCCGCCTACGGATCGCCCTTCGTGATGGATCTCGACACCGGGCGGCGCTACGGCACGATCCGCGATTTCGAGAACCTCGTGAAGCTCGGGCAGTCCTCGCCCTGGCTGCACCATTCCGGCGGCACGATCTGCGAGCCCACGGATGTTCCGGTGAACAAGCGGCACCTCGACATGGTCTATGCCCATATCCGCTATTCCGACCGCGCCTTCCTCGGCTCCATCACCGCACCCGAGCGCGCCGCCGACAGCATCGAGATGTGCCGCATCCTGTTCGGCGCCGCGTTCGTTGACAGCAACTGCGTCGTCATGGGCAACTTCAACACCACCTCGCCGCTGGTGCTGGACGGGGTGACGGCGGCGGGCATCCGCACCTATGCCGCGGCCGGACAGGGGTCGATCCACCTGCCCTTCCTGCTGGGCGGCGCTGTCTCGCCGCTGACCATGGCCGGGTCGGTCGCGCAATGTCTGGCCGAATCCATGTCCTCCTGCGCGCTGACGCAACTGGTGCGGCCCGGCGCCCCGGCAATCCTTGGCGCCTTCCTGTCGTCGATGTCGTTGCGGACCGGCTCCCCCACCTTCGGCACGCCCGAACCCGCGCTTGGCAGCCTTGCGATGGGGCAACTGGCGCGGCGGCTGAACCTGCCGCTGCGCTGCGCGGGGAACTTCAGCACCTCGAAACGGCCCGACGGGCAGGCGATGCAGCAGGCGATGATGTCGATGATGTCGGCCGTCCAATGCGGGGCGAACTACATCCTGCACACCGCGGGCTTCGTCGATGGGCTTCTGTCCATGTCCTACGAGAAATTCGTGATGGATTGCGACATGGCGGGCGCGCTCCATTCCTATCTTGCCGGGATGGAGGTGACCGAGGACACGCTGGCCTTCGAGGCGCTGGCGCAGAACGGCCCCGGGGAACATCTCTTCGGCACCGACCACACGCTGCGGCATTATGAGACCGCCTATTGGGACAGCGCCCTGAACGACGACCGGCCCTTCGAGACATGGGACGAACAGGGCCAGCTCGATTCCGCGGCACGGGCCAATGCGCGCTGGAAGTCGATCCTGAAGACCTACGAGGCTCCGCCCATCGACGAAGGCACGGACGAGGCGCTGCGCGACTTCATCGCCCGCCGGAAAGCCGCGATGCCGGATGCGTGGTATTGACGCCAGCCCCCGCGCGCCCCTTCCCGCCTTGATTTCCGCCGCGCCGCCCGGCCATCCTGCCGCCATCTGACGGAGTGCCCCATGTCCAACGATCCCCTCCTCCAGCCCTACCGGCTCAAGCACCTCACGCTGCGCAACCGGATCATGACCACCAGCCATGAACCGGCCTACCCCGAGGACGGGATGCCCAAGGCGCGCTATGCCGCCTATCACGCCGAACGCGCCAAGGCCGGGGTCGCACTGGCCATGACGGCGGGATCGGCGGCTGTGTCGAAGGACAGCCCGCCCGTCTTCAACAACATCCTCGCCTACAAGGACGAGGTCGTGCCGTGGATCAGGAACCTGACCGATGCCTGCCATGACCACGGCTGCGCGGTGATGATCCAGCTTACCCACCTTGGCCGCCGCACGGGCTGGTCCAAGGGGGACTGGCTGCCGTCCGTGTCCTCGTCCAAGCACCGCGAACCGGCGCACCGGGCATTCCCGAAGCTTGCCGAGGATTGGGACATCGAACGCATCATCGGCGATTTCGCCGATGCAGCGGAACGCATGCAGGCCGGTGGCATGGACGGGATCGAGCTTGAGGTCTATGGCCATCTGCTCGACCAGTTCTGGTCGCCGCTCACCAACGATCTGGACGGGCCCTACGGCGGCCAGACGCTGGAAAGCCGGATGAAGCTTCTCACCGACGTGCTGACCGGGATCCGCAGGCGCGTGGGCGCGCAGTTCATCGTCGGCCTGCGCTACACCGCCGACGAGGCGGCGGCCGGCGGGATCACCGCCGAGGACGGCATCGAGATTTCCAAACGCCTTGCCGCAAGCGGCATGGTCGATTTCCTCAACGTGATCCGGGGCCGCATCCATACCGACCCGGCGATGACCGACGTGATCCCGGTGCAGGGGATGAAGACCGCCCCGCATCTCGATTTCGCAGGCGCGGTGCGGGCGGCGACGGGGATGCCGACCTTCCACGCCTCGCGCATCCCCGATGTCGCCACCGCGCGGCATGCGGTAGCGGCAGGCCTGCTGGACATGGTGGGCATGACCCGCGCCCACATGGCCGACCCGCATATCGTGAAGAAGATCGTCGAGGGGCGCGAGCATGACATCCGCCCCTGCGTCGGCGCGACCTTCTGCCTGGACCGCATCTATGCGGCGGGCGAGGCGCTGTGCATCCACAACCCGGCCACCGGGCGCGAGCTGACGATGCCCCAGACCATCGCCCCCGCAGAGACCCGCAAGAAAGTGGTCGTCGTCGGGGCCGGCCCCGGCGGGCTCGAGGCCGCCCGCGTCGCCGCCGAGCGCGGCCATTCCGTCACCGTGTTCGAAGCGCAGCCCGACCCCGGCGGGCAGGTGCGACTGACCGCGCTGAACCCGCGGCGGCGCGAGATAATCGGGATCATCGACTGGCGCATGGCGCAATGTGCCGCCCGCGACGTGGATTTCCGGTTCAACACATGGGCCGAGGCCACCGACGTCACGGCGCTCGAACCCGACGTGGTGATCGTGGCAACCGGCGGCCTTCCCAACACCGAGCTTTACGAAAGCGGGCAGGACGCCCCGCTTGTCGTCACCGCATGGGACCTGATCTCGGGCGATGCGAAGCCCGGGCAGGACGTGCTGATCTACGACGAAAGCGGCGATCACCCCGGCCTGATGGCCGCCGAGGTCGCCGCCAATGCGGGCGCGAAAGTCGAGGTGATGACCCCCGACCGTGTCTTTGCCCCCGACATCATGGCGATGAACCTTGTGCCCTACATGCGCGCGCTCCAGGACAAGGACGTGACCTTCACGATCACCCGCAGGCTGAAAGGCGTGGCGAAGGACGGCAACCGGCTGAAGGCGACGATCGGCACGGATTACAGCGGCTTCACCAGCGAAAAGACCTATGACCAGATCGTGGTGAACTACGGCACGCTGCCGCTGGCCGACCTCTACTTCGACCTCAAGCCGCTTTCGTCCAACGAGGGCGCCGTCGATTACGACGCGCTGATCGCCGGTCGCCCGCAAGCGGTGACGCGCAATCCGCAGGGCCGGTTCAAGCTTTACCGCATCGGCGACGCGGTCAGCGCGCGCAACACCCACGCGGCGATCTACGACGCCCTGCGGCTGATGAAGGACATCTGAGCCACCCCTGGGCGTCAGACCCGAAAGGCGGACAACTGCTCCCAGACGGCGGCCTCGACCGGGGTGGGATCGTCCACGAGCCGCACACCCGTCACCTCGAGCGCGCAGTGCGGCAGACGGTCTGACAGGTCGGCAAGCCGCCCCGCAAGGATCGCGGGGCGCGCCAGCGATTCCGGCACCCAGGCGACGCCCACGCCCATCTGCGCCATTTCCAGCGATGCCAGCGTCAGCGCGGTTTCCGCCTTGGGCGCAAGGCTGTTCGGATCGCGGAACTTCGGCAGGATCTGCCGCTCGAACACGTCGCCGAAGAACACATCCGCCGGATAGGCCACGTAGGGAAGATCGGTCAGGGCATCGGCCGCCCCGCGCGCGGCGGGCGTGTCGGGGGCGATCACGGGAATGAACCGGTCCGACCCGAGCGTGATGCTTTCGACATAGGTCTCGAGGATCGGATGCTGCTGCCCCGGCAGGCGATAGACGATCAGGATCGCCGCCTGCCGCGACAGCAACTGGGCAAAGCAATCCGTAAGGTTGGCCGACCGGAGCCGGATGAAGATGTCGCGCCGCCGCGTGCCGATCTCGCGGATGATCGAGGGCGTGAGGCTGGTGGTCAGCGAATGCTGACTGGTCAGGATCAGCTTGTTCTCGGCCATGCGCCCGCCGCGGCGCAAGTCGGCCTGCAACTGGCGCAAGAGCCGGGCGACATGGGCGATCTGGTCGCGCTGCGCCTCGACGTGATCGTGCAGGTGGACAGGCTTCCGGCTGCGATCGAACAGTTCTGCGCCGACCTGCTCCTCGATGTTCTGGATGCGGCGCGAAAACGCCGACTGGGTCAGGTGCCGCCGCTCCGCCGCCTCGCTGAACGATCCCGTCTGGGCGACGGCAAGGATATCTTCAAGCCATTCAAGCCGCATGGCACCCCCAACATGCAAATCATGCATATTGTATCAAATATTTCGCATTTGATATGCAAAATCATCGCGCATACCGTTGGATGATGCAAGTTACGGGAAGGAAGTCCGATGCATCTCGCGCGTTTTCCACGTGTCTTTCTGGCGCATTTGCCGACGCCGCTTGAACGGCTGGATCGTCTCTCGAAAGAGCTGGGCGGGCCGGAGATCTGGATCAAGCGCGACGATTGCACGGGCCTTTCGACCGGCGGCAACAAGACGCGGAAGCTGGAATTCCTGATGGCCGAGGCGCTGGCGATGGGCGCGGACACGGTGATGACGCAGGGCGCCACGCAGTCCAACCACGCGCGCCAGACGGCAGCCTTCGCGGCGAAGCTGGGCCTGCAATGCCATCTGCTGCTGGAGGACCGCACCGGGTCGAATGACGGCAACTACAACCACAACGGCAACGTGCTGCTCGATCACCTGCACGGCGCGACCACCTCGAAGCGGCAGGGCGGCCTTGACATGCAGGCCGAGATGGAGGCCGTGGCCGACCGGCTTCGCGCCGAAGGTCGCAAGGTCTATGTGATCCCCGGCGGCGGGTCCAACCCCACGGGCGCGCTTGGCTACGTCAATTGCGCGTTCGAGATCGTGTCCCAGGCCAATGACCGCGGGCTTCGGATCGACCACATCGTGACAGCGACGGGAAGTGCCGGCACGCAGGCGGGCCTCATCACCGGGCTCAAGGCGATGAATGCGGGCATTCCGCTGACCGGCATCGGCGTGCGCGCGCCGAAGGAGAAGCAGGAAGAGAACGTCTTCAACCTCGCCTGCCGCACCGCCGAGAAGCTGGGCTGCCCCGGCGTCGTGAAGCGCGAAGATGTCGTGGCCGACAGCAGCTACGTGGGCGCCGGCTACGGCATCCCGCGCGCAGATACTCTGGAAGCGATCCGCATGTTCGCGCAACTCGAGGCGATCCTTCTTGACCCGGTCTATTCCGGCAAGGGCGCCGCCGGCCTGATCGACTACTGCCGCAAGGGGCGGTTCAAGAAGGGCGAACGGGTCGTCTTCCTGCACACCGGCGGCTCGGCGGCGCTCTTTGGCTACGACAGCCAGTTCGCGGAAGACGACAAGGCCCTGACGGTCGCGTAGCCAGATGGACCGATCGCAGCCCGCAGTCAGCGTCCGACCGCCCCGACCGGCCCGTGCATCGGGGCGGGGGTTCCTCTGATGCGGCGGGTCGGCATCCTTGGCGGCATGGGTCCGGAGGCGACCGTGCTGATCCTGCAAAGGCTCATCGCCGCCGTTCCGGCGCGCGACGATGCCGACCACATCCCGCTCATCGTCGATCAGAACCCGCAGGTGCCCTCGCGCATCAAGCGGCTGATCGAGGGAACGGGCGACGACCCCGCGCCTGTCCTTGCCGCGATGGCCCGCCGCCTTGTCGCGGCAGGGGCGGAAGCGCTGGCCATGCCCTGCAACACCGCCCATCACTATGCCCCCGACATCCGGGCGGCGGTGGGCGTGCCCTTCCTCGACATGGTCGCGCTGTCGGCTGCCCATGCCGCGCGGATTGCGAAGGGCGCGCGGCGCGTGGGCATTCTCGCCTCTCCGGCCGTGCGCAAGGTGAAGCTGTTCGATGCGGCCCTGGCCGCGCAGGGGCTTGAAGCCGCCTATCCGCGGGACGAGGCCGCGCTTTTGTCGGCGATCCGCACGATCAAGGCCGCGGGGCCGACCGATGCGGCCCGCGCCACCCTTCGCGCCGCGTCGGAAGACCTGCTTGCGCAGGGCGCGCGGGTCCAGATGATCGCCTGCACCGAGTTTTCGCTGATTGCCGGTTCGGTCGCCACGGATGCCGAAAGTTTCGACACGCTCGACCGTCTGGTCAGTGCAATCGTCGAATTCGCCACGATGACCGACGCCGCACCCGCCCCCGCGATTGTGAAGGAAGCGCGCGTCCGGCAAGACTGAACCCGAGATAAAAAGAAGTCGCCAACAGGCTCGAACCCAGCAAAGTCCACCAGAGGAGATACGAAATGTCCAAGACCTTCCGGAACGTGATGATAGCAGGGGCCGCTGTTCTGGCCTTTTCGGCGGCCTCAGTGTCCGCCGAAACCATGGTGATCGCGACCTTCGGCGACCCGACGCCGATGAACGCGGCCCGCGCCACCCACGAATTCGAAAAAGCCACCGGCTGGAAGATCGAGTGGCGCAAGTTTGCATCCGGCACCGACGTGATCGCGGCGATGGCCTCGGGCGACGTCAAGGTGGCCGAGCTTGGCTCATCCCCGCTGGCCATCGCCGCAACCCAGGGCGTCAACCTGCAGATGTTCATGTTCGACTATGCCATCGGCCAGTCCGAAAGCCTGATCGCGCGGAATGGTTCGGGGATCAAATCTCTGGCCGATCTCAAGGGCAAGCGTGTCGCGGTTCCGATCGGATCGACCTCGCACTTCTCGCTCATGGGGGCGATCAAGCATGCCGGGCTGAAGCCCAGTGAAGTCACCATCATGAACATGAAGCCCGACCAGATCGCCGCCGCATGGCAGCAGGGCACGATCGACGCCGCCTTCATCTGGCCCCCGGTCCAGACCGAGATCCTGAAGACCGGCAAGCGCATCGTCGGCGCCGACCAGACGGCCGAATGGGGCTATCCGACCTTCAACGCCTGGGTGGTGAACACGGCGTTCGCCAAGGCGCACAAGGACCAGCTCGTCGCCTTCGCCAAGGCGATGGACAAGGCCAATATCGCCTACCTCGACCACAAGGCGGCGTGGACGGCGACCAATCCGAACGTCGAGGCCATCGCCAAGGAGACGGGCGCCACGCCCGCCGCGATCCCGGAGACGCTGACGGGCTACACCTTCCTGACGCTGAAGCAGCAGATGAGCCCGAAATGGATGGGCGATGCGGCAAAGGCGATCAAGGAAACGGCCGCCTTCCTGAAGTCGGCCAACCGCATCGACACCGTCGCAAGCGACTACAAGCCCTTCGTGAACACCTCGATCATCGAGGCCGCACTGAAGTGATGACAGCGGCCTGCCCGGGTGTTCCGGGCAGGCCCCTCAAGTCCCAGGGAGCCGCATATGCACCTTAGTCTCGACAAGGTATCGGTGGTCTATCCGCCCGCGGACGGACGTCCGGCCGTCTCGGCGCTCAGCAAGATCGACCTCGAGATCGCGGACCGCGAATTCGTCGTGGCGCTTGGCGCGTCGGGCTGCGGGAAATCGACGCTTCTGAACCTCATCGCAGGCTTCCTTTCGCCGACCTCGGGCAGCATCACGCTGGACGGCAACCCGGTCGCGGGGCCCGGCGCGGAACGGGCGGTGGTGTTTCAGAAACACGCGCTGCTGCCCTGGCTGAACGTGCTCGACAACGTGGCCTTCGGGCTTCAGATCCAGGGCGTCGGCAAGGCCGAACGCTATGCGACGGCAAACAGGTTCGTGGGTCTTCTGGGCCTTGACGGGTTCCAGAAATCCCCGGTCTACAGCCTGTCGGGCGGGATGCAGCAGCGCGTCGGCATCGCCCGTGCCCTGACCTGCGACCCGAAGCTTCTGCTGATGGACGAGCCGCTGGGCGCGCTGGACGCGCTCACGCGCGAAAAGGCGCAGGAGCTGATCCTGAACATCTGGAACGACACCGCCAAATCGGTGTTCTTCATCACCCACAGCGTCGAAGAGGCGCTGTTCATGGGCACCAAGCTGATCGTGATGTCGCCCCGCCCGGGCCGGATCACGCATACATTCGACCTGCCCTTCTCGCGCGAATTCCTCAAGGGCAAGTCCGCGCGCGCCGTGAAGGCTGCGCCCGAGTTCATCCGGCTGCGCGAAGAGGTGCTGCAGATCATCTTCAACGACGAGGAGGCCGCCGCGTGACCGACAAGTCCTCTGCCCCTCCGACGACGGCCCCGAAATCCTCGAGCGACGGCCTGCTGGCCCGCCTGACCCGCGCCCGCGCCACCAAGCCGGGCGAGATCTACGGCGTGCCGGGACAGGGCAACACGATCTGGCTGTCGGTGGCCTCCATCGCCGCGTTCTTCTTCGTCTGGTGGCTGGTCACCTTCCTCGGATGGGTGAAGCCGCTCTTCGTGCCCGCGCCGATGACCATCGTGACCAAGTTCATCTCGATCTGGAACACGGGCTTCACCGGCACGCCGCTTTGGGTGCATATCGAGGTTTCGACCGTCAGGGTCTTCAGCGCCTTCCTGCTGGCCTGCGTGGTGGGCATCCCCTTGGGCCTTGCCATGGGCATGAGCCCGATCATGAAGGGCATCTTCGATCCGCCGATCGAGTTCTACCGCCCGATCCCGCCGCTGGCCTACCTGCCGCTGATGATCATCTGGTTCGGCATCGGCGAGACCTCGAAGATCCTGCTCATCTTCCTGTCGGTCTTCGCCCCCGTGGTGCTGGGCGCGCGGTCGGGGGTGAAATCGGCCTCGATCGAGCAGATCCATGCTGCCTATTCCTTTGGCGCCAGCCGCTGGCAGGTGATGCGCCATGTCATCATGCCCTCGGCCCTGCCCGAGATCCTGACCGCGATGCGGATCGGCATAGGATTTGGCTGGACCACGCTGGTCGCCGCCGAGATGGTCGCGGCGACGCAGGGCATCGGCTACATGGTGCTGTCGGCCAGCCAGTTCCTGCAAACGCCCGTCGTCATCATGGGGATCTTCGTGATCGCCCTGATCGCCTTTGCCTTCGACCTTCTGATGCGCTTCGTCGAACGGCGCCTGGTGCCCTGGAAGGGCAGGATGTAAGCTGGGATTTCCACCGATGATCTACCTCAAGAAAGCCGTGCAGACCCCGGAAACGGGACAGGACGATGTGCGCGTTCTGGTCGAGCGGATGCTGGCCGAGATCGCCATCGGCGGCGAGGACACGGCCCGCCGCTTCGCCCGCGATCTGGACAAATGGGACGGTGAGGTCGTGGTGTCCGCCGAACGCCGCGCCGCCGCTGCCAAGGCCCTGCCCGAGCGGCTTAAGGCCGACATCCGCTTCGCCCATGACAACGTGCGCCGCTTCGCCGAGGCGCAGCTGTCCACCGTCACGGATTTCGCGCTGGAGATGCGCCCGGGCTTCTGGGCCGGGCAGAAGCAGATCCCCGTCGCCGCCGCCGGCTGCTACGTGCCGGGCGGGCGCTACAGCCATGTGGCCAGCGCGATCATGACGATCACCACAGCCAAGGTCGCGGGCGTGCCCCATATCACCGCCTGCTCGCCGCCCCGCCCCGGCATCGGCATTCCGCCCGCGATCCTTTACACGATGGACCTCTGCGGCGCCGACACGATCCTGAACATGGGCGGCGTGCAGGGCGTCGCGGCCATCGCCAACGGGCTTTTTGGCGTGCCCAAGGCCGATATCCTCGTGGGCCCCGGCAACCAGTATGTGGCCGAGGCGAAGCGCATCCTTTACGGGCGCGTCGGCATCGACATGTTCGCAGGCCCGACCGACAGCATGATCGTGGCCGATGCGAGCGCCGATCCCGATCTGGTCGCCGCCGATCTGGTGGGACAGGCCGAGCACGGCTACAACTCTCCGGTCTGGCTGGTCA
>JAGWVA010000132.1 GCA_028875855.1 Paracoccaceae bacterium
TCGATCCCGAAAAACTCGCGCGTTTCAATAAGTTCCAGCGCCTTGTTGAACATACTGGCCGAATCGACCGAAATCCGCTGGCCCATCGACCAGTTGGGATGGGCCACCGCCTGTTCGGGCGTCGCGCGGGCGAGCTGGTCGCGGCTCCATGTCCGGAAGGGCCCGCCCGAGGCGGTGATGATGACGCGCTCGATCGCAGCGGCATCCTCGCCCACAAGGGCCTGGAAGACGGCGGAGTGCTCGCTGTCCACCGGCAGGATCGTCGCTCCGTGGCGCGCCGCCTCGGCCATCAGAAGCGGCCCCGCGGTCACAAGGCTTTCCTTGTTGGCCAGCGCCAGCGTCGTGCCCTGCGCCAGCGCGCGGAACCCCGGCGCGAGGCCCGCCGCCCCAACGATGGCCGACATGATCCAGTCCGCCGGCCGCTCTGCCGCCTCGACAAGCGCCTGTGCGCCCGCGGCCGCCTCGACACCGCTGCCCGCCAGCGCGGCTTTCAGCGCGTCATAGCAGTCCTCATGCGCGGTCACGGCCATCTCGACGCGCAATTCCCGCGCCTGTTCGGCCAGCAGCGCCACATTGCGCCCCCCGCTGAGCGCGACGGTGCGGTAGCTCTCCGCCCCGCCCTGCCGCCGCACGAGGTCGATGGTGTTCTGCCCGATCGAGCCGGTCGCCCCGAAAATCGATATGCGCCGCATCTTCAGTTCCTCATCACCGGTGCGGCCAGAAGAAGGGTCAGCACCAGCATCATGAGCGACGCCCCCATGAGCCCGTCGAACCGGTCCAGCAGCCCGCCATGGCCGGGGATCAGCCGCGAGCTGTCCTTGACGCCCGAGCGCCGCTTGATCGCGCTTTCCGCGATGTCGCCCATCTGCGAGGCAAAGGACACCAGCACGCTGACCCAGACAAGCGCCGGGCCCGCCTTGGTGACGGCAAGAAACACGGCCCCCACCGCCGCCGCCCCGACCCAGCCGGCAATGGTGCCGGACCAGGTCTTCTTCGGGCTGACCTTCGGCCAGAATTTCGGCCCGCCGATCAGCCGGCCCGCGAAATAGCCGAAAACGTCCGTGACGATCACGACAAGGATCAGCCAGAAAAGCCATGTCCCGCCGAAAAAATCGCGGAAATACATCAGCGCGCTGGCGGCAAGAAGGATCGCCGCCGCGTAGGCGAAGCCGACGGTCCGGTCCCGCTTGACCAGCGCCGCGACCCCTGCGGCGGCGATCAGTTGCACGATCAGCCCGACCGGCCCGTGGATCGCCTCGGCCAGCAAGAGCGCAACCGCCCCCGCCGCCCCGCCGGCAACGGCCGCAGCCTTGGCCCCGAGCATCACCGCCAGTTCCCACAGCATCACCGCCGAGGCCGCGACGATCAGCGCCTTGAACCACCACCCGCCAAGCGCGACCTCGGTCACGCCGACCCCGGCAAGCAGCAGGCCCGAGGTCATCCGAACCTGAAGATCGGCCCATTTTGCCGATCCCATCATGCGCTGACCGCCCCGTAGCGGCGTTCGCGCACCGCCACGCGTTGCAGGATCGCGGCGAGTTCCTCGGGCGTGAAATCGGGCCAGAGCGTCTCGGTGAATTCGTATTCGGCATAGGCCGCCTGCCAGAGCAGGAAATTCGACACCCGCGTCTCGCCGCTGGTGCGGATCACGAGGTCGGGATCGGGCAGGTCGGCGGTATCGAGCGCCTGCGACACCGTCTCCTGCGTGATCGCGGCCGGATCGAGGCTGCCGGCCGCGACCTTCTCGGCGATGGCGCGGGCCGCGCGCGCAAGCTCGTCCCGGCCGCCGTAGTTGATCGCGACGGTCAGATTGAGCCGCGTATTGGCCAGCGTGCGCGCCTCGATCCCCGCCATCAGCGCCTGCAGCTTGGGATCAAGCCGCGTGCGGTCGCCGATGAAGCGCAACCGCACGCCCTCGGCCGACAGCCGGTCGGCCTCGCGCTGGATGTAGCGGGCGAAGATGCCCATGAGACCAAGGACTTCCTCGGTCGAACGCTTCCAGTTCTCGGTGGAAAAGGCGTAGATCGTGAGCCAGCGCACGCCAAGCTCGGGGCAGGCGCGCACGATTTCCTTGACGCGCTCGGCCCCGCGGCGGTGGCCGACCAGCCGCGGCCAGCCGCGGTTGACCGCCCAGCGACCGTTGCCATCCATTATGATGGCGACATGTTCGGCCGTCTGTCGCGACGGCAAGCCGGCACTCACGTCGCTGGCACCCAAGATTCGACCCTTTCGCCTGTCACGCACTCAGACGTGCATGATTTCCTGCTGCTTGTTTTCCAGCGCCTTGTCGACGGACGCGATGGCCTTGTCGGTGAGATCCTGAATCTCGTCGGCCCACATCTTGTTGTCGTCCTCGCTCATGCCCGCGGCCTTGGCTTTCTTGAGCTGGTCCATCCCGTCGCGGCGCACGTTGCGCACGGCGACGCGGGCCTGCTCGGCGTA
>JAGWVA010000085.1 GCA_028875855.1 Paracoccaceae bacterium
TTTTTCTATATTTTTCAGGTATTTAGTGGTGCCCGGGGGCGGAATCGAACCACCGACACGAGGATTTTCAATCCACTGCTCTACCCCTGAGCTACCCGGGCACGGGTGGATCGGGTCATCGATCCGGGTTGCGGTGTCTTAGTGAAGGCGCGGGGGACTGTCTAGAGGGGATTTGGAAAAAGTGGCGCCCCGCGAAGCGCTTGGGCGGACGCCGGGCTGCGCCCTCAGTTCGGGCGCGGCGGGCGGTCGTCGGCGGTGGCGTTCGCGGCTTCGTCGCGCGCGTCATCCTCCTCCTCCAGCGCCTCGCCGGGAATGACGTAGTCGCCCTTCAGCCAGTGACCCAGATCGATGTCCGCGCAGCGGCGCGAACAGAACGGGCGATATTTCGGATCGGCGTCCTTGCCGCAGATCGGACAGGCCATCAGCGCGCCCCTCTCAGCAAGTCGGCAAGCGGCATCCGGTCGCGCTTGCGCTGCAATTCGTAATTCCCGAGCGGGGTCCATCCGGCAAGGCTCGTCTCGGCGCCTTCGTGGCGAAAGGCGGCCTTCATCACCTGTTCGAGTGTCGCGCGGTCGCGCTTCGGCATCGGGGCGAAGTCGATCACCACCTGCCCGCCAAGCCCCCGCAGGCGCAACTGGCGCGGCAGGTCGCGGGCGGCGGCGATATTGGCTTTCAGTGCTGCGGCGGGCGAGGTGTCGCCACCGGTGTTCACATCCACCGCGACCAGCGCGCGCGTCGGCTCGATCACCATGGACCCGCCACCGGTCAGCGCCACGACCGGCGCGAGCAGATCGTCGATCATCTCTTCCACACCGAAGTCGCGGAAGGCGCCATCGCCCTTGGCCACCTCGTCGGGGACGGGCTCTGCCCAGTCGCGCCAGGCGGACAGCGCCGAATCAGGCGCATCCACAAGCAGTTCGGGCGGGCCGTCGAGATCGGCCATCACCGCCTCGGCCAGCGCGCGGGTTTCGGCGATGTCCTCGGCCACCTCCTCCGGTTCGGCCAGCGCGCAGGCCGAGCGGACGATCAGGCCAAGCCCTTCGGGCGCGCCCGCCATCCCTTCGGCCGCAAGCGCGGCGAGCCTGTCGCGGATGGCCTCGTCATGGATGCCGCGGGCGATGTTGAGCCCCGGCGCACCCGGCGTCACGATGGCATAGCGGCTGCGGAAGAGCACACGCAGGCTGACCGGCACGGCCTTCCCCGCCTCGCTTGCGCCCGTCACCTGCACCAGAACCCGCTGGCCCGGCGCGAGCCCCTTCGCCTGCTTGAGGAAGCCCGACAGGCCATCGGGCAGCTTCACGAAGACGCCCCCCTGCCCCTTGACCGGACGATCGACGACCGCACGACAGATCGCCCCCACGGCAGGGACGCCATCGTCGGGGGGGTCGATCAGCAGATCCTCCAGCCGGCCATCGACGATCAGGGCCGCCGCCCCGCGCCCGGCGATCCGGTCCAACGCAACCACACGGCCCTTCATGCCGGTCCTCCATGCACGGGGTAACCTGCCGCCGCCAGCAGCGCTGCGGTTTCGGCCACGGGCAATCCCACCACACCGGTGAAAGATCCCGATATCCACGGAATGAACGCCCCGGCCCTGCCCTGAATGCCGTAGGCGCCCGCCTTTCCGTGCCATTCCCCGCTGGCGAGGTAATCGTTGAGTTCGGTATCCGACAGCCGCTTCATCTTGACCGCCGTCACCACCTCGCGCGTCCAGAGCCGGTCGCCGCGCTTGACCGCGACGGCCGTGATGACCTCATGCCGCCGCCCGCCGAGCGCGATCAGGAAGGCCGCGGCCTCGCCTGCGTCGCGCGGCTTGCCAAGAATGCGGCGGCCGAGGGCGACGGTTGTGTCGGCGCACAGGACGACCTCGTCCGCGGCACAGGGCACGGCGGCGGCCTTCTCGGCGGCCATCCGGGCGCAATAGGGCCGCGGCAATTCGCCCTTGATCGGGTCTTCGTCGATATCGGGCGCGATCACCGCATCGGGCACGAGTCCGAGTTGCGCCAGAAGTTCCCTCCGGCGCGGACTGGCGGAACCGAGGATCAGCCTCACTTGAAGCGGTAGTTGATGCGCCCCTTCGACAGGTCGTAGGGCGTCATTTCAACCTGCACCTTGTCGCCGGCAAGAACGCGGATCCGGTTCTTGCGCATCTTTCCTGCCATCGTCGCGATCAGTTCATGGCCGTTGTCCAGCTCGACCCTGAATGTCGCGTTCGGCAGGAGTTCCTTCACGACACCGGGAAATTCGAGCGTGTCTTCCTTGGCCATGGTCACTCCGTTTCAGGCGCCCGCAAAAGCGCGGAGCGCGCACTAAATGCGCCCGAAAGCGGCATTTTACAAGGCCAAAGTCGCAAGAAGGTGCCGCCTGCCCGCCGCCACCCCGGCATCTCGCCGCTGGGTCGGACGCCGTCAGGGGGCGGCAAGGCGCCAAATTCGCGCGCCACGCCCCCGCGGTCGGCCATCGTCACGCGAACGTGATCCGTCTGTCCCGACCGCCGCGGCGGCCTTGCTTGCCAGATCGGCGAGGCGGGCAGCATCCTGAACCTCCATACCGGACTCTATTGGAGGAGGACTTTCCATGGCCAGATTGGTCGCAATGTATAAGCACCCCAAGGATACCGCCGCATTCGACGCCTATTACATGTCGAAACACCTGCCGCTTGCGAAGACGATCCCCGGATTGAAGGGTTACGACATCTCGACCGGGCCGGTGCTGACGCCGGAAGGCCAAAGCCCGTATCACCTGATCGCGACGCTGCATTTCGACAGCCTCGCCGACATCGCCGCCGCCTTCCAAAGCCCCGAAGGTCAGGCCGCCGCCGCCGACACGCATGTCTTCGCAACCGGCGGGGTCGAGCTTTACATGTTCGACACGAAGGACGTCTGACGCCTCACGCGCCGGCGGTCTCTGCCGTCGGAGGGCCGAAGCGCGCGATCATCCGGTCCCGGATCTGGTCGCGCGCCAGACGATAGGAGGCAAGCTTTGCCTCGCGCCCCTCGCCAAGGCCGGTGGGATCGAGGATGGGCCAGTATTCCACCTCGAGGTGATAGTAGCGCGTCAGTTCCAGCGCCTGCCTCTGGCTGGCCGGTGACAGGGCCACGATCAGGTCGAACCCCGACAGATCGTCGCCCCATTGCTGCATCTCTTCGAAGGACCGCGAGCGGTGGCGCGCCAGTTCCACCCCGATCTCGCGGCAGACGGCGATCGAGAATCCGTCGATCTCCATGTCGTTCTTGACGCCCGCCGACTGCACGTAAAGCGACTGACCGTAGAACTTCTTCATCAACCCCTCGGCCATCGGCGAGCGCACCGCGTTATGGTCGCAACAAAAGAGCACCGATGAGGGAAGCTCGGCCAAGACCTATCCCCAATGCAGGACGCAGATGAGGGTGAACAGGCGTCGCGCCGTGTCGATATCCACCGCGGCCTTGCCGTCCAGACGTTCCTGCAACACCCGGGCGCCTTCGTTGTGGATGCCGCGGCGGGCCATGTCGATGGCCTCGATCTGGCTGGGCGGCAGACGTTTGACCGCCTCGAAGTAGCTTTCACAGATCTGGAAGTAATCCTTCACCACCTGCCGGAAGGGCCCCAGCGACAGATGGAACTCGCCGACCTTCTCGCCCGGCTCGGTGGCGATGTCGAAGACAAGCCGCCCCTCGCGGATGGCAAGGTTGAGCCGATACGGCCCCGCGGGCACCGCGCGCCCCTCGCGCGGGGGCAGGGCAAACGAGTTGTCCTCCAGCAGATCGAAGATCGCGACCTTGCGCTCCTGCTCGATCTCCGGCGTTGGCGGGGCCAGCCCGGCCTCGTCGATCTCGATATGGCAGATGCGGTCGGTCATGCGCCATCGCTCCGGTTCAGCCGGTTGAGCCGCGCCCGCACGGACAGGCCGTGCGCCTCGAGGCTTTCGCTGATCGCCAGACGTTCGGCGGCGGGGCCGATGGCCGCCAGCGCCTCGGGCGTCATTTTCGACAGCGTCGTGCGCTTGAGGAAATCCATCACGCTCAGCCCCGACGAGAACCGCGCCGACCGGGCGGTCGGCAGAACGTGGTTCGGCCCGCCGACATAGTCGCCGATCGCCTCGGGCGTCCACTGGCCAAGGAAGATGGCGCCCGCATGGGTGATCTTGTCCGACAGCGCATCGGGGTCGGCGACGCACAGTTCGAGGTGCTCTGGCGCCACCCGGTTCGAGAGCGTCGCCGCCTCGTCCAGATCGCGCACCACGATCACCGCGCCGTAATCGCGCCAGCTTGCCCCCGCGATGGCGCGCCGCTCGAGCGTCTCCAGCCGCTTGTCCACCGCCGCCGCGACCGCCTGACCGAAAGCCGCATCGTCGGTGATCAGGATCGACTGGGCGCTTTCGTCATGTTCGGCCTGGCTCAGCAGGTCGAGCGCGATCCAGTCGGGGTCGTTGTCGCGATCCGCGATCACGAGGATCTCGGAGGGCCCCGCGATCATGTCGATGCCGACGCGCCCGAAGACACGCCGCTTCGCCGCCGCGACATAGGCATTGCCCGGTCCGGTGATCTTGTCCACCGGCGCGATGGTAGCCGTGCCGTAGGCGAGCGCGGCAATCGCCTGCGCCCCGCCGATGCGATAGACGGTGTCCACCCCCGCGAGCTTCGCCGCCAGCAGCACGAGCGGATTGGCCTGCCCGCCCGGCGTCGGGGCGCAGATCACCAGCCGCTCCACCCCGGCCACCTGCGCGGGGATCGCATTCATGAGAACCGAAGACGGGTAGGAGGCGAGCCCTCCCGGCACGTAAAGCCCCGCCGCGCTGACCGGCGTCCAGCGCCAGCCAAGCGTTGCCCCCTCGGGATCGGTCCAGCGCTGATCCGTGGGCATCTGGCGGACGTGATAGGCCCGGATGCGTTCAGCAGCGAGTTCCAGCGCCGCCCGGTCCTCGGGAGAGACCTTGGCGCATTCCGCCGCAATCTCCTCGGCCGAGAAGGCAAGCGTTTCGGGTGTCAGCGCCAGACGGTCGAATTTCGCCGTCAGCTCGATCACCGCCGCATCGCCCCGGGCGCGCACATCGGCGATGATGCCCGCCACCGCTGTATCCACATCCGGCGCATCTTCGCGCTTCATCGCCAGAAGGGTGCGGAAGGCGGCTTCGAAATCGGCATCGGCCGTGGACAGGAAAACGGGCATCGGCAAGACTCCTCTGAGCGATCCGAATAGCGGAGGCCGCCCGCCCCCGCAACCACGCGCGGGGCTTCGCGCCCCCGCGGGATATGTCAGCCAGAAAGAAGACGGGAGGTCGCGGTCATGGTTTCAGGCGCTTGATCATGACGACCTCTCCGATCTCGCCGCGACCGAAGATCGGCCCATTTCGGGCTGTCGGACCCCGCCTTTGCCTATTCCGGGTGATCCGGGGCCTTGCGCGACGGCGCGAGGTAGGGCCGCGTCACGTCCTTCAGCGTGACCTCCAGCGCCTCGACCTCAAGCGCGATTGCGCCATCGCCCGCGAGCGTCAGAAGAACGCGGCCGGCGCCCTCGGCCCCTGTCTCGAAGGCCAGATCGAGCAGCGACAGGACCAGATCGCCTTCGCGCCGGTCGATGCCCTGCGTCTGCACCTTGAGCACATGCTCGACGACAAGGATCGCACGCACGCGTTCGTAGGGACGGCCCGCCTGTTCGGCCCTGGCGCGATCCTCCCAGCGAAAGCGGTTCACGAGCAGCGCAAAGCGGCGGTGCTTCGGCTGAAAGGTCATCTCGGTGATCGGAAAGACCGCGTCCTGAACGAGGGACGCGATGATCGTCAGGTCATCGGCCTCGAGCGCCGCCAGATAAAGCGGCCCCTCGCCTGCATCCTCGAACCGCGCATCCGCCATCAGCCACTCACCCGTTCGATCAGCGCCCCGCAGGCACCCAGCTTTTCCTCGACCCGTTCATAGCCGCGATCCAGATGATAGACGCGGCTTACGACAGTTTCCCCTTCCGCGGCCAGCGCCGCAAGGATCAACGAGACCGAGGCACGCAGATCGGTGGCCATCACCCGCGCGCCGCGCAGCTTCTCGACCCCGGTGACGGTCGCCTGACCGCCGTGAACCTCGATCCTTGCGCCCATCCGCAAGAGTTCCGGCGCATGCATGAAGCGGTTCTCGAAGATCTTCTCTTCCAGAACGCTCACGCCCTCGGCGGTGCACAGAAGCGCCATCATCTGCGCCTGAAGGTCGGTCGGGAAACCGGGGAAGGGTTCGGTCACCACGTCAACCGCGCTGACCCGGCCGTTCCGGCGCTTGACCTTCAGGCCGCGCTCCGTCTCTTCGACCGAGACGCCGGCGGCGTCGAGCTTCTCGCAGAAGGCCGACACAAGATCGATCCGGCCCCCGAGGAATTCCACCTCGCCGCCGCAGATCGCCGGGGCCAGCATGTATGTGCCCAGCTCGATGCGGTCCGTGACCACGGGATGCGTCGCCCCGGTCAGCCGGTCCACGCCCTCGATCGTGATCGTGTCGGTCCCCTCGCCCTCGATCTGCGCGCCCATCTTGCGCAGGCACCGGACCAGATCGACGATCTCGGGTTCGCGCGCCGCGCGGCGCAGCACGGTCGTCCCCTTCGCCAGCGTCGCCGCCATCACCGCGTTCTCGGTCGCGCCGACCGAGACGAAGGGAAATTCGATCACGGCCCCGGTCAGCCCCTTGGGCGCTTTGGCGTGCACGTAGCCTTCGCGCAACTCGAGGTCTGCGCCAAGCGCCTCCATCGCCATAAGATGCAGGTCCACCGGCCGCGCGCCGATGGCGCATCCCCCGGGCAGCGAGACGACGGCCTGCCCCGCGCGCGCCAGCATCGGACCAAGGACAAGGAACGAGGCGCGCATCTTGCGCACGATGTCGTAATCCGCCGTCAGGTTCGACAGGTTGTGCGAAGACATCGCCAGCACCTTGCCGTCCTGAAGGCTCGACACTTCCGCCCCGAGCGACTGCAGAAGCGTCGTCATCGTGCGGATGTCCGACAGGCGCGGCGCATTCGTGAGCGTCAGCGGTCCCTCGCTCAGCAGCGTCGCCGGCATGAGGGTGAGGCAGGCGTTCTTCGCGCCCGCGATCGGTATCACGCCGTTCAGCGGCCCATTGCCGCGCACCAGAATGGAATCCATCTGCCTGCCCTCATGCCTTGTTCTTGTCCGTCTCCGGCTTGTCCTGCCGAAGCCGCGCTTGCGCCTTGCGCCTTGCGATATTGGCCTTCAGCGCCGCCTTCAGCCGATCTTCCCGGCTTTCCGGCGCGCTGGCCTTGCCGCCCTGCCCTGCCACCTTGCGTTCCATGGCCCCTCTCTAAACCAGACGCGGAAAAGGGTCCATATTGGGCTTGCGTCCTGCCGGCTTTGAGTCTAATCAGCCGCTCGCAACGGCGCTGCAGTAGCTCAGTGGTAGAGCACACCCTTGGTAAGGGTGAGGTCGAGAGTTCAATCCTCTCTTGCAGCACCATCAAACCCCGCTATTTGCATTATTTTTCAGTGTCTTCGGTTGTTGGCGATTGAGCCATATCCACCCTATTGTCCACCTTTCGCGCTGCGCTGGGCGTCGGCAGGAGCCTCTTGCCGTTACCTCAAATCAGAGTAACGTCCGCCTCGCGCGTCGAAGTGGCGACGCGGCCAGTTTGGTTCCAACCTTTGCTGGCGCAGCGTTGTCCCCATCACAGCGCTGCCCCACTTGTGATTGCGGATTGATTAGGCAAGGCAATCGCCGAACTTCATGGCCTTGACTGGCGCGGCAATCTTCTCCTGTCAGGCATCAGACTCCGCCTAGTTCCGCCGCGCCCGTCAAAGTGCCGGCGCGGCGGGAAGTTTCCTTTTTCCGCAGCCATCGTTGGACAGAATATGATCTAAAGAATATATATGTTATCCTATGAGAATCGCATTTGCGACGAGTTCGCATTGAAACGCTCTTAGGGGTGGTCTAGAGGCGCGCGCCGCATTCCGCAATTGGCGGACTTAGCCAATCGGAGCAAAGGCCCAATGAAGGTGCTTCCTTACCTTCTTGCATGGACAATCTTCATCGCTGCCGCGTTGCTGGTGGTGGGGCATCAAGTCTGGCTGCCGCCACAACCCGCAGCCGACTTAGACGATTATCTGAACGAGCTTCTACGAAACCCCGCGCCCGGCGCAGACGGGGCTGCAGGGTCTACAAACGATATGCTCAGCGCAATCGCGGAGCACTAAGTTTGCCTCCCAGCATCGAAGGGATACCGCAGTTTGGCACTCTTGACAGTGCTGTCGAATTGGCTGTCCCTGCCGGTGCGGAGTGGCATTGCACTGAACCACTCTCCCCTACCTAAACGGCAGCCTCTTCCTTTCGGATTGGCTGCCTTCTTTTTTGGCGGGACATGAAAAAGCCCCGCACAATGGCGGGGCCTTCGTCATTTTGGTTTGGGCGGTCAGGCAATCGGTCTCAGATCAGCATTTTTGCGGGCCTCACCTTCCAACTGCCTGGCCAGTTCCCGCGAAAGTCCGCCCATGACTTCCAAGAGCGTCTGCATTCGCTCGGACACGTTGATGTTCTTCGTCGTGTCCAGAGCGGCCAGCCCGATACAGGCGAGGCTTTCAAGGTCCCACGCGATTTCGTAGGGCGCGGCAGGCCGGACACCTTCCGCATAGAGTTCGGCGATATGCTCATGCAGGGTCTTCGCGTCGGTCATGCTGCGGCCCCGTCCATGATGCGGCCCAGCGCCTCGGCCAGCGTGTTGGCCTTCGTCTCGATTGCGTCGATCACGCCGCACAGAGCGTTACGGGCGCGTGGGTCGCTCCCGGCGTCGTATTGCAGAATATCGGCAGCCTCGGCGAGAGCGGCCAGAAAGGTGGCTTGCGTTTGCAGGTCGCTGATTTTGGGCAAGTCGGTATAGTTCCCGCAGGCGGGTTCATTCGTGGTCATTGCATCATCTCCGATGGTGAGTTATGTTCCTAAGGAGAACATAGAGCATGCTCTATTTTAGAACAAGAGGTATTATGACAACCGCAGCCCAGCTTCGTGCGGCTCGCGCACTTCTCGGATGGTCACAGGCGCGCGCGGCAGAAGCGTCTGGATTGTCTTCTATGACGATCAAGAGGGCTGAAGGCTCTGGCAAGCCCACACCTTCGGTTGATGCGGTCGAGACCATCCGCAAGGCCCTAGAGGCGGCGGGCGTGGTCTTCCTGTCCGAGAACGGCAACGGGCCGGGCGTGGCGCTGCGGAAGGGCTGACGGTCAGCGCGGCGGGGACAGCCATCTAAACAGTCAGAAAAAGCCCCGCGCAATAGCGGGGCCTTTACCGGCTTTCGCCCCTATCGCTGTAAGGGTTTCAGCGTGACAACCTCTGCCCCATCGCCATCGGCCTGCAAGGCGCGGGCTTCGGCGTTGTAGGCTTCGGCCAGATCACGAAGGGCAGCGGCCAGCAGTTTGCGCCCGTCAGGATGCGCCAAGAGGCGACGGCCCAGCACCTCGATAAAGGTCATAGGCCGCTCTTTTGCGTCGGTCAGGACAAGGGCAAGCGCGTCGTCGTCGGTCATGGTCTTACTTTCCTTTCGATTGGCGGGGGAAGGCTTCGTGGATTGCTAGCTGACGGCTGTCACAGGCTGCCGCCTCTGTTTCGGCGCGGGCGAGGAAAGCCGCGCAATCTTCGTTCAGCGTCGGGCGAAGAACGGTCGGGCTGGCTTTGAGGCCCGTCAGAACGGTCGCCCTTTCGGGCTCTTCCCGCACTGGCGCGTTGTCGTCTGCCGGGTGGAGGATTGTCCGGCATATGATGAGAGGCCATCTGCCATCGTCCGGCTTGTGGCTGCTCTCCAAGGCTCTCAGGCGGGCTTTGAGGTTCATGGCGTGGGGTCCAGTCAGAGAAGGACGCAATCGGCATCAAGGCGCACAACAGGCGCTGGGCGATGCATAGCGGCGAGCCGTTCGCGAAAGTCGTCTTCGCCTTCACCCTGAGCGGCGGCGATCCATTCCGTGCCGGTTGCCTTCTGGACGCAGGCACGGGGCGCGCCCTCACCAGAGGCAATCAGGAGGACCATTGCCGGGGCATCGGTCCTGCGGACTTCCAGCGCCTTGAGCCGGGATTTCATGTTCATTCCTTCGCCTCCAATGCTGCGATGCGGGTTTCGAGTTCGGTCGTTTCAAGGGTGCGCCGGAACGTCTCGATCAGCGCCATGACGTGCGCGCCCTCGGTAGGGGTCAGCTCACCTTCCGAAACTGCCGTGAGGATTGCGGCGGCAGCCTTGGCTGCATCGGCTGCGGTTTCCATGGGCGGCAGGTCAAAGGTCACAGGGGCGTCACGGCGTGGGGGTGCTATCCGTTCCAGACAAAGGCGCAGAGCCGCAACGTCGCCCTTCAAGGCGGCATCGACGGCGGCTTGCGTCAAAGCCTCGGATTGCCCGTCCAAGAGAGTGAGGGCGGCCATGGTTGCCTTGTGCCGTGCCCCTCTCGGGCGTCCGGGGTTGCCGGGCGCGAATTTTCCCGTATCTGGGTCAGTCCACGTTTTCCCCTCGTTTTTTCGTTTACGCATGACACACCCCCTCGCTTGCTGGCTCGCCGCACGGGCCTTTGCCGGTGAAGGGGGAGTTCGCAGCCGTCGCCGGTCTGCCTCCCTCTCCTTTCCATTGGAGATGGCAATTAGATATGTATCCGAGACGGGCACACTTGATCGGCCCAAACCCCGCATTTCTGTATCCCATTCGGGCACACCTGCTCATTTTACCGCTCGCAACTGTGGCCCATTCGGACACACCACTGTGCCCGAACGGGGGGGTGGGTTTTGTTTTTGGGCGAGGTTGCCAGCGCGCATCTTTCTTGGGACTGGCCTGTAGCCCTGATACACCGTTACCGGATAATCATGGCCGATCTTCCATAGGGTAGGCTCGCGCGTTGCCTCCCGCTTTTCCGTGGGCATCATGGTCAACCGAAACTTCGCAGTCTTGCCCATTCCGTCGATCCCTCGCACCCATTCGTCAGTGCAGACAATCCAGCCCTTAGCCTGCAAGTCTGCCAAGGCCGCGCCTGCGGTCTTAACCGTGCACCCCAGATCCTTTGACAGATCGCGGAGTGATCGGAATATCTCGCCGTTATTATTTCTGGCCTTGCCATTCTTGGCAGCGGTTTCAGCGAAGCAACGCACAGCCAAGTGAAAATAGGCATCTCTTGCGGGAAACGTGAGTGCCTTCCAAGCTGGCAACAGCCGATGGTCGTATATCCACTTCGCGTATCGTTCGGTGCTTTGCTCGTTCTTGCGGTCACGGCCCATTAACGCGCCCCCCAATTTTCGGAGAGCGCCGCGATTTCTGGTGCAACGGGCGCGCCTGAGGCTGTCCACACCCGCAACATGCCTTCACGGGTGCGGCAGTAGCCCAGCGCTCTCCATCGGCCTCCAGCCAGCCTCTGAGCGATCCATTGGTGATTGTCCTTGCAGATGATGACCCGAAAGCCATCCCGCCGGAACAATTCGCCGCGATAGGTGTCTGAGCGCTCCTGATGGTCAGCCATGATGCCCCCAGATCAGAGCGGCCAGCGCCATAGCTTGCGCCTCGGTAATTCCGAAACGGGTGCGGAGAAAAAGAAGCCTTGCGCGTATCATTCGACGACCCTCCGCACGATGCGGACGCCTTCGCCTATGAAAAACCGGGCGTGCCATCCCTCGAAGTCGCCGCCGTGTTTCTCTGTGACCTTCGTGAAGGGTATTCCGGCACGCTTGATTTTGTGCAGGTAGGCTGACCACCTGGGGGCGGGATTTTCGAGGGTTGTGATACCCCGCTTGCCTGCTCGGATTAGGTGTTCGAGCGCCCAGATCACGCGCGGCTCGGTCAGGAAGACGGTCGTCTTCTCTCCATTTTTCTGTTCAATTTCAACTTGCATCTGTGCCTCATTGATTGAGGCCGGGCCTTAGATGCGGTATGATATCGGAGTTGCGCCGTTATCGAAAACCGCCCCGCCCGGCAAATGTCGGGTGGGGTTTCTCTTAGGCGGCTTCGCGCTGGGCTTTGGCTCGTTCGATTACCGCAAGAATTTCGGATTGCGGCCATCGGGCAGAGCGCCCCAGCTTGATCGGCTTCGGCAAAAGGCCAAGGGAAACGTCACGATAGACGCTCGGGACGCTCTTGTGGATCAGAGCGGAAACTTCGCGGACGTTCAGGAGAGGATCGGCAATCTGCATTCTGATAGCTCCATGCGGGTAAGTGCACGTCGCTAAAATGCAAAAGATGGCACGATAGCTCAGTAAGATTAAAAGCCTTGGGTTTTCTCTGCACGGAAAGACGGTTCAGCCAGTCGTCGCAACCATCTCTTTGAGCGTGCCAGCAACCATCCGCGCATCATGATAGGAATCGTCGTAGCAGATTG
>JAGWVA010000133.1 GCA_028875855.1 Paracoccaceae bacterium
CCGAACGACCTTCATGCGGTCTTGGGCCTTGCCGGGGCGAACCTGCCCGCTTACGGCGCCCGTCTTCTGCAAGGGCTGCCCTTTGCCTCCGCACGCATTGAAAGCGATGCCGTAATCGCCCTGAAGGGGGCGCTTCGCGACGTGGATGGCGTGGTCGCCACGATTGGGACGGGCTCTGTTTTCGCGGTGCAGCAGGCCGGCGTGTTCCGGACAATAGGCGGCTGGGGCCTGATCCTTGGCGACGAGGCCAGCGGTGCTTGGCTGGGCCGGGCGCTTCTTTCGGCCGTGCTGCACGCCGTCGACGGGTTGCGCCCAATGACACCGCTTCTGCAGGCGGTATTGAAAGATGCGGGTGGCGCCGATGCGCTGGTAGATTACGCCCGAACCGCCCCTCCCTCTGGCTTCGCCAGCCATGTTCCGCGGCTGCTGGATGCGGCCGAGGACCCTGCGGCGATGGAAATCCTTGCCGCTGCTGATGGCTGGATTATCCGTTCCATCGACCTTCTTCGCGGGCCTTTGAGCTTGCCCGTCACCTTTCTCGGCGGTCTGGGCGCCGTCTTTGCCGACCGGCTGCACTCGCGCTATGGGGATATGCTTCGCGCGCCCCTTGGCACAGCGCTTGACGGCGCACTTTGGCTCGCGCTCAAGGAGACCGCGGCATGAATTCGGTGTTTTCCCCCGAAGCCTTTGCGAACCCCGGCAACGGACCGCTTTATATTCAATTGGGCCGTCTGATCGCCGATCAGATCAGCAGCGGCCAGTTGCAGCCCGGAGAAAGCCTTCCAGCAGAGCGTGATCTGGCTGCAATGACCGGGCTGAGCCGGGTCACGGTGCGCAAGGCGGTCCAATCTCTCGTCACCTCGGGCCAGTTGGTGCAGCGGCGCGGATCGGGCACATTCGTCGCCCCCAAGGTCGAACGGTTGGAGATGGCGCTGTCCCGGCTGTCGTCGCTGTCCGAGGACATGGCAAGGCGCGGCAAGACGGTCGAATCCACATGGTTGTCGCGCGGCCTTTTCGTTCCGACGCCAGACGAGGTAATGGTACTGGGGCTGAAGTCGCACGATCGGGTGGCTCGGCTGGAACGGGTGCGGCGCACCGATGGTCTTCCGCTCGCAATCGAAAGGGCAGCCCTGCCAACCGCGATCCTTCCGGATCCTGAGGCGGTCGGCCCGTCTCTTTACGCCCATTTGTCCGCTCGTGGTCTGCATCCCGTGCGCGCGATCCAGCGTATTTCGGCCACCAATCTCGATGAACGGGATGCCGATTTGCTGGAGGTGCCGACCGGGGTCGCGGGGCTGAAGATCGAACGCATTTCTTACCTCGCCGCGGGCAAGGTGGTGGAATTCACCCGCTCGATCTACCGCGGCGACGCTTATGACTTTACGGCGGAGCTACAGCTTTCCGCCCCCGACGAGGGAGGTCGGTCATGACCGCGAAAACCTACATGCGGCGCGAGATAGAAGAGATCCCCGCCGCCGCCGCGCGGCTGCTGGATGCCGGCCGCGCCGATCTGGCCGCGGCAGGCGCGGATCTGCGTAGACTTGACCCGAGGCTGTTCGTAACAGTCGCGCGCGGTTCTTCCGATCACGCGGCGACCTATCTGAAATACGCGATCGAGCTGACGACCGGGGTGCCCGTCGCCTCGGTCGGGCCCTCGGTCGCCTCGATTTACGGCGCGAAGCTGAAGCTGGACCGAGGGGCCTGCATCGGCATCTCGCAATCGGGCCGCAGCCCGGACATCGTTGCGATGATGCGGGCGGCCGGGCAGGGCGGGGCTTTGCCGATTGCGATCACCAATTATGCGGAGTCGCCGATGGCAGAGGCGGCGGCTCATACGTTGGTCCTGCGCGCGGGCGAGGAACGCAGCGTTGCGGCAACGAAAACCTTTGTTTCGTCGGTTCTCGCTGGCCTCGCGCTGCTGGCGGAATGGACGGGAGACGAAGTCTTGCGGGACGCGGTTGCCGACTTGCCCGCAGCTTTCGACAAGGCGCTGTCTCGCGACTGGACACTGCTTGCCAACCGTCTGGTGCGGGCGCAGTCGCTTTACGTGCTGGGGCGTGGGCCGGGCTTTGCCATCGCCAGCGAGATGGCACTTAAGTTCAAGGAAACCTCGGGCCTGCATGCCGAGGGCTATTCCGCGGCCGAGGTGCTGCATGGTCCCGCAGCGATCATCGAGGCGCGGTTTCCCGTCCTGGCTCTTGGGGTTGAGGACGCCGCGCTCGCCCAGACGACCGAGACGGTCACCCGGCTGGTCGGACAAGGCGCCGATGCCTTTTTCACAGGGCCGGAGCCGGTCTCTGGGGCAACGAGCCTGCCGGCGGTGACTGGGCTACATCCCATCGTCGCGCCGCTGGTGCTGGTCGTGAGCTTCTATGCTTTCATCGAGGAACTGGCCCGGCGCCGGGGCTTCAATCCCGACGTTCCGCCGCATCT
>JAGWVA010000134.1 GCA_028875855.1 Paracoccaceae bacterium
AAGGATCAGCCAGAAAAGCCATGTCCCGCCGAAAAAATCGCGGAAATACATCAGCGCGCTGGCGGCAAGAAGGATCGCCGCCGCGTAGGCGAAGCCGACGGTCCGGTCCCGCTTGACCAACGCCGCAACCCCTGCGGCGGCGATCAGTTGCACGATCAGCCCGACCGGCCCGTGGATCGCCTCGGCCAGCAAGAGCGCAACCGCCCCCGCGGCCCCGGCGGCCAGCGCCACGGCCTCAGCGCCCAGCATCGTCGCAAGTTCCCAAAGCATCACCGCCGAGGCCGCGACGATCATCGCCTTGAACCACCAGCCGCCAAGCGCGACCTCGGTCACGCCGACCCCGGCAAGCAGAAGGCCCGAGGTCACCCGCACCTGAAGATCGGCCCACTTTGCCGATCTCGTCATGCGCTGACCGCCCCGAAGCGGCGTTCGCGCACGGCCACGCGTTGCAGGATGGCCGCGAGTTCCTCGGGCGTAAAATCGGGCCAGAGCGTCTCGGTGAATTCATATTCGGCATAGGCCGCCTGCCAGAGCAGGTAGTTCGACACCCGCGTCTCGCCGCTGGTGCGGATCACGAGGTCGGGATCGGGCAGATCGGCGGTATCGAGCGCCTGCGCCATCGTCTCCTGCGTGATCGCGGCCGGATCGAGGCTGCCGGCGGCGACCTTCTCGGCAAGGGCGCGGGCCGCGCGCACAAGTTCGTCCCGGCCGCCGTAGTTGATCGCGACGGTCAGGTTGAGCCGCGTATTGGCCAAGGTGCGCGCCTCGATCCCCGCCATCAGGGCCTGCAGCTTTGGGTCAAGCCGCGAGCGGTCGCCGATGAAGCGCATCCGCACGCCCTCGGCCGACAGCCGGTCGGCTTCGCGCTGGATGTAGCGGGCGAAAATGCCCATGAGCCCAAGGACTTCCTCGGTGGAACGCTTCCAGTTCTCGGTCGAAAAGGCATAGATCGTGAGCCAGCGCACGCCAAGATCCGGGCAGGCGCGCACGATCTCCTTGACGCGTTCCGCGCCGCGGCGGTGGCCGACCAGCCGCGGCCAGCCGCGGTTGACCGCCCAGCGACCGTTGCCATCCATGATGATGGCAACATGTTCGGCCGTCCGTCGCGACGGCAAGGCGGCACTCACGTCGCTGGCACCCAAGATCCGACCCTTTCGCCTGTCATGCACTCAGACGTGCATGATTTCCTGCTGCTTGTTTTCCAGCGCCTTGTCCACGGACGCGATCGCCTTGTCGGTGAGGTCCTGAATCTCGTCGGCCCACATCTTGTTGTCGTCCTCGCCCATGCCCGCGGCCTTGGCTTTCTTGAGCTGGTCCATCCCGTCGCGGCGCACGTTGCGCACGGCGACGCGGGCCTGCTCGGCGTATTGGGCGGCAACCTTGGACAGTTCGCGGCGGCGTTCCTCGTTCAGTTCGGGGATCGGCAGGCGGATGATGGGGCCGTCCACGACCGGGTTGATGCCAAGGCCGGATTCGCGGATCGCCTTCTCGACCTTGTTGATCATGCCCTTGTCCCAGACGTTGATCGTGACCATCCGCGGCTCGGGCACGTTGATCGTGCCAAGCTGGTTCACCGGGGTCATCTGGCCATAGGCATCGACCTGGATCGGGTCGAGCATCGAGGCAGAGCCCCGGCCCGTGCGCAACGAGGCGAATTCGGTGCGCAGCGCCGCAAGCGCCCCGTCCATCCGCCGTTGCAGGTCGTCCAGATCGATCTCGGTCGCGTCATCCGACATGGTCACTCCTTCTGAGGTATGCTTCAAGCGCGCCCTTGCGCCTCTATAACAAGCCGGCGCGCATAAGTGTATAGATTCTCGGCCCAGACGCCGCGCGCCCTAGCCGTGCACGCGGGTATAGGTGCCCTCGCCGCGCAGGATCGTGCTCAGCCCCCCCGGCTCGTCGAGCGAGAAGACGATGATCGGCAGGTTGTTGTCGCGCGCCAGCGCGATGGCCGAGGCATCCATGACGCCCAGGTGCTTTTGCAGCACCTCGTCGTAGCTCACGGTTTCATAGCGCTTGGCATCGGCGAACTTCTTGGGGTCCTTGTCATAGACGCCGTCCACCTTCGTGCCCTTGAAGATCGCCTCGCAGCCCATCTCGTTGGCGCGCAGCGTCGCGGCGGTGTCGGTTGTGAAATAGGGGTTGCCGGTGCCGGCCGCGAAGATGCAGACGCGCTTTTTCTCAAGATGGCGCACGGCACGGCGGCGGATGTAGGGCTCGCAGACCTGATCCATCGGGATCGCGCTGATGACCCTTGTGAAGACCCCGAGCGCCTCGAGGCTGGCCTGCATCGCCAGCGCGTTCATCACGGTCGCCAGCATCCCCATGTAGTCGGCGGTGGCCCGTTCCATCCCCTGCGCCGCCCCTTGCAGGCCGCGGAAGATGTTGCCCCCGCCGATCACCATGCAGACCTCGACGCCGAGATCGCGC